>JBEVJD010000622.1:0-15392 GCA_040510435.1 Pyrinomonadaceae bacterium | reverse complement strand
CGGCGACCGCCGACGGCAAAATCTGGATGGGGACGCGGGACGCGGGCATCCTCGTCATGAGCGCGGGGCAGGTCTCCGAAGTGCAGGGCTTACCCGACCGGAAGGTCAACAGTCTTCTGGCCGCCGCGGACGGTAAGGTCTGGGTCGGCACCGACGCCGGAGTCGTCAGGCTGAACGGCGATGGGACAAATCCGACCGGCGCGCCCGCGCCGCTCGACCGCATTCAAGCGCTCGCCTTACTCGCCGACCGCGATTCGAACGTGTGGGCGGGCACCGGCCGGGGACTGTTCCGTCTGAACGACGGCGGGGCTGCTGCGCTTGAGGAGGGCGTTAAAGACGCGGCGGCGGTGAACGCCATTTTCGAAGACCGCGAAGGCAGTTTGTGGGTGGGAAGTACGAGGGGCTTAGAGCGCCTGCGCGACAGCGCCTTCGTGACCTATCCGCCGCCCGACGGCCTGCCGCCGGAGGGCGGTGCCGTCCACGTAGACGCCGAGGGTCACGCGTGGCTCGCCCCCATGAGCGGCGGACTTTATTGGGGCAGGGGCGGGCGGTTCGTGCCCTTGAAGGAGGGCGGGCTCGAACGCGACGTGGTCTATTCGGTGACCGGCGGCCCGGGAGGGTTGTGGGTCGGGAGAAGGAGCGGGGGGCTCACCCGCCTCAAGTACGACGGCGAGGCGTTCTCTTCCGAGACTTACACGCAGGCCGACGGGCTCGCGCAGAATAGCGTCTACGCGGTGGCGCTCGGCCGTGACGGGGCCGTGTGGGCGGGGACTCTGAGCGGCGGCGTCACGAGGCTCAAAGACGGCGCGTTCACCACGTACACGAACGCCAACGGGCTGGCGTCCAACTCTGTGCTCGCCATCCTCGAAGGCTCCGACGGCGCGGTGTGGTTCGGGACGGCGAGCGGGCTGAGTGTGCTCTCGAAAGACCGTTGGCGAACTTACGGCAGCGCCGACGGGCTGCCGCCGGGCGCGGTAAACAGCCTCGCAGAAGATTCGACGGGCGCGCTCTGGGTCGGCACCGACGAAGGGGTCGCGGTCGTCCGCGCCGGGCAGGTGAAGGTTCCACGCGAAGTGCCCGAAGCGTTGCGCGAGCCGGTGCTCGGGCTCGCCGCGGACGGAAATGGGTGGCTCTGGGTCTCGACCTCGAAGCATGTCCTGCGCGTCCGCCGCGACAAGTTGGAGGGCGGCGCGCTGGACGCGTCCGACGTGCGCGAGTTCGGGCTGGCCGACGGGCTGCGCAGCGCGGAGGGCGTGAAGCGGTACAAGTCCGTCGCCGCGGACGCGCTCGGGCGGGTCTGGTTCTATACGAGCCGCGGCCTGTCGGTCATCGCCCCAGCGCGGGCCGCGAACGACTCGCCCCCCGCGATAGCGCACGTCGAAGCCATCACCGCCGACGGCAGCGCCGTAGACGTGCGGGGGGCGGTTCGCTTACCCGGCGCCACTCGAAGAATCATGTTCAGCTTCGTGGGTCTGAGTCTCAACGTCCCCGGGCGCGTGCGGTACAGGTACAGGCTCGACGGCTTCGACCAGGATTGGGGCGAGCCCGTCGCGGCGCGCGAGGCCGTCTATACGAACCTCGAACCCGGCTCGTACCGCTTCCGCGTGATGGCGAGCAACAGCGAAGGCGTCTGGAACGGGCGGGAGTCGGTCATCCAGTTCGACATCGAGCCCGCCTTCTGGCAGACGTGGTGGTTCCGACTGTCGTGCGTGCTGGCCGCAGGGCTCTCGGTCTTCGCCTTCTACCGCGTGAGGATGCGGCGGCTGACGAGGCTCCTGAACGTGCGTTTCGAGGAACGGCTCGCGGAGCGGACGCGCATCGCCCAAGACCTTCACGACACGCTGCTGCAAGGCGTCCTCAGCGCCTCGATGCAACTCCACGTCGCCGCCGACCAACTGTCCGACACTTCGCCCGCGAAACCTTTGGTGAGCAGGGTGCTGCAACTGATGACGCAGGTGGTCGAAGAGGGGCGGACGGCGGTTCAGGGGCTGCGGTCACGAGCCGGCGACTCGACAGACCTCGCGGAAGCGCTCTCCGCCATTCGGCACGATTTCGCCTCGTGGCAGGAGATTGATTACCGCATGACCGTCACGGGGCAGCCGCGCCCTCTGCACCCTCTCGTCCGCGACGGCTTTTACCGCATCGGGCGCGAGGCGCTGATAAAC
Organism: Pyrinomonadaceae bacterium; assembly: GCA_040510435.1. Lineage (GTDB taxonomy): Bacteria > Acidobacteriota > Blastocatellia > Pyrinomonadales > Pyrinomonadaceae > QHXN01. The sequence goes on along the minus strand of JBEVJD010000622.1, from coordinate 13,227 downwards.
GCTTTCCGCCACGCACGCGCGCGGACAGTGGAGGTGGAGATCGACTACGGGGCCAAAGGTCTGCGCCTGAGCGTCCGCGACGACGGCGCCGGCATCGACCCCGAAGTGCTCAGCTCGGGTCGCTCGGGCCACTGGGGCCTCTCCGGTATGCGCGAGCGCGCGGAAGATTTCGGCGCCGAACTCGAAGTCACGAGCCGCGCGGGCGAGGGGACGGAGGTGCGGCTCTCTATCCCCGGCGACGTAGCGTTCAAGTCTTACGTCGCACGTGACGGCTCGGGTCGGCTCACTAAATTCGTCCCACGCAGATGGCGGCGGAGGGACGAAAGCGAAGTGAACGAATAATCCTCACTAACACCTTAGTGGTAGTCAAAAAATCTTCCATCTCGTGATGTGCCCCGGGCCGGAGTCGCCCATAGTGTCGCAGAGGTCGTTCGCAGCCTGTGACCGAACCTACGCACACATCGCATCCGGGGCGCGTGCGGCGCACCGGCCTGCTGCTCAAGGGACTTCTCCTGCTCGTCGCCTGCGTCCTTCCGTTGGGCGGTTGCCGCGGGCGGCAGGCGGGCGGCGCGCCGTCCGTCGAGTTCAGCAGCGTCCCGATGGCGGAGCAGGGCGGGACGCAGAAGCTCGACGACATCGAAGGGCGTGTTGTCGGCGCGCGCGACGGCCGGCGCATCGTCCTGTACGCGCGCAGCGGCGCCTGGTACGTCCAGCCGTACGCAGACCGCCCCTTCACCGACATCCGTCCGGACTCGACCTGGAAGAACTCGACGCACCTCGGGACTGAGTACGCGGCCCTCCTCGTGGAGGAGGACTACAACCCCCCGGCACAAATTGACGAACTGCCAAAAGTGGGAGGCGGGGTGGTCGCGCTAACCTTCGTGCCGGGCGACGTAGTCTTCTGGAAGAAGGGCTGGTTTCGCGCGTCGGCCGGGCTGCTCCTCGCCCTCGCGCTGATGGCCCTGTACCGGTACAGGCTGCGGCGGCTGACGAGGCACCTCAACCTCCGCTTCGAGGAGCGACTTGCCGAGCGGACGCGCATCGCGCAGGAGATTCACGACACTTTCTTACAGGACGTGATAAGCGTCTCGATGCAGTTGCACGTCGTCGTGGACGGCCTGCCCGCAGATTCGCACGCGCGCGCGCCGCTCGGCCACATCCATCGTTTGATGGGCCGCGTCATCGAAGAAGGCCGGAACACGCTCAAAGGGCTCCGCTTCGACGAAGGCGCCACGCCCGAACTGGCTGAGGCGTTCTCGCTTGTGGCGAGAGAGTTCGGCCCCGCCAAGCGGATTGACTATCGCGTTACGGTCGAAGGCCGTCCGCGCCCGCTGCACCCGCTCATCAGCGACGACGTATACCGCATCGGCCGCGACGCCCTGGCCCGCGCGTTCGAACATCCGGGAACCGGAAACGTCGAGGTCAGGTTGGAGTACGGCAGGCGCCGCCTGCGCGTAAAGGTCAGGTCTGAAGGCGAGGCCGGCGCCAAACATATACCGACGGCCGGGCGCGGCGGGTTCGAAGAACTAAAGGAGCGAGCCGAAAGAATGGGCGGGCGTTTCAAAGTTCGCGGCCGCACTGCGACGGGCACTGAGTTAGAGCTGTCCGTCCCCGCCGACGTGGCCTTCCGAACTGAGCACTCCACGCCCCCCCGAAGCGGCCCTCACTTGAGCGAAGATGAAGAAGATTAACCACAGAGACACACAGACACAGCTATAGACTTGAAGCAGTGTTCAAGCCGTGTCTCTGTGTCTCTGTGGTTAAATCCCGTCGGATATCCACCCAAATGAAACCACTACAAAGAGGCGCCCTTATAGATTGACCGCGGGTGCGAGGCGGAGCCTCTCAGCCGTTTTCACCAGGTCGGCGAGCGAGTCGGCCTGCATCTTCTGCATCACACGGCCCCGGTGCGCCTTGACCGTGATCTCGCTGATGCCGAGCCTCAAACCGACCTGCTTGTTCAACAGGCCGGAGACGACCAGCGCCATGACCTGCCGTTCGCGCGATGTGAGCGACTCGTAGCAGTCGCGCCGCGCCTGTACCTCCGCCTCGTGACCGAGTGCGTCGGTGCTGCGCTCTAGGCTCTGCCGGATGGCGCCGAGCAGCACCTCGTCGTCGAACGGCTTGGTCAGGAACTCGACCGCCCCCGCCTTCATGGCTCGCACCGTCATCGGGATGTCGCCGTGACCCGTGATGAAGATGACGGGCATATCTGTCCGGGCGGCGACGAGCTTCTGTAGATCGAGGCCGTTGAGGTCTGGGAGGGAAACGTCGAGCACGAGGCAGCTCGGCGTCAGGGTGCGCGGGCGGGCGAGGAAGTCCCGCGCGGACGCGAACGTCTCCGGCCTCCAGCCCGCGAAGTCGATGAGCAGTTCCAGCGACTCGCGCACCGAGATGTCGTCGTCGACGACGAAGACAATCGGCTTATCCTGCGGCGTGGCCGAAGACATCGCCGCATCGACCCGGGGTTCTTGCCGGCGAGGTCGAAATAGCTCGTCCTGCCCGCCGCGGGCCCTCGCGATGAGGCGCCCGCCCGGTGCGGGCACCGCTTCGGGGATGTGCCGGCCCAAACTGCTCGCGCTGCCGGCGCCCGACCAAACTTGCGACATGACGACCCTCCCGCACACTCTTAAAGATAAGTCAGAACACCCGCTCGGGCGCTGTCACCGCGTAATCAACGCGGCCATCGAAGAACCTCTTCGGCGCGGCTTTCGTTTCCGCTACGCGGCCGCGCCCTTGCTTTGCTGGAAGAAGGCCAGCAGCTCTTCGTTGATCTGGTCTTTCAAGGTCGAGCACATGCCGTGGGGCGCGCCGGGGATGACCTTCAGCACGGCCCCTTTGACCAGTTTTGCCGAGAGCAGCGCGGAGGCGGCGATGGGCACGATCTGGTCGTCGTCGCCGTGGAGGATGAGCGTCGGCACGTCTATCTGCTTCAGGTCTTCGGTGAGGTCGGTCTCCGAGAACGCCTTGATGCAGTCGTAGGCGCCGGGCAGTCCGCACATCATCCCCTGGAGCCAGAAGGACTGGCGCAGACCCTCGGAGACCTGCGCGCCCGGCCGGTTGAAGCCGTAGAAGGGCATGGACAGTTCCATAAAGTAACTCGAACGGTCTGCGAGCACCCCGGCGCGTATCTCGTCGAAAACTTCGATGGGCAGGCCGCCGGGGTTCGCCTCGGTCTTGAGCATCAGCGGGGGGATGGCGCTGACGAGCACGACCTGCGAGACGCGCGCGGTGCCGTGGCGGCCGACGTAGCGCGTGACCTCGCCGCCGCCCGTCGAGTGGCCGACGTGGATGGCGTCCCGCAGGTCGAGCGCCTCGACGAGTTTCGCGAGGTCGTCGGCGTAGGTGTCGAGGTCGTTGCCCTCCCAGGTCTGGGTCGAGCGGCCGTGGCCGCGGCGGTCGTGCGCGATGCAGCGGTAGCCGCGCGAGGCGAAGAAGAACATCTGATCCTCGAAGGCGTCGGCGCTCAAGGGCCAGCCGTGGCTGAAGACGACGGGACGGCCCGCGCCCCAGTCCTTGTAATAGATTTCGACGTTGCCGGACTGCTCCCGGCCGACGGTGACGAACGGCATTTACTACTCTCCCTTCAGCATTGACACATTATTCACGTTGGCATCCGGCGAGGCTTTGTCTATGGGTCACACTATGCGCGATTAGGGCCGCGGGGCGCATCCCGAGATAGGAGGCTTTTCCCCTACCACTGTAGATGCAAGGCGGTGGTACCACTATCGTGGTATGGAGGGCGTCGAGACGGGCGTGGGACTTTTAGAACTGGATGATGCCGCGGCGGACGGCGATAGCGACCGCCTGCGTGCGGTCTGAGGCGCCGAGCTTATCCATGATGTGCTTGACGTGAACCTTGACGGTCTCCTCCGAGATGAAGAGCTTTTCGGCGATGTCGCGGTTGCGGTTTCCTTCCGCGATGTGCCGGAGGACTTCCACCTCGCGTTCGGTCAGAGACTCGTCGCCCATGTGCTCCGCGAGGTGCGCCGCGATGTGTGACGGGATGGCTTTTTGCCCCGCGTGCACGTGGCGGATCGTCTCGACGAGGTCTTTGGGCGGGGTGCTCTTGAGGAGGTAACCGCGCGCGCCCGCCTTGAGCGCCCGCTGGATTTCAACGTCTCCCTCGAACGTGGTCAGCATGATGACGCGCGCGCCCGTGAACTCCGCGCGGATGCGGACGAGCGCGTCGATGCCGCTCATGTCGGGGAGTCTCAAGTCCATGAGGGCGACATCCGGGAGGTGCAAGCGATACATTTCGGCGGCCTCCGAGCCGTTCGCCGCCTGCGCCACGATGGTCATGTCCGGCTGGCTGTTGATGATGGCGGCGATGCCCTCACGCATCAGCGGGTGGTCATCGACGCTGAGGACGCGGATACGTGATTGATTGCTCATTCTGTCCCCTCACTTCTCGGTAACAGGTCGGCTTACGCGAAGTGCCGCGTTGAGTGCTTCAAGCAGAGCGGTATCGCTGAACGGCTTGAACAGGCATTCCACGGCGCCGCGTTCGAGCAGGCGCGGGCGGACGCCCTCGTCCCGGTGGGCGGTGATGAAGACGATTGGAATCTCCCGCCGGAGGCGCGTCAATTCCTGTAGAAGGTCGGGGCCGGACATGCCCTGCATGGTGACATCCAGAACCAGGCATCTGGTCTGGCCGAGGCAATCAGACGCGAGGAACTCTTCGGCCGAAGAGAAAGCCTCCGCCGCGAAGCCCAGTTCCCTCAGCAGGTCGGGCAGCGACTCGCGCACGGACTCGTCGTCGTCGACGACGGATATGAGTTGGCGCATGACCATCACGAATCCCCCTTGACGCGCTCCGCATCCGTCGAGGCAGGTGTCAGGACTTCGCCGACGCCGGAGGCGTCAGTCGCGGCCTCGGATGCGTGAGGAATAGAGAATGAGAAAGTGGCTCCAGTGTCGTCGTTGAGTGTCGCCCACAGGCGGCCGTGATGGCTCTCGATAATGGAGCGACTGACGGAGAGGCCGATCCCCATGCCGTCATTCTTCGTCGTGTAGAACGCCTCGAACAGTCTCTCCGCCGCCTGTGGGTCGAAGCCGACTCCGGCATCCTGCACGCTCAGGCGCACGCGTTCGTCTTCGTCTCGTGCGGTTCGGATGACCAACGGCGTCGGACAGTCCTCGACGCCGCTCATCGCGTCTAAGGCGTTCAAGAGCAGATTCAGAATGACCTGCTGAAGCTGGACTCGGTCGCCCGTGACGGGCGGGAGGTCGTCGGCCAGTTCCAGCCGTGGAATCACCCGTTTTCTCCGAAGCTCACTCAACGACAGCGCTATCACCTCACGCGTCGCCTCGTTCAAATCCACCGGCTCGGACGTGGCGCCCTTCTTGCCGAAGAGCGCGCGCAAACGTGTGATTACGTCCGACGCGCGGTGGCCGTCGCGAATCGTGCGCCGGGCGGTCTCGCGCGCGCCGTCTACGTTCGGCGGGTCGGCGGCCAGCATCCGCAGGCAGGTGCTGGCGTTGGTGATGATGCCCGAGAGTGGCTGGTTGACTTCGTGAGCAATCGAAGCCGTCAAGGCTCCCAGCGTCGCCACCCGGGACACGTGCGCGAGTTCCGACCGCAGATTGCCGAGCGCCTCTTCCGAGCGTCGGCGCTCAGTCACGTCCTGAATGGCGCCGATGTACTCCGGCTCGCCATCCTGGTCTCGGGTCTTGTGAGCGATCACGTGCAGGTATTTAATCGAACTGTCGGGCATGAGCAGCCGGTGCTCAAACTCAAAATTGCTGACGGCGGCTCGCGCCCGCTCGAACACCTCGTCGAACAACGGGATGTCCTCCGGGTGAACCCGGGTGCGTATTAGCTCCGGCGTCATGGGCACGGCCGGGTCAAGCTCAAAAATGTGGTAAGCCTGCTTAGACCACGTAATCTTGTTCGTCTCGACGCGCCACGAAAAGCTGCCGGTCGAGCTCAGGTGTTGGGCTTCGGCGAGGAACGCCTCGCTGCGGCGACGCTCTTCCTCGGCAAGTCTTCGGGGCGTGACATCGGACGTGAAGCCGACCATGCGAAACGGCTTACCCTGCCCGTCGAAAAACATCTGACCGTTCGTCGCCAGCCAGTGGAGGCTGCCGTCGGGCCACGCGGCGCGGAACTCCACCGACACTTCTCCGGTCTCGTGCGCGTGCTTGACGGCCTTGAGCAGGAGCGGCCAGTCCGGCGGGTGGATCAGCCTCTTCCAGCCTTGGAACGTCCCGTCGAAGCTGCCCGGCTGCAAGCCGTACAACGATTCCTGCTCGGGCGACCAGACGTTGATATCCTGTTGGATGTACCAGTCGAAAGCCATCGCGCGGGCGGACTTCTGCGCGAGGTCGATCAACTCCTGCTTGGTCTGAAGCCGCTCGACCGCACGCTTGCGCTCCGTGATGTCCTCGTGGATGGCGATGACAAACCGGGGGCGGCCCGCGGCATCCCTCAACAGCGTGAAGATGACGTTCGCCCACACGGAGCTGCCGTCTCGGAGGATGAAATGTTTCTCCTGGCGGAGGCCGTCACGTCTGCCTTCGCATAGCTCTCGGAACGTGGCGGCGTCGGCCTCGCGGTCGGCGGCAGCGGTCAGCTCGTCGTACGTCTCGAAGAAGCCGAGCTCTTCCTGACTGAGGCCGAGCATTGTTCGGAGCGCGCGGTTGTTCTGGATCGGCGTCTCGGGCTGCTGCAAATCGACGAGGGTGATGCCGGTGCCGGCCTCGTCGAAAATGGCCCTGAAACGCTGCTCGCTTTCGCTGAGCATCGACTGCTGGGTTCGCAGTTCTTCGATGGTGCGGTCGCGCTGAGTTTCAGCCCGCTTCCGGTCGTCGATATCCGTGAGCAGTTTGAGGTTCCTCTCGCTCAGGAGGAGTGCCTGTTGCAGCCCCATCGCCGCCTGATTGGCCGCCACGCTCAAGACAAGGCTCTCGGTCTGCCGCGGGAAATCCTCCCGCCGCGACCCCGCGACGATGATGCCGATTTCGCCCCGGAGCCCGAGCCGCAGGGGCACGAGCGTCATGTCTTCGCCCCCAACATTGTGCCGCTCGAACGGGGGCCATTTTTGCGGGTCATCTCCCATCCAGCGGTCGAACAACTCTCCGACCTCTCGCGGCACGGCCGTCGGGCTTCCCGGTTGAGCGAGCCGAACCATCTCGACGGGCGCCTCGCTGACTGCGACTCCCAACCGTACGTAGACGAGGTCGAGACTGAGCATGCCGAGGAGCGCTTCGGTCAGGGCACGAACAATCTCGGCCGGCTCGCCGCCGCCCCAAGTGGCGGGGAGGGCGACGACGCTGACCAGATCGTTGACGCAACGTCGAAGGCGCTTGATCTCTTCGGCGGGATGTTCGAGTTGCACTTCCATGCCTGTTCTAAACGCGAGTACATTCCGCGCGGCCCTAAATGGCGCATGCTAGCCCCAGTTACCTGCGAATGTCTATCATCCTTTGGTATCGGTCTGTGCCCGACGGCAGCGCCAGTCTCGGCCCGCGCCGGCAATAATCACGTGCCCATCCCTCTCTCCGGCGCGAAGATGCCGACCGATACCTTCGTCTAATAGACGCGCCTTCACGCCCGTGGTCTACTCCCGCACGTCACCGCATCCGAATGGATTGAAGGCGTGAAGCGGACAGTTTTTCAGCAAGGAAGAATAGACCATTCAACTCGAAAAATTTCAGTGCACGACCAGAGCACGCGCCGCCGCCGTCTTCGGCCCGCTCTCGCGGTCACGAGGGAACTCGACGCAAAGATCGAGTTTCTGCTTGAGACGGCGGCGCGTTGACAGACGGCGGATAAGGAGGAGTGATGGCAGCGACAGAATTTGCGGCAGCGCCGATGAAGGTGGCGCAGGTTCCTGCGCCGGGGGCAGATTTCCAGATTGTCGAGCGCGAGATTCCGAAGCCGGATGCGGGGCACGTGCTCATCAAGGTGCAGGCTTGTGGCGTCTGCCACAGCGACGTGCTGACGAAAGAAGGTTCTTTGCCCGGCATACAGTATCCGCGCGTCCCGGGACACGAAGTCGTCGGCGTGATAGACGAGGTGGGCGCGGGCGTTTCCGGGTGGACGAAGGGGCAGCGCGTCGGCGTCGGCTGGCACGGCGGTCACGACGGCACGTGCGCCGCGTGCCGTCGCGGAGATTTCGGCAACTGCCAAAATCATAAAATTGCGGGCATCAGCTACGACGGCGGATACCAGCAGTACATGTCGGCCCCCGCGGAGGCGCTGGCGGCGATACCGGAAAGTCTCAGCGACGCCGAAGCCGCGCCGCTGCTCTGCGCCGGAGTTACCACCTTCAACGCGCTGCGGCACAGCGGCGCGTCCCCCGGCGACCTCGTCGCGGTGCAGGGCGTCGGAGGTCTGGGTCACCTCGGGATTCAATTCGCGAGCAAGTTCGGTTACAGGGTGGCGGCCGTCGGGCGCGGCCCCGAGAACGCGGCGCTCGCGAAGAAGCTCGGGGCGAGCGTGTACATCGACAGCAGGGCGACGAACGCGGCAGAGGCGTTGCAAGAGATGGGCGGCGCGCGGGTGATTCTGGCGACGGCCCCCAGCTCGAAAGCGATGTCCGAGTTGATCGACGGGCTGGGGCCGAACGGCAAGCTCATGGTCGTCGGGGCTGACTTTGCCCCCATCGAGGTCACGCCGACACAGCTTATTTTCGGCAGTCGAACGATTCAAGGCTGGGCCTCCGGGACACCGAGTGACAGCGAGGACGCGTTGCGCTTCGCGGAACTATCCGGCGTGCGACCCATGATTGAAACGTACCCGCTCGAAAAAGCGGCGGAGGCTTACGCGCGCATGCTCGGCGGCGACGCGCAGTTCCGCGTCGTTCTGACGATGTGAAGAAGGCAGGTCACAGATGCGAGCCGACATTGTTCCGGGGGCGGTCTTCCCCGACTACGAGCTGCCCGCCTCTCAACGTTTGGTAAAGGGAGGCGCATACCGCTCTAGGGCGGAGTTACCACAAGTCATCGAACAAGAGGTAGGAATATGTCTGAAGAAATTAACCGTCAGCGCCGCCGCTTCATCAGCGTCGCGGCCATGACCGTCGCCGCCGCCCCGTTCGGCTTGAGCGGTTCGGGTCTAGTACAGGCCGGCGAGACAAGGCCGGCAGCCGAGTCCGCGCTTAAGCCGGTGACACACGCGTCGTTCGGCGAACTGAAACAGATAGATGCCGGCGTCTTAAATGTCGGATATGCCGAAGCCGGCCCCGCGGGCGGCCCTCCGGTAATGCTCCTGCACGGCTGGCCCTACGACATCCACAGCTATTCGGATGTCGCACCGCTGCTGGCGTCGAAGGGCTACCGCGTGGTCGTCCCTTTCTTGCGCGGCTCTGGCACGACGCGCTTCCTAGCCAATGAAACTTTCCGGAACGGTCAGCAGTCGGCGCTCGCAAGCGACATTATCGCGCTGATGGATGCGCTCAAGGTCGAGAAGGCAATCATCGGCGGGTGCGATTGGGGGGCGCGCACCGCCAACATCATGGCCGCGCTCTGGCCCGAGCGCTGCAAGGCGCTCGTCTCGGTGAGCGGCTATCTCATCGGCAACCCTGAAGCCAATCAGATGCCGTTGCCGCCGAAGGCCGAACTCGAATGGTGGTACCAATTCTATTTTGCGACGGAGCGGGGACGCGCGGGCTACGAAAAATACCGGCGCGATTTTAACAAACTCATCTGGCAGCTCGCTTCGCCCAAATGGAACTTCGACGACGCGACGTTCGAGCGCAGCGCGGCCTCTTTCGACAACCCCGACCACGTCCAAATCGTCATCCACAATTACCGCTGGCGGCTCGGCCTGGCCGAAGGCGAGGCGAAGTATGACGAGCTTGAGAAGCGGCTCGCCGCGGCTCCCGTCATCGCCGTGCCCACCATTACCCTCGAGGGCGATGCCAACGGCGCGCCGCACCCGGACGCCAGTGCTTACGCCAGAAAATTCTCGGGCAAATACGCGCACCGGGTCGTCAAGGGCGGCGTCGGCCACAACCTGCCGCAGGAAGCCCCGGAGGCGTTCGCCCGAGCCGTCATTGAAGTTGACGGTTTCTGATTCGTTGTCAGCCTGAGCGAGCCCCGCGGACTCCTCTCACGCAGTCCACACGGGGCTCGTGTGTTTTCAAATCCGAGAGTGGATTCCCCTATAGCGGTTTGCGGTTGGATACGACCTACGCCGCGTGCGGCCCGAACAGTACCGCGAGCGGTAGCGAGCGGGTCGGAGTGTCATCGAGCGGCCCGCACATCGCGGCACGCACCCGCTCGCTACCGCTCGCGGTTCTGTTTGAGTCGCACCCGTCTGCAACCCGCTATAACGTTCCTCATCGCCGCGCGGACTGATACCAAGGTATCGACCGATACCATCGTCTAATAGATTCGCTTTCAAGTTCGTGGTCTACTCGCCCCCGCTAACGCAACACCATGAAGCGTGTGCGCGCGGCGGACGGCTTTTTATGAAGGAGACCAGACCATGCGATTCGATAAAGCACAGCACAATGCCAAGTCCAATATCACGCGCACGCTCGGCCTGCTCCCGCGACTTCTCTTGGCACTCCTGGCGGCGGCGGTCTGTCTGACGGCGCCCGCCGCCGCGCACGCGCAGCAGTCCGCCCGGACGGGCGCACAGGCTCGGGGCGCGTTGAGGGCGCTCGCGGGCGATGGCGAGGCAATCCGCCCGTTCCGCGTCAACGTGCCGCGAGAGGCGCTCGAAGACCTGCGCCGCCGTCTGAAGGCGACGCGCTGGCCCGACCAGGAGACGGTGCCGGATTATTCGCAGGGCGCGCAGCTCGTGAAGCTACAGGAGCTTGTTCGCTACTGGGGCACGGATTACGACTGGAAGAAGGCCGAGACGAAGTTGAACGCACTCCCGCAGTTCAAGACGAGAATCGACGGCGTGGACATCCACTTCATCCACGTTCGCTCCGGTCACCCGAACGCGCTGCCGCTCATCATCACGCACGGTTGGCCGGGCTCGGTCTTCGAGCAGATCAAGCTCGTCGGCCCGCTCACCGACCCGACCAGATACGGCGGCCGGGCGGAGGACGCCTTCGACGTGGTGATTCCGTCTCTGCCGGGCTTCGGCTTCTCGGAGCGACCAACCGAGGCGGGCTGGGGGTTGGAGCGCATCGGCCGTGCGTGGGACGTACTCATGAAGCGGCTGGGGTACACGCGCTACGTCGCGCAGGGCGGTGACTGGGGGGCGGGCGTCACCGAGGCGATGGGGCGGCAGGCGCCCGCGGGTCTGCTCGGCATCCACACCAACCTGCCGGCGGTGCTGACGCCCGAGGTGGAAGCGGCGCTCGGCGGCGGGCCTACCTCGGCCTTCTCCGAGAAGGAACGCTCGGCGATTAACGACTTCGGAGCGTACCTCCGCAACGGGGGACTGTCCTATCTGGTGATGATGGGCGCGCGACCGCAGGCCGTCGGCTACGGCCTTACGGACTCGCCCGCCGGCCTCGCGGGGTGGATGCTCGTGCACGGAGGGTTCGCGAAGTGGACGTACGGCAAAGACCCCGGGCAGTCGCCGACGAGAGACGACGTGCTGGACAACTTCTCACTGTACTGGCTGACGAACAGCATGGCCTCGTCGGCGAGGCTGTACTGGGAGAACCGCGGAACCAGCCTCGTCAGCGCGACCGCGCAGAAGACCGCCGAGATCAAAATCCCGGTGGCCATCACTGTGTTCCCGGACGAGGTCATTCGCGCACAGGAGACGTGGGCCCGGCGCGCCTTCCCCAACCTCATCTACTTCCACGAGGCCGACCGTGGCGGCCACTTCGCGATGTGGGAGTACCCGGAGCTGTTCGCGGCGGAGCTGCGCGCGGCGTTCAAATCGCTTCGCTGAGTCGTGGTCTCTCGCCCGCGCCGAACCGAGCGTTTCGGCATCCGGTCGAATCGGATCGCCACCCTGAAGGGTTCAACAGAAAAGGAGATTGCCATGAGTGTTCAAACAGCCGCCAGTAAAATGTCTCGAACCGTCGCCACAGAACAAGGCGGCGAGCCGGCGACCGACAAGACCGTCATTCGTCCATTTCGCGTGAATGTTCCCGAAGAGGAACTGACCGAATTGCGCAGGCGCATCGAGGCCACACGGTGGCCTGAGCCGGAGACGGTCGCGGACGCGTCGCAGGGCGTGCAGCTCGCGACGATGCAGAAACTCGCGCGCTACTGGGCGACCGACTACGACTGGCGCAAGTGCGAGACGGCACTCGACGGCCTGCCGCAGTTCGTCACCGAGATTGACGGGCTCGACATCCACTTCGTCCACGTCCGCTCGCAACACGAGGGTGCGCTGCCGCTCATCGTCACGCACGGGTGGCCCGGCTCAATCGTCGAGCAGATGAAAATCATCGGCCCGCTGGCCGACCCGACGGCGCACGGCGGGCGTGCCGAGGAGGCGTTCGACGTGGTGGTGCCGTCGATACCGGGCTACGGCTTCTCCGGCAAGCCGACGACGACGGGCTGGGGGCCCGAACGCGTCGCGCGTGCCTGGGTGGAGTTGATGAAGCGCCTCGGGTACACGCGCTTCGTGGCGCAGGGCGGCGATTGGGGCGCGGTGATCGTCGACCAGATGGGCGTACAGGCGGCGCCCGAATTGCTCGGCATTCACACCAACATGCCCGGCATCTTTCCGGCCGACATTGACGCAGCGGCCTTTTCCGGCGCGCCGCCGCCGACGGGTCTCTCGGCCGACGAGCAGGTCGCTTACGAGCGTTTGCAGTTCGTCTATCAAAAGGGCATCGCCTACGGGTTCCAGATGGGGCTGCGACCGCAGACGTTGTACGGAATCGCGGACTCGCCCGTCGGCCTGGCGGCCTACTTCCTCGATCACGACGCGCGCAGCTATGAGCTCATCGTGCGCGTCTTTGACGGGCAGTCCGAGGGCCTGACGCGCGACGACATCCTCGATAACATCACGATCACGTGGTTGACGAACACGGCGCTTTCCGGCGCCCGTCTCTACTGGGAATACTTCGGCAAAGGGTATTTCAACGCCAAAGGCGTCTCCATCCCGGTCGCCGTGAGCGTCTTCCCTGACGAACTCTATCCGGCCCCGCGGAGCTGGACGGAGCGCGCGTATCCCAAACTCATCCACTACAACAAGCTCGACAAGGGCGGCCACTTCGCGGCGTGGGAACAGCCGCAGCTCTTCACGGCGGAGCTGCGCGAGGCGTTCAAGTCGCTACGGTAATGCGGCGTGGGGGGGGGGGCGGGCGGGGGGGGGGGGGCCGCCCCCGCCCCCGGGGGGGGGGCGCGCCCGGG
>JBEVJD010000621.1:0-17700 GCA_040510435.1 Pyrinomonadaceae bacterium | reverse complement strand
CGCTCCGGCCCCCGGGCCCGCCCCTGCGCCGCCGGGGGGCCCACGCCCCACCCCGACCCAGCCCGGTGCGGGGCGGGCGCCGGGGGCCGCTGGCCCGCCCCCGCCGCCCCCGCGCGTGGGGGGGGGGGCCCGGGGGGCGGCTGGCCCCCCCCCGCCCCCCGCGACGACGCGCCCGACGAATCCGCCCACGCCCCCTCCGGCAGGACGGATTCGCGCGCGAAGAGGTCGCGCCGCGCGTGCGGCGAGAGCCCCGCCGTCAGCACGGGCAGCAGGAGCAGCAGCAGGAGCGCCGCCACCCCGCCCGCGTAACGAAGCGCGGCCGCCCGCCGCGGCACGAGCGCCGCGAAGCACGCGTACAGGGCGGCCACCAGCGCCCCCTGCCACAGCGAGTGCACGAGCGCCCACCCCGCGGCGTCGAGCAGAGACTTGAGCGTCAGCGTCGTCTCCATCGTCAACGCTCCCCCCTTTCCAACTCGTCGAGCATCCGCCTGATCTCCGACAGCTCTTCGGACGAGGCGCGCTCGGTCGAGAGCGCCTGCATGACGAGCTTCTTCGCCGACCCGTCGAACGCCTTCCGCAGAAGGTCGCCGACGAGCCGCCGTTGCGTCTCGTCCTCGGGCGCGGCCGGCTCGTACCGGTGCGCCCGCTCGCTCTCGTCCCTCACGACTAAGCCCTTGTCCGCCATGATCTGCATGAGCTTGAGGACGGTCGTGTAACCCGTCGTCTTGCTCTCGCCGAATGATTCGAAGACTTCCCGCACGGTGCTGGGGCCGCGCCGCCAGAGCACCTTGAGGATTTCCAGTTCCGCGTCCGTCGGGCGCGGCAGTTCCGTTTCAGGCATTGCGCAATACCTCACCGCAGACTCAAGTCGCCGACAACCTACTACGAAGAAGTTCGTACTGTCAACGAAAATCTTCGTACTTAGTCAGCCAGGCATTCCGTCAAACTTGTTAAGTAAGGAAATAATTGACTTTAAGGCGGGCGAATTTCAGGCCGGGACGAAGAACAGCAACACCTTCATCCTTCACCAGCGATGGTAGGCGGGGTGGCCGGGGCGGACGGCGACGAAGGTGCCGCGGCAGGTGGCGCAGGTCTTCCCCTTGGCGGAGAGTTCGGCCTCGACGACGGCGCGTTCGTCGGTCGATTCGACGACGCGCGCCGAAAGGTGCAGCACCTCGTCGGTCGGGGTCGGCCGCAGCAGCTTGATGGAGTAGTCGGCCGTGACCGTGCAGGGCGGGCGCTCGGCGCCCGTGCGGCGCATGAGGTGGTAGCTGGCGGCCCAGTTCGAGTGGCAGTCGAGCAGCGCGCCGATGATGCCGCCGTTGAGCACGCCGGGGAACGCCTCGTACTGCGGCGCGGCGCGCCACGCGCAGACGACCTCATCGCCCTCGCCCGAGGGGAAACTACGCACGTGCAGCCCGCGCTCGTTCGCCGGCCCGCACCCGAAGCACGCGCTCCCCGGCGCGTAGAGTTCCTGGAGACTTTGTCCGTTCATATAAAAGCACATGGCAGTAGGCGGGTAAGAGGGTGTTGGGTGCTGGGTGTTGGGTGCTGGGTAAGAACCTTCTCTTAACCCCAACACCCAACACCTAACACCCAACACCTGCCTACTGCCATCTGCCTTACTGTCCCACGGCCTACTGCTCCACCGCTGGGTCATCCGCGTTCGCGGGCTGACCCTTGTGGTCGGCGGCGCGGACGGTGCCGGTGTTGTCGAGGTAGAAGGAGCGGCGGCCGGTCTTGCCGTAGGACTTGGGCGTGGCCGAGATTTCAAACTTGTCGCCCAAGACCTCCAGCTCGATCTTGTACTCCATGTTTTCAAAGAACGCCTTTTCCAGAAGCTCCTCGGCCACCAGCTCTTCGATGGTGGCGTAGCGCTCCTTCTTCCGGTCGTCCTTGTAGGTTGACTGCGCCCCCGCGATGCGCTGGAGCGCGTAGACCGCCATCGACTCGTTCATCAGGACGGGCGCGTCCCGGGCCGCGACCGCGATGGCGAGCGCGTAGGAGCGCACGAGCGAGATGGGCAGCCGCGCCTGGTGCACGACGACATCGCCCTCGTTGGTTGCCTCGTAGGAGGCGGGCGCCGTCTCGGCCGCCTCCAACTGCGCGAGCAGCGCGCGGACGACGGGGTCGGTGCTCCCGCCCGAGCGCTTCTGCGTCTCTTCGAGCGTGGACTTCAGGACGGTGTCGGAGAGGTAGAGTTGGAGGAGCTTCTGCTTGGCCTGCCACGAGGTCGCGTCGCGGTAGGTGTTCGAGGAGGCGAGCGTCTGGCGGGACTCGAACGAGTCCACGCAGTGGCGCACGGCCTTCAACTCCCCGGCGACGAGGTAGTTGTTGATGATGGTGTAGGTGAACCCGTCGCCGGCGCCGAGGGTGTTGATGTCGAAGCCCTTGCGCCGCTCGGTGCGCTGTGGGGTGTCGAGCGAGGCGAAGCCGAAGACGACGAGGACGCGCGGCAGAATCTCGCGCACGCGCACGGGGTTGTTGAGCGACGCGATGTAGAGGAAACCGGGCTCGGCCTCGCGCTCCTCCTCCTTCTTATCCCCGCGGGCGCGCGGGCGGCCGAGCCCGAAGTCGCCCGTGTTGAGCGGCAGGCTGATGGCTACCTCGTTGCCGAGCGCGGGCAGCAGGTCTTCCTTGAACTTGAAGCCGAAGAGCTTCTCGACGGCGGCGATGGTCTCGTCCACAGTCGGCTGCCGCTCGGCGTTGGCTTCGCCCCCGTCCTCTGTGTTGCCCGCGGTCAGCAGCGACATGGGGCTGACGGAGGCCGCGCCGATGGTCGAGTTGTAGACCTGCGTCCAGTCGAGCGAGCCGGCGACGAACACCTCGGCGTCGGCGGGCGCGACCGCGGCCGTCTCGCCCGTGACGGGCGGGCCCGAGACGATGTTCGGCAGGAAGGGGATGAGGGAGATGGTGCCGTCGGGCGTGTTCTCGACGGCGAGCCGGACGGCCAGCGCGCCGCGGTCGAGCGCGGCGCCGAGCGCGAACGCGCCGGGGATGCGCGGCACGCCGCCCCATAGCCCGCGCAGCACGCGCCCCATGCCCATCACGGCCACCTCCTCCTCGCTCGGCGGCGGGGGCGGCTGGGACTTCCCCGCCTCAAACTCCGCGAGCGCCCGCGCGTCCGCGTCGGAGGTCGCGCGCTCCTCCTCGCTCATCTCGGCGGCGAGGGCCGCATCATCCACGGGCGGGGCCTCGGGCTGAGCCTCGGGCTGGGCCTCGGGCACCGGCTCGGGCGTCGCCTCGGTGATGGTGGCGCCCGAAGTCGAGACATCCACGACCGTGCCCGTCGTCTCACCCGGCGGCGGCGGCGCGGCCGCACGCTCCGCCTCGTACCTCTGCATCTGGAGCGCCCAGCCCTGCTGAGCGACGTTCGAGTCCACGTAGACGAAGAGCGAGTCGGACGCGAAGCGCGCGCGGACGGACTGGAAGCGCGTGCTGTCGGCGAGGCTCGGCTCGCTCTCCTCGCCGCGCAGGCGCTTGAGGGTGAATGACGACTCGGCCGCGAGCAGCCAGCGCCCCGCGCGCTTCAGCACGAAGTCGGCCGCAGGGGGCTTGGTCGCGCCGCGCGCGCGCGCGCCCGCCTCGGGTTTGGGGACGACGACGGGCGCGGGCGCGGAGCCCGCGACGGCCTTCTTGACCTGCGGCACCTGCGCGCCGAGCATCCGGCGCAGCTTCGGCTCGAAGGCGACGGCCGCCTCCGAAGATTCCAGTTCGACGGCCATGAGCGCCTGCGGCACCTCTGCGCGCGCGGGCAGGAAGGCCGCGACGACGCGCGACTCGCCCAGCGCCTCCGCGTTGACGGAGATGAAGTCGTAGAGGTCTGTGACCGGCTTCGCCTCGGCCCCGGCCATGAGCCTGAGCGAGGCGATGGCCGACTTCACCTCCTCCGCGCGCACGAGCGTGCCGACCCTGCGCAGCTCAAGGTAGACCGTGTAGCTGTCGGCGGCCAGCATCTCCTCGACCGCGAGGTCGGGCTCGGCGCGTCGCGTCTGCGTCTGACCCTGCGCGCGCGGCGGCGTGGCCTCGGGCGTGGCGCCGGGTCGCGCGGGCGTCTGCGCCTGCGGGCGTGGCGTCAACGGCGCGCGGCGGCGTCGCTGCGCGGGCGCGGGCGTCGCGGAAGTGAGCAGCAGCGTTGCGACGCAGGCGTGCGTCGTGAGGCGGCGGAGAAGTGTAGGGGATTTCATTTCCTTCGTACCACAGGGGACTGCCGGCGGCGCCGGGGACGGACGGCCGCGGGCTCCGGCAGAGAACTCACTCGGCGCGGCGGCTCCCGCCGAGGCGGCCGAAATTGTAACTCACGCGGCGCCCCGTTGTAACGGACGGAGGCGTCCAACGGACGGGATGAAGTCCAGAGGGCCCGGCCCTCTCCACGCCCCGGCGCGTTTGACTTCGCCGCGGCGCGCGGCGTAACGTTCGGCAGCACACACTTCCCATCTTAAGCGAGGCAAAACGGACGATGAACAGAATCTTCTTTGCCACCCTCGCGCTCGCCGCCCTGCTCTTATGCGCGGGCGCCTGCACGACCACCGCGCCGTCGAACAACACGGCCGCGACCACTCCAACGCCCACCGCCGCCGCCACGGGGCTCCCCGCGGAACTGAAGCCCGCGCTCGATTCGGTCAACGCCGACGACATGATGCGTCACATCAAGGAGCTTTCGTCCGACGCATACGAGGGGCGCGGCCCCGGCACGGAGGGCGAGCGGCTGACGGTCAAGTACACCACCGAGCAGTTTCAGCGTCTCGGCCTCAAGCCCGGCAACCCCGACGGCACGTTCGTGCAGAAGGTGCCGCTCGCGGGCTTCATCGCGCAGCCCGAGGCCGCGTTCAAGGCCGGCGACAAGGAGATGAAGCTTGAGAACCTCAAGGACTACGTCGCCGTCTCGCGCCGCTACGAGCCGCAGGTCAACGTCGAGAACTCCGACGTGGTCTTCGTCGGCTACGGCGTGACGGCGCCCGAGTACGGCTGGGACGACTACAAGGGCGTGGACGTGAAGGGCAAGACCATCGTCATGCTCATCAACGACCCGGCCGTGCCCTCGGCGTCGAACCCGAACGAGTTAGACGCGAACGTCTTCAAGGGCAAGGCCATGACCTACTACGGCCGCTGGACGTACAAGTACGAGGAGGCGACGCGGCGCGGCGCGGCCGCCGCCGTCATCGTCCACGAGACCGGGCCCGCGGGCTATCCGTTCGAGGTCGTCTCGGGCAGTTGGGGGCGCGAGAACTTCGACATCGTCTCGCCCGACAACAATGCGGGGCGCGTCGGCGTCGAGTCGTGGATAACTTTGGATAAGGCGAAGGAGCTGTTCGCGGCCGGGGGGCAGGACTTCGACGCTTTGCACAAGGCCGCGACGACGAAGGAGTTCAAGCCGGTCGCCCTGAACGCGAAGGCGACCTTCCGCGTCAAGAACACGCTGCGTAAGATCGACTCGCAGAACGTCGTGGCGAAGCTCGAAGGCTCCGACCCCGCCCTCAAGAACGAGTACGTCGTCTACAGCGCCCACTGGGATCACCTCGGCAAGGACGACAAGGCGCAGGGCGACGGCATCTACAACGGCGCCATCGACAACGCCTCGGGCGTCGCGCAGGTCTTGGAGTTGGCCGAGGCGCTGACGAAGCTGCCCACGCCGCCGAAGCGCACGTCCATCTTCCTGCTGGTGACGGCCGAGGAGAAGGGCTTGCTCGGCGCGAAGTACTACGCGCAGAATCCGCTCTACCCGCCGGCCAAGACGCTCGCCAACGTCAACATCGACGGCGCGAACCAGTGGGGGCGCACGAAGGATGTCGTCTTTATCGGCGAGGGCAACACGACCATCGAAGACATCGCGCGCGATATCTTGACGGCACAGGGGCGTGTGGTTAAGCCCGACCCCGAGACCGAGAAGGGCTTCTACTACCGCTCCGACCACTTCGAGTTCGCCAAGATCGGCGTGCCCGCCTTCTACGCCGACACGGGCACCGAGTACATCGGCAAGTCGCCCGAGTTCAGCAAGCAGAAGCGCGACGAGTACACCGACAAGGACTATCACAAGCCCTCGGACGAGATAAAACCCGATTGGGACTTGTCCGGCGCCGTCGAGGACGCGCAGTTCCTCCTCGCCGTCGGCTATCGCATCGCGCAGGGCGACAAGTACCCCGAGTGGAAGCCCGGCACCGAGTTCAAGGCCAAGCGCGACGAGTCGCTCAAGGCCGTGGCCGGGCAATAGTAAGGCCAGTAGGCAGTAGCCAGTAGCCAGTAGGAAGTAGGCAGTAGCCAGTAGCCAGTAGCCAGTAGGCAGTGAGCCCCGGAGGGGCGGGATGTTTATAGCCTACGGACGTTATTAAAAATCGAGCCCCGTCAGGGGCGGCATGTGGATGTCGCCCCTGACGGGGCTCGGATTGAAATTATTCCACGAGACTATAAACGTGCCGCCCCGCCGGGGCTTCTCAAACTGCTTTCAACTGCCTACTACTCTTCAAAGAGATGAGATTAAGCGTGTCGTTTTCAACTCGACTGTTCCGGCTCGTGCTCTGCGTCGCGTGCCTCTCGGCCGCGGCCGTCGCGCAGCAGTCCGGGCAGACGCCCGAGCCCCCGGCGACGAAGAAGAACGCGCGGCCGGCGGGCGAGGCCGAAACCGCGGCCGAGCCTTTCGACAAGATGACGCCGGAGCAGATGGCCGGGCGCTGCGTGACGCTGGAGACGGAGGCGGGCGACATCGTTATCGAGGTGCTGTCGGAGGCCGCGCCCGAGTCGGCGCGCAACTTCCTCAACCTCGTCGCCACGGGCGCGTTCGACACGACGACCTTCAGCCGCGTCGTGAAAGATTTCGTCGTGCAGGGCGGGAACGTGGCGACGCGCGAGACGTTGACGAACGAGCTTATCCGCCGCGCCTCGCGCAAGGTGCCCGACGAGCCGAACCCGGTCAAGCACCTGCGCGGCGTCGTCTCGCTCGCGCGCCCCGCCGAGGCCAACGCCGCCACGACGCACTTCTTCATCCTGCTCAACGACTCGCCGCACCTCGACGGCACCTTTGCCGCCTTCGGGCGCGTGCGCGCCGGCATGGATTTCGTGGACAAGATCGCCGCAGGCGAACTCGACGGCGAGAAGCCGAAGAACCCCGTCCGCATCCGCCGCGCCCGCGTCGCGCAGTGCCAGCCGCCCTCGCCCGACCGGCCTAAAAATTGACCGGGACGCGCGCACTGACCCGCGCCACGCGCGCCCCGTCCGGCGGGGTGGGTGAGCCACGATACCGCCGGCAGCTCCAGCCCCAAACAACCCCGTGAAGAACCCACATCCCTACTCCCCGAACATCGTGACGCAGGCGGCGCCGAGCGCGACCGCCAGAATCACCTGAAAGAATCTCTGCCGCTTCACGACTGCCTCTTTGAAAACATCAGTACCGCGAACGGTGATGAGCGGGTCGTTGTTACTTCGGGCGGGTCTTGCTTCGCAGCGCGCACCCGCCCGCCACCGCTCGCGGTACTGTCTCCTTTCACGTTGGCGGCTCGGGTGAAGCCCCGTTCCCCCGAAAGGGCCTCACCCGAACCGCGCCCCGAACCGCGCGGCTTACCGGCACGGCTTGCCCTCCGCGCCGGTGCCTCGCGGCAAGCCGTCTCTACTGCACGACGAAGTCGGAACCCGACGCCGTGTCGGAGCTGAGCAAAAGCCCGCCCGTGGCCGACGTGCCGAGCAATATCTGCGCGTTCGAGCCCGTCCCCGTCGAGGTGGTGCCGACGATGTTCCCGCCCGCGACCGCGTTAATCTTCGACACCGCGACGCGAATCACGATCTGGTTGCCGACGACCTCGCCCGAGTCGGGTGCGCCGTCGCCGACCTGGTTGTTCGTCCCGTTCGGAAGCTGTTCGTAGTGGCCGTACTCGTAGGCGAGCGCGCCCGTCTCCGAGACGTTGGCCGAGACGAAGACCGTCACGCCGTTGAAGGCCGAACTGACCGTCCACGCGTTGTTCTGCAAACGCTCGCCCGCGTTCGCCAGCGTCAGCGTGTAGACGATCTGCTGGTTGGCCGCGTCGTAGGCGAAGTCCACCGACTGTATGTCCTGCGCGCCCGTGCCGAAGGCGTCGCCCGCCGGGTCGATAATCTCCGCGCCGCCGTCGTCGGGAATCAGGTCGAACGCGTGCGGCACCGAGGTCAGCCCCATCGCCGCGCGCACGGCGTTGTGCGCATCCACGTAGCCCGCGCCGACGACGCGCTCGTCGAAAGGCATCGGGTTCGCCGTCTGACGAAGTATCGTCACCACGTCGTCGGGCGTGAGCAGAGGGTTGGCTTCGAGCATCAGCGCGACGACGCCCGAGACGTGCGGGCACGCGAAGGAAGTCCCCTGCGAGGTCGTGTAGTACGGCAGATAGGCCGGCGGGATGGTCGTCAAATCGTTGCCGACGACCGGCACCGTGCCGAGCGTGTTTGTCAGACCCGCGCCGCGCAGGCGCGCGCTCTTGATGTCAACGCCGGGGGCGGTGATGTCCGGGCGCAGGTTAACCGGAAGCGTCGTGTCGGCGGGCATCCCCGCCACGTCCGTGCCCGTGCCGTTGTCCACGCCGCGCGAGCTGAAGTCGGCGGGGCTCCCCAGGCCCTGCTTGACGCCCGCGGCGACCGAGATCGTCCAGGGCATCGTCGAGTAAGGATTGATTGAGGTCGGCGTGTCGCCCGCGTTGCCGGCCGCGAAGACGACCGTGATGTTGCGGTCGTGGCTCGTGCGCGTCGCGACGTTGACGGGGTTGTTCGGGTCGATGCCCTCGGCGTCGAGCGAGCCGCCCCAAGAGTTGTTGATGACGCGAATGTTGTAGGTGTACTGGTTGGCGAGCAGGTAGTCGTAGGCGCCGATGATGGCGACCGTCGGGAGCCCGAGTTCGTTGCCCGAGTTGAGGCCGATGAGGTGCGCGCCGCGCGCGACGCCGCCGTAGAAGCCGCCCGATTGCTCGCCCGTGCCCGCGGCGACGGCCGCGCCGTGCGTGCCGTGGCCGGACTCCACGTCCGACATCGGCTGGTTCTCCAAGTAGATGGGCGGCACGAAGCCCGTGCCGTTGATGAGGTCGCCGACGGAGACGCCGAGGCCGACGACGAGCCCGCCGTCGCCGACGACCGTCTCGGAGAGCGGCTGGATGACGTTCTGCACGGTCTTCTTGCCGTAGGTCAAATCCTTGTGCGTGCCGTCGATGCCGGTGTCGATGTAGCCGATGCCGATGCCTTTGCCCGTGACGGGGAAGCCCGGGTTGCTCCGGTTGTTCTTCGTCACCTGCACGTCGCGGGTCATCTGCGGGACGCCGATGAAGGTGCGGCTTGAGTTGGTGAAGGTCTTCATCAGGCGGTTCGAGTAGATGGAGACGACGCCGGGCTGGCGGCTGACGGAGGCCAACTGCAAGGCGCTCAGGTCGGCGATGACCATCGGCAGTTCGCGCGTGGCGAAGCCCTTGGTGACGCCCGCGAGTTGCAGGCGCGAGAGCTCGGCCGCGCCGGGCTTCCTGTTGTAGGTGATGATGGCCGGGACGGTCGCGCGCTGTGTGAGCAGCCGCGTGAGCTGCGGGTCTATCTTCACGGTCGAGGCCGCCGACGCGCCGCCCGTCCCGCCCGGCAGAGTCGCGAGGCCGAGGACGAGAACCAGCGCCAACAGGAATGCGATTCTCAACGTCGTCGTCATGTTCTTTTCCTCTTTATCTCTTCTTGTGGCTGTTCGGCTGCGAGGCCGAATCAGTACCGCGAGCGGTACTGACTCGGCGGCTGCTGCAAAGAACTCTCAGGGGTTGCGGCCCGGGGGGTCACCCGTCTCTGCCAAGCGGGTCACCCTCCGGGCCGCTCGACTCACCGCGCCTCCCGTCCCGACTTCGGTCGGCGCGGCGAGATGCGAGGTCAGTTGCCCGCCGCGAAGCGCTGGCGGAAGTTGTCGAGCGCGTAGGCCATGAAGGCGCGGGTCGTCGCGTCGTTGGCCTTCACGCGCGCCTTGAGCACGGGCTGGAAGTCGAACGGCCCCTGCTCGAAGTTGAAGAAGGCTTGGAGCAGCCCGCGGTCGAGCGCTATCTGCACGTAGCCGCGCATCGCCAGCGGAATCTCCGCGTTGTCCGAGAGCGGCACGGCGATGCCGTTGTAGGTGGCCGTGACGGTCGTGCCGGCCTTCTGCTTCGCCTCGGCGTCGAGCCCGAGGGCGCGGACGAGTGCGACCGCCGCCTCAAGCCGGCTCACGTTGGCCGTCGGGTTGAAGGTCGAGCCCGAAGCCGCGAGCATCCCGGCCGGCGCGAACGAGTGGTCGCGCAGCGTCGAGCCGTTGGCCGTCACCGCCTCGGCGATGGGGCGGAGTTCGGCCGACACGTCCGCGTACTTCGGCGCGGCCGAAGGCGACTGCCGCAGCGCCGTGTTCATGTAGAGCAGGCGCGCGAAGTCCTCGCGGGTCACGTTGGAGTCGGGGTGGAAGCCGCCGTCGGCGAAGGTGTCCATCTGGCGATTCTTCAAGACGGCCTCGATCTGCGCCTGCGCGGGGTGCCCCTGGATATCGGCAATCGGGTCGAGCGTGAAGAGCTGCTGCTTGATGGTCACGTCCAACGGCCCCGGCGCGGCCGCGCCCGAGGTCGGGAGCGAGACGTTCGGCGCCGCCGCGAGGCCGCGCACGCCGCGGGCTTCGAGGAGCCATTCGCCGGCCGCCGGGTTCTTGACGATCACCTGGCGCGTCGGCGAATCGAGAACGGGGAGCGCGACGCCGGAAGAGTACTTGTTGCCGTTCGGGTCGGTCAGGAGAATGCCGATGGTGTTGCCGTCGCCGCTCTCGGCCGCGGTGTCGAAGCGCGCGAACACGTCGAGCACACTCATCCCTTCGGCCACGTGGAAGCTGCGCGAGTTCTGCGAGCCGGCGCCGGGCAGGGCGGCCGGGCTGTAGTCGATGCGCACCTGCTCGGCCGCGGGGCCGCTGATCGTGTAGCGCGCGTTGAAGGCGTGCGAGAAGTTCGCGCCGTAGTTCTTCGCGCGGTTGAAGACCTTGTCCACGGCGGCGTAGGCGTTGACGTAGCCGGCGCCGACCTGCCACTCGTCGTAGCCGGGCATGCGCGAGGCGGTCTGGACGAGAATCTGCTTGACCTCGTCGGGCGTGAGCGTCGGGTCGGCGTCGAGCATCAGGGCGACTATGCCCGCGACGTGCGGCGTCGCCATCGAGGTGCCGGAAATCTGCGTGTAGTACGGGATGAAGTTGACGGGGAGTTCGAGGTCGGAGTCGAGCCCGTTCGAGAAGACGTTCGTCTTCGAGCGGGTCGAGACGTAGGCCGCGGAGAACTTCCCGGCGTTCGACTCGAACTCGCGCCCCGTGCCCGGCGCGACGAGCGTCGGCGCGTCGTGGTCGTTGTTCGGGTTGGAGTCCGAGAGGCGCTCATCCTTCGGGATGCCGCGCGAGGAGAAGGAGGCGAGCCCGCCCTCCTTCGTGCCCGCGCCGACCGAGATGACCCACGGCGCCTTGGCGTGCGGGTTGTGCGTGTCGCGCCCCGGCCCGGAGTTGCCCGCGGCGAAGAGGACGACGATGTTGCTGTCGTGCGCGGCCTTCGTGGCGATGTTGATGGGGCTGTCGGGGTCGAAGTCGCCCGAGCCGCCCCACGAGTTCGAGATGACGCGGATGCCGTAAGTGGGCTGATTCGTGAGCGACCACTCGAAGCCGCCCAGGCCGTTGAGGATGAAGAGCACCGCGCCCGAGCCCGTGCCGATGAGCTTCGCGCCCGGCGCGACGCCCGCGTAGAGGCCGCCCGACTGCTGCCCCGTCCCGCCGACGATGCCGGCGCAGTGCGTGCCATGGCCGACGTTGAGGTCGGTGTCGGGCAGGTTCTCAATCGCCTGGAGCGTCGTGAAGCCGGCGAGCGTGTCGGTGTCGGTCAGAATCTGTACGTTCTGGACGACGTTCCTGCCGAGCTGTAGGTCGGGGTGCGTGGCGTCGATGCCCGAGTCGTTGATGACGACCGAGAAGTCGCCGCGCCCAGAGACGGGCAGCCCCGCGTTCTGCGTCGTGAACCCGCGGTCGCCGCGCAGGCGTTCGACGCCGGTCAGCGTCCGCACCTCGCGGTCGTAGTAGCTCAGGCGGTCGTTGAACCAGACGGAGCGCACCGAAGGGTTCGAGGCCAGCGCGCGCACCTGACCGGCCGTCGCGACCGCGGCCACCATGCCGAGCCGGTTGAGCGTGACGCCTTTGTTGATGCCGAGCGCGCGCAGCACGTCGAGGTTCGCGGGCTGAAGACCCTTCGTCGTGTTGAAGGAGATGATGACGGTGCCGACCTTCGCGTCCGCGGCGAGGCCGTTCAGTCTGGACTTGAGCGACGGGCCGAGCGTGGCCGCAGAGACCTGGGCGGCGGCCAGCAGTGCGAGCAGTGCGATGGTCGAGAACGCGGCAGAGATTTTTCTGAGCATTGCTTTCAACTTTCTCCTTGGAGTCGGGCTCAAAATTCGGAATCGGTTCGACTGACTTTCTGCTTACCCCGAGTCGGCGGGTCACGCCTTCGTCGTCAGCATGGACAAGATAGCCAAGACCGATTGAGCGAAACTTGAGCGCGGAGAAAATTTTTCGGCTCGCAGAGGGAAATTTTAAGCGCCTTATTTGCAACAACTTAAGGCCGCTTGAGGAAAACTTGAGGCGGGCGAGAGGCGTTTTTGAATAGAACCGGGAGCGGTAGCGAGCGGGTCGGGGTTACTTCAAACGAACTTATGAAGTAACCCCGACCCGCTCGCTACTGCTCCCGGTTCTGTTTCAGTGCGATGGTGTGGCGACCGGCGCGGGGGGCGGGCCGGCGGGCTGGGGCGGGACGCCGCCGCGCAGGGAGAGTTGGCCGAGGCGCGAGAAGTTGACCGACTCGCCGAGGATGCGGACAGCCTCCTGGTCGGCGTGGAAGCCCGTGGAGTTCTCGGCCTCGACGAAGTCGAGGTAGAACTGCGCGCGGCGCTGGAAGTCGCGCGCCTGCGCGAGTTCCTGATCCGTCTTGCCCTGCGCGCGCGCGGCCTTGATGTCGTTGATGAGTTGGACGAGCGCGTCCATCGCGATGTTGCGCATGCGGAAGGTGCGCGTCTGGATGGTCTCGACGCGCGCGCGCAGTTCGGCCTCGGGCCACTTGTGGCAGGTCTGGCAGGCGTTGTTGATGTTGAGCAGCGGCGAACGGACGTGGTGGTCGCTGATCTTCAGGCCGCCGACGCGCGTGTAGGGCATGTGGCAGTCGGCGCAGGCCACGCCCGAGCGCGCGTGGATGCCCTGATTCCACATCTCGAACTCGGGGTGCTGGGCTTTGAGAGCCGGCGCGCCCGACTCCTTGTGCTCCCAGTCCTTGAACTGCTGCTCGTCGTAGTAAGCCATGATCTGCTCTACCTTCAAGCCCTTGAACCAGGGGTAGGTCAGACGCTTCTCAGTCCCTTTGAAGTAGTACTCGACGTGGCACTGGCCGCAGACGAAGGCGCGCATCTCCTGGCGCGAGGCGAGTTTGTTCACGTCGTAGGGCTCCTGGCGGTTGCCCTGCCGCCAGCGCTCGACGCTCTGCATGTTCGGCACGGGGTCGTCCGAGGAGGCGAGCGCCTGGATGCCTTCGAGGAAGCCGGGGCGCGTGACGCGCAGTTGCATCGTGCGCGGGTCGTGGCAGTCGATGCAGGAGACGGGGTGCTTGAAGCTGTTCTTCGCCTCCATGAAGGGCATCTTGTTGAAGTGCTCGAAGCCTTTCATGAGGTCGCCGTTCCCCGCGCGCTTGTAGCCGACGTAGACCGAGGCGTGGCAGTGGATGCAGGTGCCGGGCTGCTGCACGGCCTGCTGGCGCTCGGTGTAAATCTGGTCGCTGAGCATGTAGGCGTGGCCGCGCTCCTCGCGGAAGTCGCGCGAGAAGGCGTAGCCGGCCCACATCGTCTTCAGCCGCGGGTCTTCCTGTAAGCGCGACTGCGAGACGAACGAGCGCGGGTCGGCCGCGCTCGGCGTGTGCGGCTCGGCCTCGCTCCCGCCGTAGCGCGTCCGCACCTGATCGACCGTGCGCTTGTAGCCGTCGTACTGGAAGGGGAAGTTCTTGCCCCAGACCTCCGGGTCTTCCGTCTCGTCCGTCAGCTCGACGACGCGGTAGAAGGGGTTGCGCGCCTCCTCCTTGCGCTGAAGGATGTTGACCAAAAGCGCCACGCCCGCCACCGACGCCAGCAGCGTGATGAGCCCCGTCAGCACGATCAGCCTCAGCCCCCGCCAACGCGACGGCCTCTCTTTAACTGTCGCTTTCTCTTCGTCAGCCATTTTTAGTAAGTGATGAGTGATGAGTGATGAGTGATAAGAAAGAATCACGGGCCGTGTCTTCTCTTATCACTTATCACTCATCACTTATCACTTCCCCCTTCAGTCTCCGTGCGTGTAGTGCCCGACGTTGCTGTGGCAGCGCGTGCAGGAGAGTTCGCCGCCCAGCTCGGCGTGCGCGCCCTCGATGGCCTGCACGACCTGCTGGTGGCAGGAGCGGCAGGCGCTCTCCGTAACCTTGTGGTTGAACTCGTTGATGCGGATCGGCTCGTGGAAGCCGCCGGTCGTGAAGTAGAACGAGTGCCAGAAGCCGTTGCGCGCCTTCGTGTAGTACTTGCCCACGAAGCCCGGCGGCGTGTGGCAGTCGTTGCAGCCGGCGACCGCACGGTGCGAGGACTTGACCCAGCCGTCGAACTGCTCGCGCATGACGTGGCAGTTGGCGCAGGCTGCCGGGTCGTTCGTCAGGTACGAGTAGCCCTTGGCGTAGATGAAGGTGAAGCCCCCGATGCCGGCGACGACGCCGAAGGCGACCCCGATCATCACGTTCCTCAAGGTTTGCCAGCTCATAAAATGGCGCGTGCAGACCTACGGCCGGCGCTAACCCGCCGCGCGCCGACACCGAAGCCGAACGTTAAGGACGAGACTTTCTGGCCTGAATATAACACCGCCGCTAAGCGCGCGGCAGTTTCAATTCTATGACAAACGGTGTGTTGGCTGATGTGACGGCCGTCACATCGCCGGGAAGCGATGGTTAGAGGCCGGAGAACAGGAGGGGGAAGAACTGGCCGCCCATCGGTTGGCCTTTGGGGATGGCGGGGACGCCTTCTAAGGGCGGCGCGTCGGAGTTGGAGCGGACGCCGTCGCGGAAGACGTTGACGACGGTGGCGCGGCGGGGGCGGTCGGTCGAGTTGGCGTAGGAGCCGTGGATCATGCGCGGGTGGTGGAAGGACGCCTCGCCGGCCTTCAGCTCTATCGCCACGGGTTTGAACCGACGCCTCTGTTCGTCCGTCAAGACGGACTGTATCGCGTCCATGTCTCCGGCGAGGCCGGTGACGGGGAGGTCGGACCAACGGTGGCTGCCGGGGACGTAGTGGACGCAGCCGTTCTCGCGCGTCGAATCATCCAACCCCGCCCAGCAGGTCAGGTGCGCGAGCGGCGTCGTGCGCGTCCAGTAGGAGTAGTCCTGATGCCATGCGACGACCCCGCCGTGGCGCGCGGGCTTGCAGAACAACTGGTCGTGCCAGAAGCGCACCGCGCCGCCGAGTAGTTGCGACGCGGGGACTGTGAAGCGCGGGTTCCAGAGGAGGTCGTGGAAGCCCTCCGCGATGCGCCAGGCCCCGAGCGCGTGGAAGAGCACGCGTTCGGGGTTGGCCGACTCGTTCGAGTGGAACTCGTACCAGAGCCCGCGCGCGGGGTGCGCGGGATTCATCAACTCAGACAACTCCGCGCGCAGCCGCCCGACCTGCCCGTCGTCGAACATCCTCACGCCGGCCAGGTAGCCGTGCTCCTCGTAGAACGCGACCTGCTCGTCCGAGAGCCTGTACCGCTCACACTCCGCGGGCGTGGCCGGCGCGCGGAAGAGTTCGGTAAGCGGCGCGTGGTGTTGCGAGAGGTCTTCGACCATGCCGACAGGCTACACAATCGTGGCGGCTTCTGTTAAGTTCCGCGGTGCCCGGCCGGGAAGCCCCGGACGTTTGTGAGGAGGAGAGTGAGCAAGGTCGGCCGCCCTGTTTTCAAGACGCTGGCGCGCGGCGCGCGGCTCTGCTGCCCCGCGTGCGGCGGGGCCGGCGTCTTCCGTTCGCCCTTCCGCGTGCGCGCAGACTGCCCCGCGTGCGGCACCGTCTTCCAGCGCGAGGAGGGCTTCTTTGTCGGCGCCATCATGCTCAACGTCGTCACGACCGAAGCGGCCGTGCTGTTTGCGGCCGGCCTCGTCCTGCTCGCCTTCCCCGGCCGCGACCGCCTGCTGCTCGGGCTCCTCTTCGCCGTCGCGCTCCTCTTCCCCGTCGCCTTCTACCACCACTCGTGGAGCCTCTGGCTCGCGGGCGACCACCTCGTCGAAGGGCTGCCCCGCCGGGGGAGTAGACAGTAGACAGTAGAAAAGCATTCGCAGTCGGGGCGGAGCGTTACTGACTACTGTCTCCTGACTACTCTTAAAAAGTCTCCGGGCATCCATCCGCGCCGAACTCACATCTTTGAAGCCAAGCGGCACGACAAGTTAATCTAATCCCCTCGCAGGTGAAGAGCCGACAAGCGTCGTCTCCCCGACCCAACGACCCGGACAGCCTTTCGGAGGACGTATGCCCACACACGCGCGCGAACACGCTCGCCAGACCTTCCAGGTTCTGCTCTCGCTCATCCTTCTCGCCCTCGGCGCGGCGCTGCCCGCGCACGCGCAGGAGGGCGCCTCGACCGCGGCCGCGGCGCGCACGCGCTACCTGTCCGAGATGGGGCTCATCCCCGCCTCGCGCTCGGTCGCCGTCGAAGAGTTCGTCAACTACCACCGCCACCAGATCGGGCGCCCCAAGGCGGGCGAGGCCGTCTCGCTCGACGTGCGCTGGGGCAGCGACCGCGTCTCGGCGGCCGACCCCGAGGCCGTCCTCCAGGTCGGCTTCAGCACCGCGCTCGCCAACGACCGCAGCCAACTGCCGCCCGTCAACCTCGCGCTCGTCATCGACAAGAGCGGCTCGATGGCAGACGCCGACAAGCTCTCAAGGGTCAAGGAATCGCTCCTCACGCTCGTGGGCCAGCTCCGCGAGACCGACACGCTCGCCATCGTCGTCTTCGACTCCGAGGCCGAGGTGCTCCGCCCCGCGCGCGCGCTCGGCGACCGCGAGGAGGTGCGCCGCCTCATCCGCCAGTTGGAGCCCGGCAGCTCGACCAACATCCACGCCGGCCTCATGCTCGGCTACCGCGAGGCGCTGCGGAACTTCAACCGCGAGGGGGCGAACCGCGTCGTGCTCCTCACCGACGGCATCGCCAACCAGGGCGTGACCGACCCCGCGCAGATCGCGCGCGAATCGCTCTCCTTCAACGACCGCGGCGTCGACCTCTCGACCATCGGCGTCGGGCTCGACCTCAACAAAGACCTGCTCCGCGACCTCGCCAAGAGCGGCCGCGGCCTCTTCCACTTCGTCGCCGACGCGCAGGACATCGACAAGGTCTTTCTCAAAGAGGTGCAGAGCCTCGTCGCGCCCGTCGCCTCCGAGCCCAACCTTGCAGTCGAGTACGGCCCCGGCCTTGAACTGGCGCAGGTCTACGGCTACGAGCCCGAGCGCGGCGCGGGCAGTTTGAAGATCAAGCTCGACAACATGAATCAGGGTCTGACTCAGGTCGTGCTGTTGCGCTTCAAGGTCGGGCCGCGCGGGATGGACGCCGCGCGCCAGTCGGGTCGGGTGAACTTCAGCTACTACGACCTTGAGCAGAAGCGGCGGGTCGTGAAGAACGACGAGGCGTCGCTCTCGTTCGGCGGCGCGGGGGACATGCTGCGCGAC
>JBEVJD010000620.1:0-3558 GCA_040510435.1 Pyrinomonadaceae bacterium | reverse complement strand
GCGGACTTGGAAGTCGTGCCCGCGACCTTGCGTGCCGCTTTCGACGCCTGACGCGCGGCCTTGCTCGCCGTGCCCGAAGCCCTGGACGCGGCGTGTTCGGTTCTGCGTACGGCGCTGCGCGCGTTGTCGGCGGCGGAGCGCGTGGACTTGGAGGCGCGGCTCGCCGGGTCGAGCGAAGGGACGCTCGCGGCCGCCGAGCGCGACACGTCGGACGCGGCGTCGGAGGCCGCCTCGCCCACGTCCTCCGCGGCGTCCGTCAAAGCCCCGCCAGCGTCCTTCGCGGCCTCGGCCTGCGTGCGCGCGAGGCGCGTCGTCCGGCGCGCGGCCTCGCTGACGGCGCGCTGGGTCGAGGGCTCGGGTCGCACGATCTCGCCTGCGGTCGGGCTGACGCTGGCGACGGCGTCGGCGGCCGTGTCCATCGCGGAGTTCGCGAGCCCCGCGGCCGTCTCGCCGGCCTGCCCGACGACGCGCGCCGCCGAGTCCACCACCTCGCTCACGACCTGACGCGCCATGTCCAGCACGCCGCCTCTCTTCTTCGTTGCCATCTTCACCTCCCAGGAGAGTAGACAATAGTCAGTAGAAAACCCTTCGCGGCCGGGCGGCCGGTCTGTCAGCGCGAACGACCGCAACGCGGAGCGCTACTGTCTACTGACTACTGTCTACTGACTACTGCTTTCGTTCACATCACTCCGCTCTCGCGGAAGCGTTCGAGCTGTGTGTCGGCGAGGCGGCGCTCGCGCGCGTCGAGCAGGAGCTTGGCGGCCGCGGCGCCGATGAGGGCGCCCACGCCCGCGAGCGCGAACAGGCCGCGGTGCGTCGTCGCCCAGAGCTGCGCGCTCGTGTCGGAGGCGCGCTCGTCGAAGCGCCCGCGCGCACCGTGGTCGCCGGGGACGGGCTCCCAGAGGTTGTCACGGCGGTCGGGCGCGGTGGGCTCTTCGGTCTGCTGCTCCTCGTAGGCGTAGCGCGCGACGTACCAGTCGGCCAGCTCCGGCGCCAGCTTGTTGCCGACGATGGCCTTGACCGTCGGCCAGCCGACGTAAAGCTCGCGCCGCTCGTTGTGCGCCGCCCAGTAGACGGCGCGCGCCGCCACCTCCGGCTGGTAGATGGTGCCGACCGGCTGCGGCTCGTTCGGCATGCGCGACTTGACCCAAGAGAACTGCGGCGTGTTAACCGCGGGCAGTTGCACCATCGTCACGCGCACGTTCGATTCGTCGTGAATCAGCTCGGCGTGCAGTGAGTCCATGAAGCCCTGGACGGCGTGCTTCGCGGCGCAGTAGGCCGACTGCAAGGGGATGCCGCGGTAGGCGAGCGCCGAGCCGACCTGCACGATGCAGCCGCGGTCGCGCGGCCGCATCCGGCGGAGCGCCGCGAGCGTGCCGTAGACGTAGCCGAGGTACGTCACCTCGGTCACGCGTTTGTACTCCTCGGGCCTCATCTTACTGACGGGCGAGAAGACCGAGAGCATCGCGTTGTTGACCCACACGTCAATCGGCCCGAGCTGCTGTTCGGCGACTTCGGCCGCGTGCTCGACCGCGTCGGCGTCCGACACGTCGAGCGGCAGCACGAGCGCGCGCCCGCCCAGTTGCTCGACCTCGCGCTGCGCGCCTTCGAGCCCGTCGCGCCCCCGCGCGATGAGCGCGACGTGCGCCCCGCGCCGCGCGAACTCACGCGCGCACGCGCGCCCCACCCCCGCGCTCGCACCGGTAATAACGACCACCTCGGGCCGCTTCGTCGGGTTACTCATTGAAAACCTCAAGTAGTCAGTAGTCAGTAGTCAGTAGTCAGTAGAAAAGCCTTTCGTCGCTCGAACCGTGCGGCTGTCATCTTCAACGTAGTCAAGCGGAGCCTACTGGCTACTGACTACTGACTACTGACTACTCTCTTAATGTTCGTCGCCGTGCGCCGAGCTGTTGGCTCTACTCTCCATGTTCTTACTCCTCCTGGTTCCGCCGCCAACAACCTAGCGGAAGGGTTTGTCCGCGAGTTGGCGTAAATCTCAAGGAGCCGTCGCGGCGCTCGGCGCACCGGTGCCCCACACGTCGCGGCGGTCGGAATGTTCAGGGGAATCGTTCGGGTTAAAGATACTTCCGCGGCCGCGGGCTGTAAAGAGTTTTCCTCCCGCCCGCGGGCCGCCCGAATGTTGCTATACTCGGCCGCGAAGTTATTCCATCCCGACGGGCGAAGGGGGCGGCGGATGAGCAGGAAGCTAGGCGAAGCCGCGGAGTCTGAGAGCAAGGCCGCGCTACGGCAGCAGATGGAGGAGGCGCGCGAGTCCATCAGCGAGACGGTCGCCGAGATCAAGTCGGTCGTCACGCACCAGTACGAAGAGGTGCGCGAGACGGTCGAGAGCGTCAAGGAGGGCGTCGGCGAGGTGCTCGACTGGCGCGGCGAATTCGAGCGCAACCCTCTGGTCTGGGGCGCGGGCGCCGTCTCCATCGGCATCCTCGTCGGCTTCGGCATCGCGCGCGCCTTCGACGAGAAGGAGGAGCCGCGCCCGCGCGGCCGCCGCAAGACCGTCACCACCGGCGAGCACGTCGTCGCCGAACTCTCCGGCTTCGCAGAGGTCGTGCTGCCGACCATCTCCGCGAAGGTCAAGGAACTGTTCGGCCTCGACCTTGACGCCTACCTCCGCGCCGCGCACGCGAGCCGGCCCGAGCCGAAGCAGGTTGCGGCCAAGCGCTCGTCGAAGAAGGGCGCCGCGAAGAAGAAGGCCGCGGCGAAGAAGCGCGCGCCCGCCAAGCGCCGGGGCTGACCGCGGTGTATCGTTTCCGCGCCTCGTGCGCGGCGCGGGGCTTGCGGCGCGCGGGTGTCAATTGATTGAAGTTCTTCACGTTCCGGCGGCGCGCCCCCCTGCGGCGCGCCGCTTGCATTTCCCCGACGGAGTTGTTCAAACGAAGATAAAACAGTACGCGCGTCTTCGGCCTTAGAGGGTCGCGGGCGCGCACGACGAATCTTTGACTGTCGGAGGAGTAAAGAGATGTTTGCGATTATTGGTTGGATCATCTTCGGGCTGATCGCGGGGATTATCGCGAAGGCCATCATGCCCGGGCGCGACCCGGGCGGCGCCATCGTCACGATCCTGCTCGGCATCGCCGGCGCTATCATCGGCGGCT
This sequence comes from Pyrinomonadaceae bacterium, assembly GCA_040510435.1. GTDB lineage: Bacteria > Acidobacteriota > Blastocatellia > Pyrinomonadales > Pyrinomonadaceae > QHXN01. The sequence continues at coordinate 445 of JBEVJD010000620.1, read as the reverse complement.
TCATCGGCCGCGCGCTGCTCGGCTACGGCCGCGGCGACGGCGGCGTGAGCGAGCCCGGCACGATCATGAGCATGGTGCTCGCCATCATCGGCGCCATCGTCCTGCTGGCCGCCTACCGCCTCATCCGCGGCCGCAGCCTGCGCACGTAGCGCTCAGGCACAACGTACAAATGAAGAGCTAAGGGGAGCGCGTTACTCGTCATCAAACGATGACGAGTAACGCGCTGCTTCTCGTCTTCAACTGTGCTCCCCGCCCTCCCCAACTCCCGCAACGTTGGTCGTACTCGGTCGAGGAAATGAGCGCCTCGACCATCTCGGCGTTGACGTAGCGGCGTAAAAATTCGCCCGCCCAACAAATTCGTTAACCGCCGCGGAAAGTGTTTGCGCGCGCACGTCGCCGGTGCTAACTTCTACTCAAACTTTCTGACACGAGAGACGACGCTTTA
>JBEVJD010000619.1:0-4100 GCA_040510435.1 Pyrinomonadaceae bacterium | reverse complement strand
GGAGGCGTCGAGATTAACTACTCGACGCCTCCGCTTACTCTGACTGCTGTTCTCTTGTTGTTACTGCCTTACTGCCTACCGCCTACTGTTCTTCACAGCCTCCCGGTGGCGACGAGCAGTTCGGCGTTGAGGATTGCGGCACCGGCGGCACCGCGGACGGTGTTGTGGCTGAGGGCGACGAAGCGGTAGTCGAGTACCTTGTCGGGGAGGATGCGGCCGACGGTGACGCTCATGCCGCGGCCTGCGTCGCGGTCGAGGCGAGGCTGTGGGCGGTCGGGCTCGTCGCGCACGATGATGGGGCGCGAGGGCGCCGTGTGCAGGCGCAGCTCCTGCGGCAGAGAGGTGAAGGACGAGAAGGCTTCGCGCAGCTCTTCGACCGACGCCTCGCGCGCGAGCTTGACGCGCACGGCGGCCATGTGGCCGTCGCTGACGTTGACGCGGTGCACCTGCGCGCTCACCTTGAAGGGCGCGTGCTCGATGTGGCCGCCCTCGAAGCGGCCGAGAATCTTGAGCGTCTCGCTCTCGATCTTCTCTTCTTCACTGCCGATGTAGGGGATGACGTTGTCCACGGCGTCGAGCGAGGGCACGCCGGGGTAGCCCGCGCCCGAGAGCGCCTGCAAGGTCGTCGCCACGCACGCCTCTATCCGGAAGCGCGCGTGCAGCGGCGCGAGCGCGAGCACGAGCATGATGGTCGAGCAGTTCGGGTTCGTCACGATCATCCCGCGGTCGAGCCCGCGCGCCCTCTTCTGCGTGTCGAGCTGCGCGAGGTGTTCGTGGTTGACCTCGGGGATGAGCAGCGGCACGTCCTCGTCCATGCGCAGCGCCGACGAGTTGCTGATGACGGCGTAGCCCGCGCGCGCGAACGACTCCTCGGTCTCGCGCGCGATGTCGCCCGGCAGACTTGAGAAGACGATCTCGCAGTCGAGCGGCGGCTCGGGCGCCTGCACTTTTATCCCGCGCACGGCCTCGGGCATGTCGCCCGGCAGACGCCACGCGCACGCCTCGCTGTACGCCTTCCCCTTCGAGCGGTCTGACGCCGCCAGCGCGGCCACTTCGAACTGCGGGTGGCCTTCCAACAACTGTATGAAGCGCTGCCCCACGGTGCCCGTCGCGCCCAGGATGCCGACCCGATACTTCCTGCTCATAGCTCCTCCGAAACAGTGATAAGTGATGAGTGATGAGTGATAAGACTAAAACAAGCGCCGCGTCTTGTCACTGACTTCTTATCACTCATCACTTATTACTCATCACTCCCAGAGCGGCTTTCATTCTCTTCACGCCCTCTTCGAGGACGCGGAGGTCGGCGCAGAAGGAGACGCGCAGGTAGCCTTCGCCTTCGGCGCCGAAGGCGGCGCCGGGGACGGTGATGACGCCGTGTTCGAGCAGGCGGTCGGTCACATTCATCGAGTCGCCGTGTGCGCTCACGTCAACCATCGCGTAGAAGGCGCCCTCGGGCTCGACGGCGCGCAGGCCCAATTCATTCGAGAGGAGGCCGAGCAGATGGTCGCGTCTTTCGCGGAACGTCCGCCGCGCCGCGCGTCGAGCCTCCGCGGCCTCGGCCGTCCACGCGGCGAGCCCCGCCTTCTGCGAGACGGTCGAGGCGCAGGTCGTCGTGTAGCCGTGCAGGACGAGCGCGCTCTTGACGACATCCGCGTCGCCGCAGAGCCAGCCCAAACGCCACCCTGTCATGCTCATCGACTTCGACAGGCCGCCGATGACGAGCGCGCGTTCGGGCCGGAACTCTGTGACGGAAGAGGGCCGCTCGTTTGTGAAGTACAGCTCGCGATAAATTTCGTCACTCACGACGTAAGCGCCCGAGCCCGCGAGCGCCTCGGCCATCGCCGCCAGCTCTCCGCGCGACAGCACGCGCCCCGTCGGGTTCGATGGACTGATGCACACGACGACTTTCGTCTGCGGCGTGAGCGCGCGTTTGAAATCGTCGGCGTCGAAGGCGAAATCATTCGACGCGGGCATCCTGTAGAACTTCGGCACCCCGCCGGCCATCTTCACAATCGTCGGGTAGGCGACGAAGCCCGGGTCTGGGATGAGCACCTCGTCGCCCTCGTCCACGAGCGTCAGGAGCGCGAGGTAGAGCGCCTCCTGCGAGCCCGCGGTGACGACGACCTGCCCGGGCGTGAGGTCGAGGTGCGGATAGTCGGAGGCGACGCGCTCGCGCAGGGCGGGGAGGCCGGCTTGCGCCGTGTAGCCGTTCTGCTCCTCGACGACGACGCGCGCGGCCTCGCGCCTCACGACATCGGGCGTGGGCAGGTCTGGCTCGCCGAGGCCGAGGTTGATGCTCCCCGGCCGCGCGCGGTCGAAGACCTGCCGAATCATGCTCTGCTGTATGCCGCGCAGCCGCCGCGCCGGCTCGAAATCGCTCAAGGCGGAACTCTCCTAAAGAGGGGTGTTGGGTGTTGGGTTTTAGGTGTTGGGTAAAAGCCGATTGTTACCCAACACCCGGAACCCAACACCCAACACCCGATTTAGCGCAGGTAGTCCTCCAACTGCACGGCGCGGTCTGTCTTCTCGTCGCGGTACTTGACGACGACGGGCGCGTAGAGCGACAAGCCCCACTCGCGCCCCCGTTCGGTCGTCACCGCCCGCGAGCCGGGCACGACGACCGCGCCCGCCGGAATCTCAAGCGGCGCGTCTTCAGTCCGCCGGTAGACCTCGCCGCGCACGAGGTCGTAGACGGGCGTCGCGCCGGTGAGTATCGTCCCCGGCGCGAGCACCGCGCCCGCGCGCACGATTGTCCCCTCGTAGACGCCGCAGTTACCGCCGACCAGCACGTCGTCTTCGACGACGACCGGCACCGCGCCCACGGGCTCCAACACGCCGCCGATCTGCGCCGCCGCCGACAGGTGCACGCGCTTGCCGACCTGCGCGCACGAGCCGACGAGGGCGTGGCTGTCGATCATCGTCCCCTCGTCCACGTACGCGCCCGCGTTGACGTACATCGGCGGCATACAGACGACGCCCGGGGCGAGGTACGCGCCGTCCCTGACGGAAGAGCCGCCGGGCACGATACGCACGCCCTCCATGATGTTCGTCGGGCGGACGGGGTACGTGTCCTTGTCGAAGAAGCGAAGCGAGGCGTGTGCGCTCATGTCGGAGAGCACGCCCATCCTGAAGCCGACGAGGATGCCGCTCTTGACCCACGAGTTGACGCGCCAGCGGCCGTCCTCGCCGCGCTCGGCGGCGCGCACCTCGCCGCGGTTGAGCGCCTGCTTGAACGACTCGAAGACCTCGCGGTCGGTCGAGTCGAACCCCGAGCCCTTCTCGTACAACTGCTCGACCTGCTCACGCAGCGACATGCGACGACTCCCCCAAAAGTCCTGACTCGCTCAGCACCTCGCGCACGCGGCTCCGCGTCTTCTCGGTGACGGGCACGAGCGGCAGGCGCAGGTTCTCTTCGAGCAGCCCCATCAGCGCCAACGCGGCCTTGACGGGGCCGGGGCTCGACTCGACGAAGTTCACGTCCATCAAAGGAAGCAGGCGGTAGTGCAACTCGCGCGCCTCGTCCCAGCGCCCCGCGAGCGCCGCGTCCACCATCCGCGACAGAGGCCCCGGCGCCTCGTTCGACGCGACCGAGACGAGCCCGTCCGCGCCGAGCGCCATCAGGGCGAACGTCATCGCGTCGTCGCCCGACAGCACCAGAAAGCCCTCGGGCCGGTCGCGCAGAATCTCCATGATCTGCGCGAGGTTGCCGGAAGCCTCTTTGACGGCGGCGACGTTCTCGATGTCGCGCGCGAGGCGGAGCGTCGTCTCGGCCTCGATGTTCGAGGAGGTGCGCCCGGGCACGTTGTAGAGCACGACGGGCAGCGGCGCGACCGCCTCGGCCACCGTGCGGAAGTGCTGATACAAGCCCTCCTGCGTCGGCTTGTTGTAGTAGGGCGCGACGATGAGGACGGCGTCCGCCCCGGCGTCTCGCGCCGCGCGCGCGGTCGAGACGGCGTGCGCGGTCGAGTTGCTGCCCGCGCCCGCGATGACGCGCGCGCCGTGGGCCTTCGCGACTTCGACCGTCGCGCTGATGACCTGCCGGTTCTCCTCCTCCGACAGTGTCACGCTCTCGCCCGTCGTCCCGCACGGCACGAGCAGGC
>JBEVJD010000618.1:0-9272 GCA_040510435.1 Pyrinomonadaceae bacterium | reverse complement strand
AACTGCTCCAGCGCGTAGGCGGACGCTACCAGGCGACATCTGGCCAGGTCGCGCTCGCGTGGCTGATGGCCCGCAAGCCGTTCGTCGTGCCCATCCCCGGGACGACCAAAGTGACTCACATGCAGCAGAATGTGGACGCCGTTCACGTCCCTCTGACCGCCGCGGACATGAAAGAACTCGATGATGGTTTCGCCAGAATCCAGGTGCAGGGCGCGCGGTCGAGCGAAGCGGTCTTGTCGCAAAGCGACGATGGTGCCAAGCTAGGCACGAGCTCGAAGGGCGGGCACGGTATCTCGCCCCTGCCTCGGAAGCCGACCCGGTAGAGGTGTGAGGTCGAGAAAATCTGAAGGAGCTAACTTGTCGAGTAGAAGGAGACGTAGAAGATGAAGAAGATTCTGATGCTGGTCGGTGATTTCGTCGAGGACTACGAGGTGATGGTGCCCTTCCAGGCGCTACAGATCGCGGGCCACGAAGTCCACGCCGTCTGTCCCGAGAAGCGGGCCGGCGAGAAGGTGCGCACGGCCGTGCACGACTTCGAGGGGGATCAGACCTACACGGAGAAGCGCGGCCACGACTTCACCCTCAACGCCACGTTCGCGGAGGTCAGGGCCGAGGACTACGACGCGCTGGTCATCCCCGGCGGGCGTGCGCCCGAGTACCTCCGCCTCAACGGTCGCCTGCTCGACGTGGTGAGACACTTCGCCGAGGCGGAGAAACCGATTGCGGCCATCTGCCACGGCGCGCAAATCCTGACGGCGGCCGATGTCGTCCGTGGGAAGAGGGTGTCCGCTTACCCGGCGGTCGGCCCTGAAGTCACGATTGCGGGGGGCGAGTTCGTGAGCGTTGGTTTGGAGGAGGCGGTGACGGACGGCAACCTCGTGACGGGCCCGGCGTGGACGGCACACGTCGCATGGCTGCGACAGTTCCTCGCCGTGCTGGGGGGTGTGCGGGAAGAGGCCGTCACGGCTAAAGCCTGAAGAGTGGCGGCTGAGAATATGTCGAGTGCGTGAGAACTTCGACGCGGCAGCCTCCTAGCATCAACGGGCGTAGGGATGGGGTTTAACGCTGCCGGCGGTAGTCGCTCGGTGAGAGTCCGGTCTCCCTGCGGAAGAGCTGTGAGAAGTGGCCGGGGTTGGCGTAGCCGACTTCGAGGGAGACCTCCACCACGCTCATCTTAGTCTCGCGCAGCAGCCGCCGCGCCTCATTCATCCGCAGGTTGATCTGATAGCGCGAAGGCGAGACGCCCAGTGCGGCCTTGAACAGGCGCTGGAAGTGAAACTTACTCGACCCCGCTTGCGCCGCCAACTGGGCGAGGTCGAAGTCTTCGGCGATGTGCTCGGCTATCCAGTCCGTTATCTGCCGGAGCTTGAAGCCGGGGAGTGACGGGCTGTCGCTGCGCGCCTCCTCGTCCATCACGCCGTAGTTTCGTGCGAGGTGGACGGCGATGAGCTGGGCGATGCCTTCCACGAAAAGGGGGCTCGCCTGTGGGCGCGCCAACTCGCCGCGCAACTGCTCCATCAGCGAATCCAGAGCAATGTCGGAGAACGCCGAACCGTCCCGCAGCCGTGCGTGGACCGCGTCAGCACCGAAGACCTCTTCCAGGGCGCGCTGGAGCAGCGGCAGCTCGACGAAGACCGCCATGGATTCGAAAGGCTCAGGGGTCACGGCCTTCCAGCGGCACTCGTAGGGGGCGCCTCCAGACGTGAGGAAGAAAGACCCCTTCCTGATCCGGTGCGTGACCCAGGGCTGTTCGTTCTCACGCTCCTGGAAATCGACCTCACCCGAAATCGTCCACGCGAGGAACGGCTCGCTGACGGAGGGAAGGTATAACGTATCGACGACGGGCGGCAGGGCGACGATCCAGGCTTTGATGTCCCGCCACGCTTCGCCCTGACCGACGACCAGGCATTTACCGCCCACGTAGCGCTCGAAGGCTTCGGCGGATGTTGTCTCGGGAATCGACATTTAGCGACGAAAACGTAAAAAAGCGTGGCCATCTGTTCAGCCGCCGTACCGCGGCCTTTGCGGTTCAGTCGTTCCGACGCCATTAACGAGGGCACATTATAAACCGGACGCCGCTCAAATACTGAGGCGCTCCGGCAAGTCGCCGGGACGGTCGAAAGAAGTAGGGCGGGCGCACGGGTGAGTCGTGTGATGAGGCGTGGGCGATGCCGGCCGAGCCGGAAGGAGCCTATGCTCTCACATGATTGCCGCTCCAGGACCCTCCCGTGAATTACCTTCTTCTCGCAACGAAGTCGCAACCAAGCGGGAGACCCCGGCGGTTACTATCCGTCTCACCTAACGGGCGTTCCTTCTGAGAACGAGTGAAACTTTGGGGCAGGCCACGCGAGCGGCCATAGGCGTCGGGGGTGGGGGCCCCCGGCGCCTTTTCTTTATCCGGCGGATGGAAATATCACCGGCCGAAGTCCTCACGCCGAGTCGGGCGGCGCCTCGGCGATCAGCTTCGGTCCCGTGCCTGCCCTGCCTCCGACGCCCGGCGCGTCGGCGCTACGCATACCTGCACCGTGTTGCGAGCAGTCCGGTCGCCGCGTCTGTGTCCAAGTCAGCCACCAGCAACCCTTCTTCCCCGTACGGCTGCCACGCCATCACCGTCCCGTCCGGCCGCACCACCGCGGAGGTCGTCGGCGAACCTTCGCCCGCGCAGTTGACACTGGCGAAGTAGCAGCCGTTCTCGGCGGCGCGGCACAGCATCGCCTTCTCGTGGAAGGTGTTCAGCGGGTCGGCGAAGCTCTGCGGTCGGTACCCGTCCGGCTCGGCCTCACTGAAATGCGGGTGGAAGACCAAGTGGGCGCCACGCCGCGCGGCCCAGCGGACCGTCTCCGGGTAGCGCCAGCCCTCGTGGCAGATCGCCACGCCAAACTGCAGCGGGCCGACACGGAAGAGGCGGCGCTCAGCGCCCGGCGAGTAGAGCCACTCTTCGGACGGGTCGAGTTGGACCTTGTCCTGGAAGCCGACGAGCGTCCCGTCCCGGTCGATGACGAGCGCCGTGAGCCGCCATGAGTCTTCGACCTGCCGCTCGGTGCCGAGCACCACCGCGCCCCTGCTTGCGTGCCGTCGAGACGTAGCTCCTGATCCGGCACGCGCCTTCCTGCGTGCGGAGGCACCCGGAGACCAAGAACGATGACGACGGCCGCGTGGCGTGTGCACATGTCGTTTGACAGATGCCGCGGCCCGTTCTATAAGTTTGCTCCCCCATCCGCCGTCGCGCGCCAGACGGGGCCTAAGACCCGCGCCTAACTCTGCGCGGCCTTCCTGACAACCTCCCCAGGAAGTTCCTTTGGGAGCCCCAATCACATGGGAAAATTTTCGATGACAAAGACAGGCACGAACGCCGTCGGAGCGAACGGCGTGGCACAGGTACCGGCCGTGCGGACCAAGGGCGGCCGCACGAACCTCTTCATCTGCTTCGCGCCGGAGGAGGCCGCGTTCGCGCGCGAATTGGATGAGGCGTTGCGGAAGAGCCGCCGCGTCTCCGCGATCAAGTGGAAGGAGGTCGGGGCGACGCCGGGCGTCGCGCTCGAGGTGCTCAGGAAGATTGATGCCGCCGAGACCTTCGTCTTCATCGTCAGCCCCGCGTCGCTCGCGTCCGCCAACTGCTGGCGACAGCTCGAACGCGCCGTCCAGAAGGGGAAGGTGATCGTCCCCGTGACGCGCGCGGCGATCGGGCGCGCGGAGCTTCCGCCCGCGCTCGCCTCCGCCGAGGTCATCGACTTCGGCGGAGGCGTCAGTTGGGAGAAGGCTTTCGAGCAGGTCATCGCTGCCGTCAACACCAACCTCCGCGTCGATGTCTTCCTCTGCTACTCGCGCGCCGACCGTGGGTTCGTCGAGCGGCTCTACGGTGAGTTCGTACGGCAGGGGCGCAGGGTCTGGTTCGACTTCAACAACATCCCGACGAGCACGGTCTGGGAGAAGGAGATTCTGTCGGGCATCGAGGCGTCCGACAACTTCGTCATCGTCATCAGCCCCGACTCGATGTGCGAGGGCTCCTACTGCCACAAGGAGTTCGCGCACGCGTTCGCGAACAACAAGCGCATCATCCCGCTCTACCACCGCGAGGTGGGGGCCGGGCTCGTCCCGCCGGAGTTGGGGCAGTTCCAGCGCCGCGACTTCCCCGCCGCGGGCGACTTCGACGCGTACTTCCAGAAGGTGCTCGCCGACATCGACACTGACACCGTCTACGTGCGCGAGCACACGCGCCTGCTGACGCGCGCCAGGGAGTGGCAGCAGGGTGGCAGCGACCGTAGCCTCCTGCTGCGCGGGGGCGACCTGTCGCGCGCTGAAGCGCTGCTGCGCGACTTGGCTGACAAGCGCCCTCAGTTCACCAATCTCCAGACGCAGTACGTCGTCGCCAGCCGCGCGGGTGCCAACCGCACGCGTAACAAGCTGCTAGCAGGGGTCTCAATCGCGCTCGTCCTCACCGTTCTGCTCGCCATTATCTCCGTGTTCCAGACGCAGGCGGCCAACGTCGCTAAGCAGGACGCCGTCAACCAGCAGAAGGTCGCCGTAGAGCAGCGCGAGATCGCCGAGGCGCAGCGCAACATCGCCACACAGAAGCAGCGTGAGGCCGAGGACGCCACCAGGGAGGCAAAGCGCCAGAAGACGCTGGCCGACGAGCAGCGCGACATCGCCGAGACGAAAGAGCAGGAGGCGATTAAGGCGGCCGAGGCCGAGCGCAAGGCGCGCGAGTTGGCCGAGCAGCGCCGCCGCGAGGCCGAGCACCAGCGCCAGGAGGCCGAGATACGCGGCCTGCGCGCCGAGGCGAGCGGCTACGAGGTCGCCAACCGCCGCCCCGAGGCCCTCGCCCTCTACCGCGCCGCGATGCATGAGGAGAAGAGGACTGGGCGCCGCCCTTCCTCGTACGAGGTCGAGCAGGTCGCCAAGCGCGAGAGCATGTCCCGCCTCATCGTGCGACGGGACAATCCGGTCGCCTTAATGTCCGTCTCCGCCAACGGCCGGACTGTCGCGACCAGCGAGTACGCCTCCGACGAGGAAAAGAGACAGAAGATAGCCCTGTGGGACGTTAACTCCGGCGCGAGCCTTCCGAGCATCCCGGCATTCCGGAACTGGATGGTGGCCCTCGCCTTCTCGCCCGGAGAGAACGGCCTGCTGGCCGCCTGGGGCAGCGACCGCGAGGGCGAGGCTACGCTCAAGCTTTGGAGGGTCGAAGACGGGAAGGCGCGGCCCCTGCGGCAGGTTCGCGGCGGGGCGCCTAACGCCGGCGGAGGGATAAACACCAGCCTGGCGGGGGACTTCAGCTTCTCCGACGACGGTAGTCTGATCGCCTTCGGCGACCACGTCTACCACGTCGGCACGGGTAAGACCGTCCGCCTTGAGGCGCCCGAGGGCTTCCACGTCACCTCATACACCCCTTCCCGCAAATCGAGCCTCATGGCCGCGACGTTGAAAACGCCGGATACGCCGGGTACGTTCGGGATGCAGGCCCCGGCGGAGTCGCCGGCCATCCGCGTCGCGCTCTTCGACGCGCTGACGGGGAAGCTCATCCGCACGCTGGTGCCGGGCGAGGGCGCCGCCGAAAAGACGGCCTACATGAACCTCGTCTTCTCCCACGATGACGCTTACGTCGCTACGGCGGACAGCACCGGCCGGCTCCGCGTCTGGCGCACTGCCGACGGGCGATATCAGCAGATGCAGCAGCCAACCAGGGTTAAGGTGCGGCATCTCGCCTTCGCGCCGAAAAGCTACCAACTCGTGACAACCAACTCAATCTACTCGCCGAGGGTATTCCTGGCCGAAGAAGCCAGCGACGCGAGCAACGGGGCCTCACTCTCCATCTGGGACGTTTCCACCGGACAGCCTGTGAGGCTGGAGGTGCGCGGGCGTAGCGTCGCCGGCGACACCATGTTCGGGATGGAGGGTCGGCACTTCGTCGGGGGCAAGGTCGCCTCGTCCGCGTTCTCCGAGGATGGGCTCCGCTTCGCCACCGGCGAGCACGACGGCACCACGCAACTGTGGGACGCGCAGGTTTGGATGCCGCTCACGTCCCTCCCCGGGCACAAGAACGTCGTCTGCAAGGTCGAGTTCATCCCGGGGACGCGCGACCTGGTTACCGCCTCCTTCGACGGTTCGGCGCGCGCGTGGCCGCTCGGCGAGGGGCGCGTGTCGCAGCGCGTGTCCTCCCACCTCCTCGAGGCCGGCCCCTACATGTGGCCGATGAAGTTCTCGCCCGACGCCGGGCGTTTGTTGATGGGGAGGTTGGTGCCGAGCAAGCCCTCCGCGCCGGGTTATAGGGTTAACGGACTGAGATTCGAGATTGACGGGCTGGAAATCTACGACAAAGCTACGGGCAAGCTCGTCAGCCGGCTCGCGGACTCGCGCCCGCCCTTTTCGCACAGGCAGATGAACGTGAAGTTCTCGACGGACGGGGGGCGCGTCGCATATCTGCAATTGGTCCCGAGCGGTCTCAGGGGCGGGAAGACCGGGATCAAAGTCTGGGACGCCGCCAAGGGGGTACTCCTCGGGGCGGTCAAAAGGGACAACAACCCCCGCGACGGGTCTTGCACGGCCAATGACCCGGCCGTCTCCGGCGACTTGATGACGTTGGCGATGGTGGACTGTGACCAGAAGGGCATCGAGGTGCGCGACGTCCGAACCGGCGGCCTGCTCCTCCACGTCCGCCTCGACAGGGATTTGGGCGTACCCAGGCTGGATTACATCCGCGGGATGACCTTTTCGACGGATGGGGGTTGGTTCGCTGCCACCTTCACGGGCAACAGCAAGGAGTTCCTCGGGCTGTGGCGGCGCGAAGGCAGCGCGTTCGTCAAGGTAGGCCAGATGCTCCCGCAGGGTCGGGACTGTAGCAACGCGACGTTCAGCCACGACAGCCTCACGCTCGTGCGCGCCTGTGACAACATGAGCGTCCGCGTGATTGATTTGGCGACGCTCAAGACGAGAGAGTTCAAGGGCGAGCGAACGGGCTCCCCCCACCGCTTCGCGTGCGCGAGCGCGGCGGACGTCTGCGTCATCACCGGCGATAAGAGCGTGCCCTGGACGGCGTGGCGGCCGCGGGAAGGGTTCACGCACGCCAGGTTAATCTACCAGGGCGAGAGTCTGGGCGGGTTGGTCATCTCGGCCGACGGCTCTCGACTCATCACCGTCCACAAAGAGACCCTTCGCCTGTGGGACACGACGAGCGGCAGGTTGATAGACAGCCTCGCCGGTTACAAGAGCGATGACCTCGACCACATCGCGGATCAGGCTTTCACTGGCGACTCCGGCGTCATCGCTGTGACCGCCGGCTGGAGGAGCGCCTTCCGCCTCTGGGACGCAGAGCCCTTCGCGCGCGACCCGTTCCTCGAAACGGGCGAGCTTTTCAACCTGCGCGTGTGCAGGGATTCGCACAAGGTCGTCGCGGTCACGCCGTTCCCGCCGCCCGACACGGTCTGGGCGCCGAAGTACGACTGCGCCGACGGTCAGGGCTCACGCTGAGTTTCGCGGTGCAGTCGCGCGACCTCGTCGAGGACGCGGTGTGCGGCGTCGAGCTTGGACATGAGGGGAGCGTGGCGGGCTGTTCGCGGTCGCGCGTGAGGAGCGTGACGACGTTCGTCTCGGTGTCGAAACTGGCACCATCCTGCGTGAGGTCATTAATTAATAGCAACCGTTCAGCTACCCCTTGCGTTTTCTGACACTGAGCGGCTTCCCGCGGCACGCCCCTTTGAGCGCTGGCAGCACCCCGCGCCCCTGCTTGCGAGCGGTCGAGACGTAGCTCCTGATGCGGCAGAACCGTCGCGCGCCTTCCCGCGTGCGGAATGCAGCCCGAGACCTTCTGTTGCAGCTTCACCATCCGCAGGTCGCGCTCGGCCAGGTTGTTATCGAAGGGTACCGCAGGGTCGCTCAGGAACCGCAGCACCTCCTCCTTCCTTCTCTTCAGTCGCCGCAGCAGGTTGCGCGCCTGCCTGCACGCGGACTGCGGAACGTCGGGCGGCGGCGCCTCCTCCTGCCCCTCGGCGACGAGCCTGTCGTAGCGGGCCGTCAGCTTCTCCAACTGCCACGCTGGCACCTGTGCACCCTCGCGCTCGGCCGCGCCCTTCATCTCCAGCAACAGCTCTTTGAGTGGGGCGGCCCACGCCTTCGTCTCTTCGCTCAACTCCTCGAAGTAGGTGAGGTTGCGTAGCAGGTGCGCCTATGGGAGGACATCGAACCCGGCCTTCGTCGCCGCCTCCGCCAGCCGCACGTCGCAGCAGACGAAGAGCCGACCGCGCGGCTGCTCCTTACACCAGACAAGCGCCGCCGCGAGCTGGAATGAGTCGAGAGCCCGCAGGCCGTACTGCTCCGGCAGAGTTTCCGCAATCTCCCGCACCCGCTCGCCCGGCAGCACCTCGACCCACGAGGCGCGATACACGTCGAGCCTCGCCGCCGCTTGCTGCAAACCCCGCGCCGTCATCTTGCCGTCACGCACCAAGCGGCTGAAGGCGCTCCGCGCCTCGACGGTCGTGCCCCACCACGCGGCGACCCGCTTCACCCGGCGCGCGATGCGGCGCACCTCCTGCGACGCGTTCTGCTGACAGCACAGGGGGACGATGGCGCTCGTGTCCCAGAACGCGCGCTCGATCTTGGGAGCGGCCTTGGCCGAGGATTTGGCGGGAGGCATTAGTCTTCGTCGCGCTCTGAGGTGACGGCCGAGACGGCATCCTCGAAAGAGACCGGCGGCGCGGGCATCTTCCAGAACGAAGCGGGCAGGCTTGAAGAAGTCGGCAGGCGAATCAGCCCCGCCGCCGCCAGCTCCAACTCCTCGGCGTCCAGGTCTTCGCCGGAGGCGAGAGGCACGAGCCGGGCGATGGGGCGGTTGCGGTCTTTGACGAGCAGCTCCTCACCCGCGCGCACGCGCTCCAGGTGCGCGCTCAGGTTGTTCTTCAGGTCGGCGATGTTGACGGTGCGCATAAGCGTGACCCCCGTTTGAGCCAAGGCTCTGACTTGGCTATTATAGCCAAGTAAACAACTAATTACAATAAAAGCTCAGGGATGGCAGTTTTAACGGGAAGGACGGCAGTTCTATTGCCGGGGACAAAAAGGAGGCGCGCGAGTTCGCCTTCAGGGAGCGGCGCAAGGTACTGGACGGAACTTACCGCGACGGCGCGGAGCGCGAGGAGTTGAAGCGCTTCTCGGCCTTCGTGGACAAGGTCTTTCTACCCTTCGCCCGCGAGAACCATTCATCATCGGCTCACGACGAGTTCCGCTGCGAGATGCTGAAGGAGCATTTCAAGGATAAGGGCTTCGACGAGATCACGGTGATG
>JBEVJD010000617.1:0-5038 GCA_040510435.1 Pyrinomonadaceae bacterium | reverse complement strand
ATGTCTTGCGGTTTAGTTAAATGTCACGTTTTCGCTGACCCAAGCCGGATGCGGCCTGCGCCGCGGGTGCCAAAACACCACCCGCGAGGGTTAGCGCGCGGGCCGGTCTGACGCCGTGCAGTACCTCTGTTGTCGCCCGCACCCGCTCGCTACCGCTCGCGGTTCTGTTGTCGTCGCTCACGACCGCAAATCCCTGTAAACTCTCGCCCTGAAACAAACGGGCAACCTCTCAACGACACAGGCCATCAATCGCTGCTGAACCCGCTGCTCTCCCGCTTGCCAAAGCGCGTCTCTCTCTGTTTACATGTGGCTTCGCGGTGAGGCCCGCCGCTAATCCCGGGAGGAATGATGAAAGTACTCAGACTATTCAGGCCGCTCGCCGCCTTCGTCGTCGTCTTCGCGCTCGGCGCGTCGGCGCTGGCCGACACCATCCGCATGAAGGACGGCCAGGTCATCCGCGGCCAGATCGTCGCCTTCCGCGACCAGCAGTTCACAGTCCTCATCGGCTCGTCGCGCGGCGGCAGCAACCGCCGCAGCCGCATCACGCTCTACATGGAAGATGTGGAGTCCATCGAGTTCGACGGGGCCGACGGCGCCGAAGCCTCTTCCGTCAACGACACGGGCAACTCCAACCCGCCGGCCGAGACGACGCGCACGCAGCCCGCGCCGCAGCCGACCCCGCGCCGCGAGGAGCCGCGCCAGACCGAGACGCCCCGACAGACCGGCGGCCAGCGCCCGCCCGTCCTCGGCAACGACACGGGCTCGGCCCCCACGCGCACGAACCCGCCCTCGAACACGCAGACGCCCGCGCGCGGCGGCGGCGACTCGCCCTTCTTCCCCGTCCGCGTCCGCGTCCGCGCCGACAACGCCGCCAACGGCTGGACTGACTCGGGACTGATGGTCAGGAAGGGCCAGCGCTTGCGCATCACCGCGACGGGGCGCGTCTCTCTGGGCGAGGGGCGCTTCTCGACGCCGACGGGGCTGCCGCGCGTCGTGGACACGGAGAAGCTGATGCGTACCGAGCCGACGGGCGAGCTGATCGCAGTCATCGGCGACGACAACGACGAGTTCATCGCCGTCGGCGCCAACCGCGAGTTCCACGCGCCGCGCGACGGGCGCCTCTTCCTCGGCGTCAACGAGGGCAAGCTCGAAGACAACACCGGCAGCTACGACGCGCTCATCGAGGTCGAGCCGTTGGCGGGCGGCAGCGGCGGCGGGCAGTAGTTCCTGTGGGTTTGCGATTCTCGGTAAAGTAATTTAACCACAGAGACACAGAGGCACAGCTTTCAGACAAAAAGCTGTGCCTCTGTGTCTCTGTGGTTAACTCCTTTCCCATAAGGGCGAGAAACCATTTGCCCGCCCCGTTCATCTAAAAAGCTCTGGGCCTTCTTTTATTTGACCGTGCCCGCGGGGGCGCCTTATAGTCTGGTCGAACCCTTGCAGAGGACTCGCCCGGCCTTCAATCCGAGAGGTTTACGGTATATGAACACCCGCTTTACGCGCCGCGCCGCCGCCTGCGCCCTCGCGCTCCTCATCGGTGCGGGCGCCTTCGTGCCGCCCGCGCTCGCGCAGTCGCGCCGCACCCCGCCGCAGGCCCCGCAGAAGAAGAACCCGCGCCCCGACGAGACGCAGACTCCCGACCCGCAGAAGCAGCAGGAGCCGCAGGAGCCCATCTCGCCCGACACGCTCAAGGAGCAGGAGGTCGTCAAGGTCGCCTCCAACATCGTGCAGGTCGAGGCCGTCGTCTACAACAAGAAGAGCGGCCAGATCGTGATGGGTCTGAAGAAGGAGAACTTCGCCGTCTTCGAGGACGGCATCCAGCGCGACATCTCGAACTTCTCGACGCCCGACGCGCCCATCACCGTCGCCGTCGTGATGGAGTACAGCAAGCTCGGGCAGTCCATCGGCTACTACGGCTCGGGCGGGCAGGAGGCCGGGCAGCTCGAAGTCTTGAGGCCGATGGCGACCTTCCTCTCGCAGTTCATCAAGCCGCCCGACGACTACGTCTCGGTCATCGCCTACGACATGCGGCCGACGCCTCTGACCGACTTCACCAACGACCCGGCGCGCATCAATCAGGTCATTACGCTGCTGCTGCGCAACCAGCCGGCCTTCACCGAGACGAATCTCTTCGACGCGCTCAAGCTGACGCTCGCGGGCGGACGCGCCGACTCGGTGGTGCTTGAGAACTCCGACAAGCGCTGGACGGAGTACGGCGGGATGAAGGACATCCAGGGGCGGCGCAAGGCCGTCTTCCTGATTTCGAGCGGCCTCAACACCTTCAGCAAGATCAACTACGACGAGGCGCGCAAGATCGCGCAGAACGCGGGCGTGCCCATCTACATCGTCGGCACCGGTAACCTCTTCCTCAAGAAGTACGATGGCGACATGTCGGCACAGGACGGCATCGGCGGCTCGGTTCAGCCGGGACGGATGTCCTTCCTTCAGGCGCAGAACACTTTGAAGACGTTCGCCGACGAGACGGGCGGCGCCTACTTCCCGATGACCTTCCCCGGCGAGATACCGACCATCCTCGCCAGCATCAACGCCATGATGCGCAACCAGTACAGCCTCGCCTACAGCACGGGCGACCGCCGCGACGGCAAGCGCCACAAGATCCTCGTCAAGGTCGATGTCAACGGCGACGGCACCTACGACGACAAGGAGTTCGTCGTCAAGGCACGCCAGTTCTACAACTCGCCCAAGGCCGACAAGGACGATAAGGGTGATAAGTAGCAGGCAGTAGGCAGTTGAGACAGAAAAAAGGCCCGAATTAAATCGGAGGCGGCGAGATTGGCAACTCGCCGCCTCCGATTACTTTAGACCGCTCTCACAACGTCGTCGCCGCGGGTGCCCATGAAAAAGCTACGAATTCTCATCACATGTGAAATGCTCGACCGGCGGGGCGGCAGCGAGTTGTACGTCCGCGACGTGGCGCGCGCGATGCTGCGCGCGGGGCACGCGCCCGTCGTCTACGCCAGCCGCCCGGGCGGGGTCGCGGCCGAGATACGCGACCTGACCGTGCCAGTCTTGAACAGGCTCGACGCCGTCTCCTTCACGCCAGACCTCGTCTACGGCCAGCACCACCTGCCGACGATGGCGGCGCTCCTGCGCTTCCCCGGCACGCCGGCCGCGTACGTCTGCCACGACTGGTACGGGCAGAACGCCTTCGCGCCGCGCTTCCCGCGCATCCTGCGCTTCGTCGCCGTGGACGAGACGTGCCGCGACCGCCTCGTCTACGAGGACGGCGTCGAGGAGTCGCGCGTCCGCCTCCTCCCCAACTCGGTTGACCTCGAACGTTTCGGGCGGCGCCCGCCGCTGCCGCCGCGCCCGCGCCGCGCGCTCGTCTTCGGCAACTACACGAAGGAGAATCCGCATCTCGCGGCGCTGCGCGCGGCGTGCGCGAAGCTCGGCGTCGAGCTAGACGCGGTCGGCGAGCAGATGAACAACGCGGTCGCGCGGCCCGAGGAGGTGCTGAAGGATTACGACGTGGTCTTCGCCAAGGGGCGCGCGGCGCTCGAAGCGGCCGCGGTCGGCTCGGCCGTCATCGTCTACTCGGGCGTCCGCTACCTCGGCCCGCTGGTGCGCGCCGAAGAGGTCGAGCGGCTGCTCCCACTCAACTTCGGAGTCCGTTTGATGGGCGACGCGCTCGCCCCCGAGGAGTTGGCCGCGCGCGCCGAAGTCGA
The DNA here is from genome assembly GCA_040510435.1 of Pyrinomonadaceae bacterium. GTDB lineage: Bacteria > Acidobacteriota > Blastocatellia > Pyrinomonadales > Pyrinomonadaceae > QHXN01. The sequence continues at coordinate 1,352 of JBEVJD010000617.1, read as the reverse complement.
GCTGCGCCGTTACGACCCCGACGACGCGGCGCGTGTCTCCGCGCTCGTGCGCGCGCGCGCGGGGCAGGCGGCGGCCATGCAGGCGGTTCTGGAACTGTGCGAAGAGGTGGTCGCCGAGTACGCGGAGACGAAAGAGTTACTCGACCCGCGGCTCGAAGGCGCGGCCGCCGCCGTCTACCTCGAACGGCTGGGCGCGCACCTCGAAGCGGCGCGGCGCGGCGCCGAAGGGTCGGCCGCCGCGCGGCTCAGCAGCCGCCTCCATCGTTATCCGCGCACCGCGCGGCTCCTAAGCCGGCTCGGCCGCGTGCTCGTACGTTGACCCCCTGAGAACGTGCCCGGCGCGCGCCGCCGCGCCCCGCCCCTCGGCCGTCATCAACAGAGTCCCTTTCGGGTGCAGGAAGTGCGTGGCGAGCAGCCCGACGCGGTCGCGCTGGTCAAGCCGGAGCCGCCAGCGCGAGGCGAGCGTCGCTAGCATCAGCACCCCCTCCATGTACGCGAAGCCGTCGCCGATGCAGCGGCGCGCGCCGCCGCCGAAGGGGAAATAACTGTAGGCCGGGCGCTCGCGCTTCGCCTCCGGCGTGAAGCGTTCGGGGTCGAAGCGTTCGGGGTCTGGGAAGAAGCGCGGGTCGCGGTGCAAGAGGTACTGGCTGACGACGACGAGCGCGCCGGCCGGCACGGTGTAGTCGCCGACCTGATAGTCGCGTAGCGCCGTCCGCACCAGACGCGGCACGGGCGGGTAGACGCGCATCGCCTCCTCGAAGACCATGCGCGTGTATGCGAGCCGCGGGATGTCGCCCGCGCCGGGCGGCCTCCCGCCGAGCACCTCGTCCAACTCCGCGTGCAGCCGCTTCTCAACTTCCGGGTGCTGCGCGAGCAGGTACCACGTCCACGTCAGCGCGGTCGCCACGTTCTCGAAGCCGCCGATGAAGAGCGTGACGGCCTCGTCGCGTACCTGCCGGTCGCTCGTCAACTCTTCCCCCTCGTCGTCGGGGCGCGACAGAAGCAGCGAGAGCAGGTCGCCCTGATCCTCACCCGCGCGCCGCCGCTCCGCGATGATGCGAGAGACCAACGTCTCAATCGTGTCCCGCGATTGCTGGTCGCGCCGCCGCCGCGCGAGCGAGAAGCGGTCGCCGAGGCGCGAGCCCGAAGGCTTGAACCACCTGAAGCGGCTCAGCCCCGCGCGGAACGCTTCGATGATGCGTTCGTGTTCCGCGCCCACCTGCGTCCCGAAGAGTGTCTGGCTGGCGATGGGCAGCGTGATCTGCCGCATCGAGTCCAGCACATCCAGTCTCTCGCCCCCGCGCCAGCCCGCGGCCGCCTCCGCCGTCAGCCTCACCATCGTCTCGCCGTAG
>JBEVJD010000616.1:0-8810 GCA_040510435.1 Pyrinomonadaceae bacterium | reverse complement strand
CTCGATGGCGACGTTGTTGTTGGTGTAAGTCCCGCCGGTGACGTTACAGGTCAGCAGGCCGCCGGCGCCCGAGTGGTCGCACTGGATGCCGCTGGCGGTGTTGGGCGCGGCGCCGGTGAAGGTGCCGCTCGTGAGGTTGAGCGTCATGGTGGCGTTGCCGCCCACCGGCACGTTGAAGGTCATCAGGTTGGCCGTCACCCCCGTGGTGCCGTTGTCGGTGATGGTGTTGCCCGACATGTCCAGGCTGGTCAGCGTGCCGGTGGTGTTGGTGACCTGAATCTGAGCCTCAAAGCTGTTGTTGATCGAGGTGTTGGTGATGCTCGTCGGGTTGGTGCCGGCCGAGTTGGTGCCGGTCAGGTTCGCCAGCTCGACGCCGGACTCGTCCGGGGAGGCCGAGTCGCCGTTGTTGTTGATGTTGCAGCGCGTCAGCTCGAAGCCGTTGACGGTCGTGCCGAAGACGCCGCTCCCGTCGTTGTCGTTGAGGTTCATGCGGCGCAGCCGCACGTTCGTCACGTTGTTGAGGATGACGGCGGCGAGGTTGCCCGCGCCGACCTTGTTGCTGATGCTGCCGCCGGTGCCGTTGTTCGCGCCGCCGCCGTCGCCCGTCACGGTGAAGGTGCCGCTCGTGTTCGTCAGCACGATGCCGGAGAGGCCGCCGCCGTCGGCCGAGACGCTCAGGAACGTCACGTTGAGCGGCGTCGTCGAGCTGGAGCGCGTGATGGTGACCGCCGACGAGTTGGGCGCGTTGAGCGTGCCGGTCGTCGTGGTGATGGTGCCGGAGTTGTCCACGGCGTGCAGGCCGCGCTGGCCGCTGTCGGGCGCGATGTCGAGGTCGGCGAACGTGATGTTGCCGGTGTTGCCGTTCCCCGCGGTGCCGAGGACGACGCCGGTGCCGCCCGAGCCGGCAGCGTTCGTGTTGCCGAAGTTGAACGTCGCGGTGTTGTTAATCAGGCTCAGGCCGACGCCGGTCGGGTTCACGATGTTGGTGGCGACGCCCGGGTCGTTGACCGTGAAGCTGCCCGACGCTTCGCGAATCTCGACGCCGGTCGTGCCGCTGTTGGTCGAGTCCACGTTGGTGAGCACCATCGCGAGCGGGGTGCGGCCGGCCGGCCCGTCGATGAAGACGGCGGGGGCGCCGGTGGTGTTGATGTCGCCGCTCGTCGTAGTGATGGTGCCGGAGTTGTTCTGCGCGTCGAGGCCGCGCACGTTGGCGTCGGGCGCGATGTCGAGGTCGGCGAAGGTGATGTTGCCGGTGTTGTTCGACAGGTCAACGCCGTCGCCCGCCGAGCTGTTGACGGTCGTGTTGCCGAAGCCGAACGTGGCCGTCGAGTTCAACACCAGCAGGCCGATGCCCGCGTTGTTCAGCAGGCTCGTCGTCCCGTTCGTGAGCGTGCCGCTCACGTCCATGATGACGATGCCGTTCGCGCCGCCGTCGCCGGAGATGCTGTCGAGCACCATGCTGAGCGGCGTGCGCCCGGCGGGGCCGTCAATCTCGAAGGTGGTGGCGGTGGCGGTGTTGCTGATGGTGCCCGAGGTCGTGGTGATCTGGCCGGTGTTGTCAACGGCCTGGAAGGCGCGCACGTTGGCGTCGGGCGCGATGTCGAGGTCGGCGAAGGTAACCGCGCCGCTGTTGGCGTCGCCCGCGCCGCCGAGTTCGACGCCCGTGCCGGCCGAGCCGTTGACGGTCGTGTTGGCGAACGTCACCGCGGTCGTCGAATCCTGAATGTCGATGCCCTTGCCGCCGGGGTTGGTGATGGTGGTCTGCCCGGTGACGCTGGTGGTGCCGCCGCCGTTGTTGTGGAAGAAGGCGATGCCGGTGCCGTTCGTGACCCCGAGGGTGCCGAAGGTGCGCGTGCCCGCCGAGTTGTTCCCGAGGCTGATGCCGTCGGTGGCGTCCGAGCAGGAGGTGTTGCCGAAGCTCATGTTGGCGGTCGAGGCCGTGACGAGAATGCACTGCGTCACGGGGTCGGTGACGGAAGTCCCGCCCGTCACGGTGAGCGAACCGGCGATCTGGTCGAGGTTGATGCCCTGCCCGCCGCTCGTGGTCGAGCTGATGCTAGTGAAGGTGGCGGCGAGCGTGCCGCTGTCGAGGTTGAGCGCCTGCCCGTTGCCGCCGAGTTCGACCTCGCTCGTGGTGAGCGTGCCGAAGCCGGAGGCGGTCGAGGCGACCTTCGCCCCGGTCGTGTTGCCGACGCGGAAGCCGCGCAGCGTGTTGTTGTTGCCCGCGGCGAGGTTGACGGCGTTGGACGCGGGGAGCGTGGTCGTAATCTCGACCGTGTTCGGGGTGTTGTTGAGGACGGGGAGCGCGTCGCTGTGCGACGGCACGGTGAGCCCCGTGATGCCCGCCACCGTCGTGCTGGCGCCCTGCCCGAGGAGCAACTGGTTCTGGAGGAGCGTGTAGCCGCCCGTGTAGACGCCGGCGTGGAGGAAGATGAAGTCGGCGGGGTCGTCGGCCGCCGTGTCGGAGAAGCAGGTCGAGACGGCGGGGACGCTCGCGCCCGTGTAGCAGTTGAAGGGCGAGGTCAGACGCCCGTCGCCGCCCGGCGCGGCGTTGTCGTCAACGAACCAGAGGACGGCGCCCGTGGTGCTGCCGGCCCCATTGCCGATGTTGAAGTGGGCGGTCGCCGTGTCGGTGCCGTTGGCGCTCGTTATCGTGTAGGTGAACGAGTCGGTGCCGGTGAAGCCGGGGTTCGGGTTGTAGGTGAAGGAGCCGTCGGCGTTGACGGTCGCCTGCCCGTTGGTGGGGCCGGTGTTCGGCCCCGAGGCGGTCAGCCCCGAGTTGTTCCCCGTGTTCGGGTTGTTGTCGTTGGCGAGGAGGCCGCCCGCCGCGTTCGGCTGGATGCGGACGTTGCCGAGCACGTTGTAGGTCTCGTCCGTGGCGATGGGGGTCGCGACGGCCGAGCCGGGGACGATGGTCGTGTTCGGGTCAACGGTGTCGGTCAGCGTGAGGTTGGTCGCCGCGTCGGTCGCGCTGGTGTTGTTGATGGTGATGGTGTAGGTGATGGTGGCGCCGGGCAGGGCCGGCATGGGCTGTCCCGCGTAGCTGTCCACCTTGGTCGTCGTGATCACCGCCGCGAAGGGCATGGGCGCGGCGAGCGGCGCGGGGGCCGCCCGCAGGCTCGAAGCCCCTCCCGTGCTCGCGCGCGCAACGTCGGCCGGGGGCGAAACCCGGGGCGCCGAGGGGCTCGCGGCCAGCGCGAGCGGCGCCATCTGTCCCATGATCAGCATGTACGAGAGGAGGCCCGCAAGATAGGCCCTGACGTTGCGACGGGTGAAAGACGCGGCGTAATGCTTCATAACTCTCCTTGGTGATTTGTCGGCGCCGCTCTGCGGGCGCCCATTCGCTCAAAGCAGACAGATGGTGGGAGGTTGGCCCGTCCTGCGACGGAAACTCCTCGGGGCGGTCCGGGGGGGGGCGGGCCGCCGGCCCCCGCCCGCGGCCCCCCCCCCCCCCCCCCCGCCCGGGGCGACCTTACGGGCGCTGCGGGAAGATGCCTTGCAGCGCGATGCAGAAGTTCAAGGTCAGGTAGGGCTGCATGTTGTTATGCGGCAGACTGCCGCCGGCGATGGCCAGCGATTGAAAGTTCATCGGCTGGAGATTCGCCGGAGGGTTCAGATAGGGCTGGCCGCCGGAGGCTTTCGCCGGTATGACGGAGTTCGTCAAAGAGCCCTGCGTGGCGTCCTCGTTCGACCCGCTGATGCTGTGGGTGTGAAGAGGTATCTCGGACTCAAGCAGGGTGATGGTCTCGACGCCGGACATCTCGCCGAGGTCGCGGAGCGAGAGCCCCTGCCCCTGCCCGGGCTGCATGGGCGCGGAGCCTTGCAGGTCGGGGAGCGCGAAGGTTGACTTGCCGTCGCCGCCGTAGGTGGTGCCGAGCAGCGAGAAGAGTGCGGTGTTCTGCGAGAGCGGCATCAACTGCCCGTTGCAGAAGGCCCAGCCCTTCGGGGGGAAGTTGAAGGGGAAGATGCGGATTTCAGCGACAAAGGGGTCAGACATTTTCTTCTCCTTTAGGTCTGGGACGGGAACACCCCGAAGAGCGAGATGATGAAGTTGATGCAGAGGAACGGCTGCGTGTTCTCGTGCGGCTGGCTCCCGCCCACGGGGGTGACGGCCCCCGCCGCGAAGGGCGCGGCCGGCGACTCCGGGGCGTACATCGTGATGACGGTCGTGGAGGCGAGGAAGTTCCCGGCCGGGGACGCCTGCGTGCCGTTTCCGGTGCTGCCGATCAAGGGGTGCGAGTGGTTCGGTATCTGCTGGACGGTCAGCGTCTCCTGCTCGGTGCCCGCCATCTCGGCGAGTTGGTAGGTGGTGCCGTCCGGCCCCGTGCCCATGTGGATGGGGATGCGGCTGGCGAGGTTCGGCAGGTTGAACGTCTCCTGGCCGTCGCCCCCGTAGGTGGTGCCGATGAGCGTAAAGAGCGTGTCGTTCTCCGAGATGGGGAGCGTCTGCCCCTGGCAGAACATCCAGCCGTTGGGGGCGAAGTTGCCCGCGAACATCCTGATCTCTCCGATGTATGGTTCTGGCATTGTTTCGTCCCTCCTTCTAGTTCTGCGACGGGAAAATGCCCTGGAGCGCGATGATAAAGTTCAGCACCAGGTAGGGCATCATGTTGTTGTGGGGCTGGCTGCCGCCAACGCTGCTGACCATCGGGGGAATGGAGATGTCCGTCCCGGCCTGCGCGTAGGGCTTGCCCGGCTCGGTGGCGAAGACGGCGCCGCCGGGCGTGAAAACGTTCCCGTTGGTGTTCGACCCCTGCAAGATGTGCGTGTGCGCGGGCATCTGGGACTGGTTGATCGTGACGGAGGTCGAGCCGGCTGCCTCTCCGAGCGAGTGGCCGCCGCCCATGTGGATGGGCGTCCGCCCACGGAGGTTCGGCAGCGCGAAGTTGGTCTGCCCGTTGCCGCCGTAGGTCGTGCCGAGCAGGGCGAAGAGCGCCTGGTTCTGGTTGATGGGCAAGAGTTGGCCGTTGCATAAAGCCCAGCCTTTGGGGGGGAAGTTGAAACTGACGATCTTTATCTCACTGAGGAACGGTTCGGACATTTCTCTCTCCTTGGCGGATTGGCTTCGAGAGCGTGGTTAAAAGGCTTGAACGAGGTGGTCGCGCGGCCCGGCGTGGTCGCGGGGCTCAGGAGCTAAGCTTAGAACGGGAATGAACGACCTGGGTGCGCCCTGGGTACTCGGCGGTAAAACTGTTCGGAATGCTCGACGGGACTACATCTTGTGCCCCGGTCGTTAAGCGAAGCGGCACGAATTTTAACCTCAATGTGCAGGTTTGGCAAGAACAAGGAATGGTACTTTTGTTCAAAATGATTGTCAGCAGGCCGCCGAGTAACATACACTGCACTGCCTTTTAAGGCGGGGAGAAGAAGGGTTCTACCCCGCCGCCCACCCCTTTGGTCTAGGAGCACAACACAATGACAGTGACCCGACGGAGTTTCCTAAGGTCAGCGGCGACGACCGTCCTTCTGACGAGCATCGCCCTCGACTCGGTTCCATTCTCTTTTGCCCAGAACGCACCCAAGCCCGATCCCTCGCAGGATTTTCAAGTGCCGTTCGCGGCGAAGCAGGAGTCGATCTTCTACTTCAAGCGCGAGACCTTCCAGCCCTACCTGAACGGTCAGTTTACGTTGCGCGCGGGCGCGAACACGGTCGATGCGACCCTCGTCAGCGTCCGCGACTGCACGCCCGACCCGCGGAGCAAACTGACGCGGAAGTCGCGCCAGACCAACTGCTTCGCGCTCATCTTCCGCGCGGACGGCAAGCTGACCGACCTGACATCAATCTACGACGTGGAGCACGCCGCGCTGGGCAAGTTCGCGCTCTTCCTGACGCGCCGTGACGGCCCGCACGGCACGTACTTCTACGAGGCAGTCTTCAACCACGCCCTCTGAGGTCTTAGGGGGCGCTCGCCGGCTTAAAGTTTTCACGCACGCGGGTTAGTATCCACGGCGGCCGCGGCCTGTCCGGCGCGGCCCGTCCGTGGCACGTCGCGGCGTGCCCGCGCGGGAGTTAAAGCGTCTGTGTGGAGGACTGAAGTCTGATGTTAATCGGCGGAGGATTGATCGAGGCGGGCGGCCAAAGGGTCGTGCTGCGCCCGGCGCGGGAGTCGGACTACGAGGAGCTGGTGCGCGTCTACGCCAGCACGCGCGCGGCCGAGGTGGCGCAGGTCACCTGGTGGGACGACGAGCAGAAACTCGCCTTCTGCCGCGCGCAGTACGACGCGCAGAAGGCGGAGTACGACGCGCGCTTCCCCGGCGCCGAGTACGATTTGATCGAGGTTAAGGGGCGCACGGTCGGGCGCGTCTGGGTCGGGCGCGCCGAGGAGGAGATACGGCTGCTCGACATCGCCCTGCTCCCGGAGGCGCAGCGGCGGGGGCTCGGCGCCGCCATCGTCGGCGCGCTCATCGAGGAGGCGCGCGCGTCGGGCAAGCGACTGCGCCACATGGTCTTCATGCTCAACACCGACGCCCTCCGCTTCTACGAGCGCCTCGGCTTCCGCGTCTTCGAAGACCTCGGCGGCTACCTCCACATGGAGTGGGCGCCGGAGGGTGATGAGTGATGAGTGATAAGAAGCTGTCAGCAGTCAGTCAGTCAGACAGAAAGCTAAGCGCTAACTACTAACAGCTTTTCCTTCTTATTACTCATCACTCATCACTCATCACTCCTACTTGAAGTAACTGAAGACGGCCTCGTAGCGGTAGCCGCGCGGCTCCTGCGCGCTGGGGACGAGGAAGATGTCGAACTCGCCCATCCGCTCGTGCGCCAGACGGTACGTGCTCTGCGGCAGGAAGAAGTCGCCGGGGCCGTAGAAGAAGAGCGAGAAGCGCTCGACATCGCTGCGCCCGTGGGTCAGCGTGGGGAACTCGACCAGCTCGGCGAGTTCCAACTCGACCTCCGGCGCGTTCTCCACGTCCAGCAGGACGCGAAACTTCGTGTTCAGGTGCTCGGCGAAGGTCTCTTTCGAGAGTGTCTCGGGCATCGTGGGCATCACTTTCGCTGAAGGCTCCGCGCGCGTCCGTGTCGCGCGCGCGGCTGGGCAGAACCGTGGCAAGATAACACGTGCGCGCCCGCGCGGGCATCGTCCGCCGCGCGCCGCCGAAGATTCGGGGCTATGCGATATCAGGACGCGCGCGCCGCCGGGCGCGCCCTCGCCGAAGGGCTCGCGGCGTACGACGCGCGCGAGCGAACGACCGTCGTCGCCGTCGCGCGCGGCGGCGTCGCCGTGGCGCTGGAGGTCTCGAATCGTCTGGGCCTCCCGCTCGACCTCCTGCTGCTGCGCCGCCTGCTCGTCACGCGCGGCCCGCTGGAGCCCGTCTGCGCCGCCAACGTCGCCGGCACGCCCTTCCTCGACGACGAACTCGCGCGCCCCGACGCCGCCGAACCCGCGCTCGTCCCTTTCGTCGCCGACGCCCTCGCCGATCTGGAGTCGCGTACCCGCGCCTGCCGCGGCACGCGTCCGCCCGCGGAACTCAAAGGCCGCACAGTCCTCCTCGTAGACAACGGCGTCCGCACGGGCTCGACGATGCTCGCGGCGCTGCGCGCGCTGCGCTCCTGCGCGCCCGGGCGCGTCGTCGCCGCCGCCCCGGTCGCCGCCCCCGAAGCCCTCGCCGTCGTCCGGGCCGCAGCCGACGAATTCATCTACCTCAGCACGCCCGACCCCTTCGGCCACGTCGGTCTCTGGTACTCAGACTTCACGCGCCCTTCAGACGACGACATCCGCGCCATGCTCAAGGAAGCAGAGAAGTAGGTAGTAGGCAGATGAAGGTCGGTTGAAGGAGCCCCGGAGGGGCGGGATGTTTATAGCGCAGGACGATTATCAATCTTCAAAGCTCCGGAGGAGCGGCATGTTGCATGTCGCCCCTGACGGGGCTCGGGGTTAATGAACACGTCGGGGCTATAAACATGCCGCCCCTCCGGGGCTCTGAACTGCCTACTGCCTACCGCCTACTGCCTACTGTCTCTCCTTCACCGTCAGCAGCCCCGCCAGCAGCGCGACGGGGCCGAGCGCGAGCAGCCACATCATCGAGCCGAGCCCGTAGGCTTCGGCGTAGGCGCCGAGCGCGAGCGGGACGACACTGCCCGCGAGCCCGAAGACGTTACCCAAAGTCATCGCCACCGTCCCGCTCTGCCCCGGCAATTCGTCGTAGAGCTTCGCCTGAATGATCGCGTACCAGCCCGCGTTTGCGAACCCGAGGAGCCCGAGCAGCACCAACTTCGTCGAGAACCCTTCGGCCAGCAGCACCAGCGGGAAGAGCACGAGCACGACCGCCGTGCTCACGCGCAGGTAACTCAGCCCGCGCACGCGTTCGAGCAGCGGCACTACCGCGAAGTCGCCCGCGAGCCCCACCCAAGTCCACACCGCGACGGCGAGCGCCGCGCCCGCCTCGCCCGCGCCGACCACGTCCACGAAGTAGAGCGCGAGGAACCCGCGCAGCACGTCGTACGTGAAGTTTCCCAACTCAAGCAGCACGAGCCAACGCAGAACCCCGCCGCGCCGGAGCGCGCGCACAGCCTCGCGCAAGCCGCCGAGGAGCGCCGCGCGCGCACGCACGTCTGAGGCCGACGGCGTCTCGAACGGCTGTCGCCAAGCGACCGCGACCGCCGCCATCATCAACACCCCGGCCCAGACGAAGCCCCAGCGCCAGCTCACGCCCCACCACACGCACGCGCCGACCACCAAAGGCCCCACGGAGTTTCCCACGGAGCCCGCCAGCGCCCAGCGCGCCATGTTCTGCTCGCGCCGCTCGGGCGCGGCGTCCATCAGCGTCGCCTGCGACAGGCCGACGAAGGCGCCCGACGCCGGGTTCGA
>JBEVJD010000615.1:0-6297 GCA_040510435.1 Pyrinomonadaceae bacterium | reverse complement strand
CTTCGAGGAGCTGCGTCTTCTCGATGGAGATGGCGAGCGGGGCGGCGAGCCGTTCGAGCGCGATGAGGTGATGACGTTGATAGGCGGCGCGCGTGCGGCTCGTCAGGTTGAGGCTCCCGACCGCGCGCCGCATTGAGAAGAGCGGCACGCAGACGGCCGAGCGGAACCCCTCGCGCCGCAGGTCTGCGTAGACGTTGAAGCGCGTCTCCTCGCTCAACTCCGGGATGGAGACCGTGCGGCGCTCCGTCAGAGCCAGTTCCGTGACGGAGCCCTTCAAAGGCCCCCGCGCCCCGACCGCGAGCGAACCGGCGCGCTCGCCCGTCAGCGCGTAGACGCGCAGGGTCTCGCCGTCCTCCTCGCAGAGCGCGATGGAGGCGCGGTCGAAGGGGACGAGCGTGCGTATCTGCTCGCTCGCCAGTTCGAAGACCTCCTCGATGCTGCGGCCGGTGTTGACGGCGGCGACGATGCGGTTGACGGCCTCTAACTGCTCGTTCGCCTCGCCGAGGTATTCGGCGAGCGCGCGCAGGCGCTCGACCTCCGCGGCGTCCGCCGAGCGGCCGTCGTCGCCTGAAGGCTGTTGTTCGCTGTCGTCTGACATGGGGGCGCTTAGCCCTTCTTCTTGTGGCGCTCGACGATGCGGAGCGGCGTGGCGAAGAAGTCGAACTCTTCGCGCAGACGGTTTTGCAGGAAGCGCTCGAACGAGAAGTGGATGCCCGGCCTCCCGCCCGCGGTGAAGATGAGGAAGGTGGGCGGGCGCGTGCTGACCTGCGTCATGTACTGGACGTGGAGGCGCGACTGGCCGCCCTTCACGGGCGCGGGCACCGTCGGCGCGCGGCCCGATGAGATGACGCGCTCGTAGAAGGCGTTGAGCTGCGAGGTCGGGACGCGCCGGCTGCGCGCCTCGTGGGCGCGCAGCGCGAGCGGCAGGAGGCGTTCGACGCGCTGACCTTCGAGCGCCGAGATGGTCATCACGGGCGCCCATTCGAGGAACCTCATCTTGAAGCGCAGGTCGCGCTCGAAGACCGAGACGCTGTGGTTGTCCTTGTCGGGGACGGCGTCCCACTTGTTGACGGCGAGGATGATCGAGCAGCCCGCGTCGAGCGCGTAGCCCGCGATGTTCGCGTCGAGCGCCGTCACGCCCTCGACGGCGTCGATGACGACGACCGCCACGTCGGCGCGCTCAAGACTCCTGCGCGCCATCACGACCGAGAGCTTCTCGGCCATCTCTTCGGTCTTGCCCTTGCGGCGGATGCCCGCCGTGTCGATGAGGCGGAACGTGTGGCCTTCAGACTCCAACACGGTATCGACGGCGTCGCGCGTCGTCCCCGCCACGGGCGAGACGATGACGCGCTCTTCGCCGAGGAGTTTGTTCAGCAGCGAAGACTTCCCGACGTTCGGCCGCCCGACGATGGCGAGCCGAACCTCGCGCGCACGCTCGTCGGACTCTTCGTCCTCGCCCGACGTTTCACGAACCGGAAATCTTTCCACGAGCGCGTCGAGCAGTTCGGCCACGCCGTCGCTGTTCTCGGCCGAGATGGGCAGCACGTCCTCGAAGCCGAAGCGGTGGAACTCGCCCGCGAGCGCTTCGAGTTTCGCGGCGTCAACCTTGTTGGCGGCGACGAGCACGCGCTTCCCCGTCGAGCGCAGCAGCCGCGCCAGCTCCTCGTCCAGCGGCGTCGCGCCCGCGCGCGCGTCCACGACCCAGACGAGCACGACCGCCTCCGTGATGGCGAACTCGGCCTGTTTAAAAATATTCGCGGGGATGACCTCGTCGTCGTCGGGCACGATGCCGCCCGTGTCCACGAGCGCGAAGTGGCGATTCATCCACTCCGACTCGCCGTAGATGCGGTCGCGCGTGATGCCCGGCTCATCGCCGACGATGGAGCGGCGCTCGCCGACCAGCCGGTTGAAGAGCGTGGACTTCCCCACGTTCGGCCGCCCGACAATCGCCACCAGCGGCAGCACCACCGCGGGCGGCCTCGACTCCTGCGACTCTTCTCTGTTCTGCTCGCTCGACATTCTTAAATGCGCCCGTCTCCCCTCGCTCGAATAGTCTGTCACTCTTAAAAATTGTGTGGGTAATGATCGAGGGGGCTGACGTGGAGTTTAACGTGGGGCCGTGTGTGCCGCAAGGAACTCTTTTCGTCCGAGGCAAAACCTTGCGCCCGAAACCCGGTTGGCGCTAAGCTGCGCCGCACCGATGCTCTCGCTCCGGACTCCGCGAAAACTCTTCGAGCAGGCGCGCGCACGCTTCGCGCCTCAACCAGCGACGGGCGCCCCGCACATCGCCCTCGGGCGGCGTGGCGAACGGCTCGCCGCTGACTACCTGCGCGCGCGCGGCTACGAACTGGTGGCGTCGAACTTCAAGCTCAACGTCGGGCGCAACCGCCGCGGCGCGGTCGTGCAGGCCGAGATAGACCTCGTCGCCTACGACGGCCCCGTGCTCTGCTTCGTCGAGGTCAAGACGCGCGCCTCGGACTGGTTTGCCGCGCCCGAGGCCAACGTAGACCTGCGCAAGCAGCGCCAGATCACCCGCGCCGCGCGCGCCTACCGGCGACTGCTCGGGCTACAGAACGCGCCCCGCCGCTACGACGTGGTCACAGTCATCCTCCCGCCGCCCGACCCCGACGGCCGCGACCCCGCGCCCCGCGTCGAGCTGCTTCGCAACTTCTGGACGGAAGATAAATTCCGCAAGCGCCGCTGGGAATTTTGAAGTAGACAGTAGTCAGTAGACAGTAGTCAGTAGAAAAACCGTCGTCGCTCGTACCGTGCGGTTGTCATCATCAACCCCCGCCCAGCGGAGCCTACTGGCTACTGTCTACTGACTACTGTCTACTCTTATGTTATGATTCGCCCCTCCCCGCGGCCCGACCTTTCACGTCTCAGTCTGTCTAAAATAATGAGCATCAGAAAAATCGTCATCCCTCTCGCGCTTCTCTTCGTTCTGAGCCTCGCGGTCTGGTCTGCGTTCGCGCACGAAGGCGAGCACCACAGCCCCGGCGGGAACGGCCAGCCCGGCGACGTGCCGCTCGCGGCGATGGCCAACATGCCTTGCGTCAATGGCATGGCCGGCACCTTCCCCTGTAACAAGATTGACCTCGCGGCGCTCCTCCCCGTCGCGGACATCGACGGGACGCCCAACCCGGGCATCACCGCCAACGACATCTGGGGCTGGACAGACCCCCTGACCGACAAGGAGTACGCGCTCATCGGGCTCTCGAACGGCGTCGCCTTCGTGGACGTGACGAACCCGACGGCGCCCGTCCACCTCGGCAACCTCCCGTCGCATGGCGATGACGGCGGCCGCCTCTGGCGCAGCGTCAAGGTCTACCGCAACCACCTCTACGTTGTCAGTGAGATAGCCAACCACGGGATGCAGGTCTTCGACCTCACGCGGCTCCGCAACGTCACGTCGCCGCCCGTCACCTTCTCCGAGACGGCGCACTACAACAACGTCAGCCGCACGCACACCATCGCCATCGACGAGGAGACCGGCTACGCCTATTTGGCCGGGAGCCGCCCCGCCGCCGGCCGCACGCCTGGCGTGGACACTTGCAGCGACTCCGTGACGGACAGCACGGGCAAGCTCGTCGGCCGCGGGCTCCACGTCGTTGACATACGCAACCCGGCCGCGCCCGCCTTCGCCGGCTGCGTGGATCAGGACGGCTACACGCATGAGACGCAGTGCGTCATCTACCGCGGCCCCGACGCACAGCACCAGGGGCGCGAGGTCTGCTTCAACGCCAACGAAGACACGCTCACCATCGTTGACGTGACGAACAAGTCCGCGCCCGTTCAGCTCTCGCGCACGACCTACGCGCCGTACATCAATCCGATTAACGGCCAGTACAGGGGCTACATGCACCAGGGCTGGCTGACGGGCGACCACGCGCGCTTCCTGCTCGACGACGAGTTGGACGAGCAGGGTCAGCAGTTATCGAAGAACCGGACGATGGTCTGGGACGTGTCCGACCTCGACGCGCCGAGTGTGCGCGGTCTCTTCGAGGGCTCGACCGGCTCCATCGACCACAACCAGTACGTCCGCAGCCTCCACGCCTTCCAGTCGAACTACCGCAGCGGGCTGCGCGTCATCGACGTGCGCAACGCCGCGACGGCGAACTTGACCGAAGTCGCCTTCTTCGACGTGTACCCGGTGGACGACGCGGCGCTCTTCAACGGGACGTGGGCGAACTACCCCTTCTTCGCCAGCGGCACCGTCATCGCGAGCGGCATCGAGCAGGGTCTCTTCGTCCTGCGCCCGCAAGTCTCGATGCCCGTGCGCATCGACTACGAGCCCTACTTCGTCCGCCAACACTACCGCGACTTCCTCGGCCGCGACCCGGACGAGCCCGGCCTCGCCTTCTGGACGCAGGAGGTCGAGAAGTGCATGGGCGACGCGCAGTGCCGCGAGGTCAAGCGCATCAACGTCAGCGCGGCCTTCTTCCTCTCCATCGAATTTCAGGAGACAGGCTTCTACGCCGTCCGCCTCCAACGCGTCGCCTTCGGCCGCCGCTCGAACGATTCCGCGACGAGGATGAGCTTCGCCGAGCTGACCCTCGACCAGCGCCAACTCGGCCAGAACGTCGTCGTCGGCCAGACCGGTTACGAGCAGCAACTCGACGGCAACAAGAACGCCTACGCCGCGCAGGTCGCGGGCAGTTCCGCGTTCGGCGCGCGCTTCCCGCAGACGAGCGCGGGCGCATACGTGGACGCGCTCTACAACTCGGCGGGCGTCGTCCCGACCCCGGCCGAGCGGCAGGCCGCCATCGACGCCTTCAACGCGGCGCCGTCCGTCGAGACGGGGCGCACGCGCGCGCTCCGCGCCGTGGCCGACTCAAACTCGTTGAGGGCCGCCGAGTTCAACACGGCCTTCGTCCTCTTGCAGTACCACGGCTACCTCCGCCGCAACCCCGACGAAGAGGGCTACAACTTCTGGCTCTCGAAGCTCAACGAGTTCAACGGCAACTTCGTCAACGCCGAGATGGTCAAGGCGTTCATCACCTCGATTGAGTACAGACAGAGATTCGGGCAGTAGACAACTAGAGCGCTTATCATGCGGGTGCATCCGGCGTGAGCTTTCAACCCGGAGACACAGAGGCACGGAGACACAGCTTCAAGCGCTATCACTCAACAAGCTGTGCCTCTCTGTGTCTCTGTGTCTCTGTGTTAAATCTCTCTCGGTTACACGCAACTGCTAATTGCAATCGATTGCAATCGTCGGCCGATTGTAAAAAAAGTTCTTGACCCTGACGTAACGTCAGGCCCTAGCATTCGTGTGTGAAGGGGGTGGACGAGTTGGAGCAGACGGGCGAGAGGCTGTACCGCGCGAGCGAGTTCGCGGGGCTGACGGGCGTCACGGTGCGGACGCTGCACCATTACGACCGGGCGGGACTGCTCAGACCCGGCCGGAGGACGGGGGCGGGCTACCGGCTCTACGGGGCGCGCGAGTTCGCGCGACTTCAACAGATTCTGACTCTGAAGTTCATCGGCCTGCCGCTCGCAGAGATCAAGGGGCTGTTGGAGGGGCGGACGCTCGACCTGTCGGAGACGCTCAGGCTCCAGCGCGAGGCGCTGACGGAGAAGCGGCGTCAGCTCGACATGGCGCTGCGCGCCGTCCAGGAGGCCGAGGGCGTGGTCGCGCGTGACGGCGGCGGGCCGGACTGGGACGCATTCAGGAAGATAGTGGAGGTGATAACCATGCAGCACGACACGGAATGGATGAAGAAGTACTACACCGAAGAGCAGCTCGCCGACCTCGCGCGGCGCGGCACGCCCGAAGTCCTGGAGCGCGGGCAGCGCGAGTGGCAGAAGCTCCTCGGCGAGGTCGAGGCCGCGGCGGCCGAAGGGCTCGACCCGGCGAGCGAGCAGGCGCGGGCGCTCGCGGCCCGTTGGGAAGGACTCGTCGAGGAGTTCACCAGCGGCGACCCCGGCATCCGCGAGAACCTGCGCCGGCTCTACGCAGACCAGGCCAACTGGCCCTCGACTTTCCAGCAGCCCTACGGCGACGACGCGGCCGCCTTCATCTCGAAGGTGCGAGCGGCCCGCGAGGAGGGGGACGGGTAGACGTGTCAGTAGTCAGTAGTCAGTGTCAGTAGAAGAATGCGGCCGGGAAGTTCATCTCTCCCGGCCGCATGCTTCAATGTGCGACGGTTTTTTCCTACTGGCTACTGACTACAGTCTCCTCCCTACGTCACAGCGCGGACTTGATGACGGCGGCGAGTTCTTCGGTCTCGCGTTGGACGCATCGGCGCGTCTCTTCGCCGGGGAGTGGGGCGGGGCGGCGCGCGGGGTGGAAGA
>JBEVJD010000614.1:0-14872 GCA_040510435.1 Pyrinomonadaceae bacterium | reverse complement strand
CCACCCCGTCAAACGGCCCCCCCTCGGGGGCGTGTGTTAAAATTAGTGGGCGGGGCGCGGCGCACAAATAGCCGCCCCGCGCACCGCCCTCAAGTCCTTAGACGCCCCGGCTCAGAAGACGAACTTGAGCTGGTAGCGGATGGTGCGGCCGCCGCCGTCAGTCCCGACCGTGTTCGGTTGCAGGAAGCGACCGGCGACCGAGGTCAGGACGGTGACGGGGAGGTTGCCGCCCGCAGGCGTGAAGGGGCTGATGCTCCCTTGCAGGTAGTTCGGGTGGTTGAAGATGTTGAAAATCTCCGTGCGGAACTCAAGCCGCGTGTTCTCGCCGAGGCGCGTCCTCTTCGTGAAGTTCATGTCGAAGAGGTTGGTGCCCGGCGTGCGCAGCGTGTTGCGGCCGAGGTTGCCCGTGCGGCCGGAGTTCGCGAGGATGCCGATGTACTCGGCCGCGGCCGGGTTGATGCAGGCCCCGCCCGCGTCCGGGTTGGTGTAAAAGACCGCGCCGACGGCCACCGAGCACGGGTTGGCAGCCGCGGTCGCGAGCGCCGGGACGGCTCGCACGCCGCGCCCGCCCAAGGGGTTATAGTCCGGCCGGTCGAGGTTGCCGCCGATGCCGTCGGCGTCGGCGCCGTTGGCAACCGTGACGGGCACGCCCGTCTCGAACGTCGTCACGCCGGAAACCTCCCACCCGCCGAGCACGCGGCCCAGGAACCCGCGCTGATCCTCGTAGAACGGGAGCTGATAGACGTACGTGAAGACCGCGCGGTGCGAGCGGTCGAAGAGCGAGACGCCGCGCTCCAGGCGGTTGTCGAAGCCGAGGACGGACGGGCGCGTCGCCTGCTGCTGCTGGTTGATGGCGCCGACGGCGAAGACCTCCGAGCCGTTGTCGATCAGCTTCGACCAGGTGTAGCCGGCCGTCAGCGCCAGGTTGTTGGCGAAGCGGCGGCGCACGTCGAGCTGCCCGGCGTGGTAGCTGGAGAAGCCGCGGTTGGTGCGCGTCAGGCGCGGGCCCTGAAGGATGTCGAAGCGGTTCGAGAGCGGGCAGAGCGTGCCGGCCGGGAAGCGCGCGGTGGCCTGCGCCGCGGTCAGGTTCGTCCCCGGCGTGCAGGCGCGCGGGTAGCCCTCGGGCGGCGTGCTCCGCAGGTTCTCCGGCAGCAGCGGGTTCAGGTCTTCGTTGATGTAGAGCCCCGTGCCCTTCGAGCCGACGTAGGAGACATCCACGATGAACTTCGACGGCAACTCGCGCTGGACGCCGACCGACCAGCGCTGGTAGTAGGGGTTGGTGAGGTCGGGGGCGACGAGCGTCTGCCCGTCGAGCGGCGAGAGCGGCCGCGGCGCCGTCGGGAGCGACGCCGAGAGGTTCGGCAAGCCCCGCGGGCTCGCGCCCGTCACGACCGAGTTCACCGCCGTCGAGATGATGTTCGGCGACGAGGCCGCCGCGTTGGCCGAGATGTTGTCGAAGAACGAGTCGTAGGTGACCTGGTAGCCCGCGCGGATCACCGTGCGCCGCTCGCGGAAGAGCGTGCCGAGCAGCCCGTCCGTGAACGACGGCGCGTAGGCGATGCCGACGGTGGGCGCGAAGTTATTCAAGTCCTTCGGCGCCTCGTTCGGCTCGCTGTAGGGACCGGTGCGCGTGACGGGGTTGAGGTTGAAGAGGCCGGTGAAGGCTTGCGTCGCGAGCGAGGTGACGGGCCGGCCGAAGTCTTCGTAGCGCAGCCCGAGCGTCAGCGTCAGCGCGTCCGACCAGCGCCAGCGATCCTGCAAGAAGTAGGACTGGCGGACGCGCCGCGGGTAGAAGACATCCACGCCGAAGTCGCGCTGCGCCGCCCCGCCCGAGCCGCCGAAGTCGTCGATGAAGTTGGCGAAGCCGGTGAAGCCGGTGCTGGCCTGATAGGTCAGGTCGGGTCGGTTGCGAAAGGGCACCTGCTGGCGCGAGCGCTGGTTGAGCACCTCCCCGCCGAAGCGGAAGGTGTGGTCGCCGCGCACGTAGGTCATCGTGTCCTGCAAGATGTAGTTGTTCGAGATGCGCCCCTGCGGGAAGTTCGACGGCACGCCGATGGCGCCCGGGTTGGGCGTCAACTGGTTGATGGTGATCGTGCCGAGCGTCGCTTGCAGCGGGTTCGAGCCGGTGAACGGGAAGTCGAAGGTGATGCGGCCGTAGCCGACGCGGAGGTCGTTCGTCAGCGACGGCGAGAAGGTGTGAATCTCCTGAAGCAGAAGGTTCTGCGTGGCGTTGATGTTCCCCACCTCGAAGCCGTTGACGAAGTTGACGAGCGCGCCCGACGGCTGGAGCCGGTTGCCGTAGACGTAGCGGGCGGTGAGCTGGTCGTTGTCGTCAATCGTGTGGTCGATGCGCCCGATGATCTGGCGGTCGTTGAAGACGTTGGCGTAGGTGCCGACGAACGTCCCGAACTCGACGTTGCACGGGGCCGGGCAGCCCGGGCGCGCGCCAATGGCGATGTTCTGGAAGCCCGAGGTAGCGACGGAGTTCTGTGTCACGCCGAGGTAGGTGTCGAGGTTGCCGCTTGCGCCCGGCGCGAAGATCGAGCGCAGCAGCGCGCGACCGGCGGCCGAAGGCGTGGTCAAAGTGGTGTTGCTCGCCGAGCGCTGGCGCTCCTCCTGGAAGGAGGCGAAGAAGAAGGTGCGGTTCCTGCCGCTCCAGAAGCCGGGGCCGCCCTCGCCGAAGCGCGGCAGGATGACGGGCCCGCCGATGGTGGCCGAGTAGACCTGCTGCGTGCCGGGGTCGAGGCGGCCGCGCGCCGCGAGGCGCGGGTCGCGCGCGAGGGTGCTCGTGAGCGCGTCGTCGCGGGTCGAGTCGAGGAAGGCCGCGAGCGTGCCGTGGAACGAGTTCGTCCCCGACTTGGTGATAGTGTTGACGACGGCGCCGCCCGCGCGGCCGAACTCGGCGTCGAAGTTCGTGGTCTGCACCGCGACCTCGGCGACGGCGTCCGGGTTCGTCACCTGGTAGCCCTGGCCGGCGACCGATGTGTCGTTGTTCTCGATGCCGTCGAGGAGGAAGTTGTTCGAGCGGCCGCGCGCGCCGTTGACCGAGAAGGTGCCGATGCCGAAGCCGAAGCGGTTCGACGAGACGCCGGGCAGCGTCAGCGCGAGCAGCGCCGGGTTGCGGCTGGCGATGGGCAGCTCGGTGACCTGCGTCGTGCTGATGTTGCCACCGCGGACGGGTGACTCGGTCTGGAGTGCGGCGCCGGCCTCGGCCACCACGTCAATCGTCACCTGCTGGCCGCCCGGCGCGAGCTGCGCGTCAACCTGCGAGTTCTGGTTGGCGTTGACGATGACGTTGGACTTCGTCAACTGGCCGAAGCCCGCGGCCTCGGCCACCACCGTGTAGGTGCCGAGCTCGACCGCGTCGAAGCGGTAGAAGCCTTCGTCGTTGGCGGTCGTCGCGCGCGAGACGTTGGTCTGGGTGTTGGTGAGGGTGACGTTGGCCCCCCTGATGACGGCCCCCGTCGGGTCGGTGACCATGCCGCTGACCGTTCCGCGGCTCGTCTGCGCCGCGACGTGTATGGCGGGCGCGAGTAGCGCGATGATGAGCATGAGAACTCGAAGTTTCATCTTTAACATCTCCTGAAAAGTCTGAACCGGAAGTCGCGCAAGCTGGCTCCGGCCGACGGGGGTGACAATCGCCGGCGGGCACACCTATCCCTGAAGGCCACGCCCTCACGTTCATTACATTGGATATGTTTGGGTCGGGGAGACCTGCGAAAGCCTAACCACTTACTTGCGCGAACATGAGGGCAAAGTGTGTGCCGCTTTGTCGTGGTTTATGCGTTGCGCGGGTGGGCAGTTTTTTTCGTCGGAGGCCGTGCGGGTGTGCGACCGTCTAACTTGGAGATTTTGGATTCATTATACAAATTGCTGAATTGCGCGGATTGCGGGGCCGGTACAACTTTCTGGACGCGCGTTGGAAGGACTCATCCTTCCGACGGCACACACGTCCAAAAGGGTGTATCAGCCGCAGAGGAAGTGCCGCTCGTCTTCAGATGCGTGCGTATCCGCGTTAAGAAAATTATTCGCGGAGGGTGATGGCTGAGCTGAGGGGCGGGTGATAGCTCGAGAGTGTTTGCTGCATGTGTTTCCGCCTAGCCGACACGAATGCTGCGGAAGCCGGCGCGCATGAAGGGGCAGCCGGAATGCGTCCGTCCCTGCACCACGAGTCGCAGGTTGTAGGTGCCTTCGATGGTTTTCGACGTGGGCGCGCTGAGCACGATTGCGGCATTCGGGTCGCGGGCCAGCTTCGGGTGCACGAGGTGAACGTTGCTGCGGTCGTAGCGAAAGGGGTCTCTGCCGGTTGTCAGGAGTAGGTGCTCACGCACGGCGAAGGCGCGCGCCACTTCCTCCCCGGACTCGTCCGCCGTCTTCCCGGATTGCCAACGACGCGCGAGCCATTTGATGAGAGTGACGGGGCACAACAACTTCCGAAGGGGCGGGCGCAACGACCGTCGCCATTGTCGTGCCAACAGGCTGACGGAGGTGGCGGGGGACAGCGCCTCGGCCGAGACGGAAAGCTGCCGGACGGGGCGGCCGTCCTCGACAACCGCGACGGGAAGATGGATGGGCTGCCCCGGCTCAATCCGCCCGCTCGCCTTCCCCCAGTTGAGACGAAGCGCGGACTTCACGTATGCCGCCAGCGCGCAGGTAACCGGGCCGGCCGAGGCGGTGGAGACTTTCAGTTCATAGACGCCCGGCTGCGGGCGCTTCAGATGCAACAGGGTGTAGCCCGGTGCCATCTTGCGTTCGAGCCGTCTGAGATCGGCGGACGGCACGGTCAAACAGCGCAGCTCTGCGTCCAGCCGAACGTCGCCCTGATGAGCGGCGATGCTGAAATCCGCGTAGTCAACATCGCAGTCAATCACGATCCGGCGCGTGAACGAGCGCGAGCGTGACCTTGAGTCTCCACGGGGGAGTGAGACGCTATCGCCGAACACCATGTCGTGATCGGCGAGGGCGGCGTGCGCCACATTGTAGACCTCGAAAAGACCCAGCTCGTCGGGGCTGAAGAAATAGGTTCCGCCGGTCTCGTCCGCGATCTCCTGTAGTAGTGCCTGGTCGCTGGCGAGACCGAGGGCGATGGTGTGGACGGGCACGCCGCCGGGAACCGTCGGCAGAACGGTCTCGACCTCCGGGTCGGTATTCTGATAACCGTCGGAGAGAAGGAGGATGGAGCGCGGCGCGCCCGGCGGCGGCAGGTGCGTCAAGCCGAGTTGGAGCCCGGCCCCAATGGAAGTGGAACCGCCGAACGAGATGCCGGCGACGGCCGCGCGTGCCGCGGCGTAGACGCCCGCGCCGGTGATGTTGGTCAGAGGGAGTTCCGTCGCGGCGGTGCCACTGAAGCTGACGACCGCCGTCGAGTCGTTCAGGCTCATCAGGTCGATGAGTCTTTGCGCGTTGCCGCGCGTGGCGTCCACGTAGCCCGAAGTGATCATGCTGCCGGACTTGTCGATGACCTGCACGATGGAGGCGGGCGTGATGAAGCGGGCGCTCAGGTTCAGCGTCTCCTGCGCGAGGGCGCGCATCGCGCCGGCCGCCTCCTGCACCGAGACGAGCGCGTCGGCGATGGGCGGTTGGAAGTCTTCGCCGATCTCCAGCTCGAACGCGAAGATGCGGTGGCCGAAGTAAAGGTACTCGTCGAAGGTGCCGGCGTGATTGCTCGTCGTCCCGGTGGAGTAGACCTTGCCCGGGCTGACGGCGGCGATTGCCGCGTTCATCGTCGTCTCCAGCGCGGAGTAGATGCCGTCGTCTGCCGGCGGCACGGGCTCCGACCCGATGTAGCTGCCGCCGCCGGGCTGCGGACGCAGAAAATCCTCGCCGTAGGAGTGGCAGTCTATGGCAGCGAGGATGTTCGGGAACTGCTCGACGATGTGCCGGATGTTGCGATTCTCCGCTTCGGAGAAGGCCGAAGGGCCGTGATAAGTCTGATAGTCGCACGGGTCGGACGAGGAGCCGGCTTCGCCCCAGTAGATGCTGAAGTTGCGATTGAGGTCTACGCCGGGGCAGCCGGGAGAGCCGGCGTTGGGCCGCCGATTCTTGCGCCAGAGGTCTTCGTCGTGACGCGAGTAGTTGATGCCGTCGGGGTTGGCGGCCCCGACGATGAAGATGTCTATACCTTCGACCAGAGCGTTGACGGCGATGACATCGGGGTCGGCAGAGGTCGGGTCGTAGTTGTTCAGCAGTTGCGAGGCGAATTCAATCGCGGCCAGCGGAGGCGCCCATTCGCGCGCGTGCAGACCCGCGACGATCAGGAGTCCGGGTTTGGTAGAGAGAGCCGGGGTGTTGGTAATGCGGAAGAGTTTGACGGGCGCCGCGCCGCCGAGCCCGGGCTCACTTCCGTCGTAGCCGGTCGTGGTCTCCGGCAGGTTGGTCAGGGTGGTCAGGGCGGGAAACGACGCGTGAAGGTCGGCGAAAGCAGCGGCGATGCCGACCGCGTCCAGGTATTCGGAGACGAAGCCGGTGGTAATCGCGTCGGCGGAATCCGCGGAGCTTGGCGTGGGTGCGTGGGGGACGAGTTCGCCGAGGTTCTCGACGGCGACGCCGGCCTCTTCCAGCAGGTTGACTTCGCTTTGGGTCAAGACCACCAGCTCGCGGTCGTCGCGGCGCAGGCGATGATCCGCGCAGAGGAGCCCCTGTTCCCGCAGATGTCGGATGACACTGGCGGAAGCCGGGTCGGTGGGAATCCAACAGCGGAAGAAGGCCGGGGCCGGGTTGTCTGCCACAGAAGCCTCACTTTCGATTTAAAGCGAGTCCGTCGGTGATACGGCCGGCCGCGCCCCTCTCGATTGGCGAGGGACTCAAGAGGGACGCGGCGCGGCACGTTCGCGTTGGTACGGTTACGAAGTCCGCCGGGCTGCGCGGCGGGGGCGGAACTGCATCAGTTTCTTTCTGCGCTTGAGGCAGGAGATGAAGCGTCTCCAGCAGGGGCAGAGACAGCAGAACCAACTGCGGCATTCGTGACGAGGGGGGTGGCTGATGGGGCGGTCGCCGCCCGGCCAGACGGCGATGGAGCGTATCGTCTCGCGCATGAACGGACTCTTGATGGAAGTCTGTCCCTGTGCGTGAACTGTCACGCGCCACGCCCCCGTGATGCCTGCCGACAGACTCACCTGGTAGGCGGAGTTGCTGACCGGATTCAGCTCGATCTCTTTGGCCGTTCCCTGCGGGTCGGTGACGACCGCCCAGACCTTGGCCGGCGCCACCAGCGGATAGCCGTACTCAAGGATGGTGGCGCTGATGAGGGCCGTGGCTCCGGGTTCGCGGCTGTTCTGCGTGACCTTCACGTCCATCCGCAAGGCCGAGCGGGCCTGCGCCGTGAAGGCGTAGCGCATGCCGTTGACGGCCGCTCCCACGGCCGGACTTCTCTGGCGCGTGTCTCTTATTCTGCTCAGGTACTCGAACCACGTCTTGTCGTCGAGGCTGATGAGGGCATACCAGGGTCGAGCCGGGTCTTGCGGCCCGACGATGGTGGACGGGATGTCGAGCCGGTAATAGGCCGACCCCTTCCCGACCACGTAGCGCGAGTCGGGCCCCGACGCCTGCGCGGGCCCGAAGATTTGGCCGTCGGGCGACTCGATCTCGAACCGCAAAAGCCACGGGTACTGGCAGTGGACGATGGCGTCCACCTGGCGGTCGGTCTCGTTCACGGGGAACGGCAGGCGCAGCGTCTGGCCGGGCGTGAGCCAGCCTTGCGGGTCAACCGTAATCTCCGTGTTGGTGACACCGGCGAGTATCTGCTGGAAGTACTTCGTGAGCAGGAAGGTGTCGTCCGCGGTGATGGTGCCGGTCATGAGCAGGTAGCCGTCGTTCGCGCCGGCGATGGTCGCGAGCGCAGCCGGGTTGATGTTCTCCGGCGTCCCGACCCCGATGGCGTAGATGCGTGAATGGAGTTCGTCCGGGTCGAGCTCGCTCAGGTAGAGCGATTCCGTCTCGTTGCCGTCGGTGAGCACGCACATGGCCTCGTGGGTGTACCCGGCCGAGTCGTTGAGCAGCGATTGCCCCGCCTGGACGGCGTCACCAATCGCGGTCATGCCGTAAATGTTGGTGTCGTGATTTTCGATGAAGGTGGTGAGGGCCGTGCGCCCCGCGCCGCCGATTTCGTCGCCCGCGTCCTCCACGGCCATCGCGCCCGCGAGGTCGGCGTCCGTGTCCCATCTCACGCCCCCCAGTCCCGTGCCGTCGTCGCACAGCACGGGCACGACCGCGGCGCTGTCGCGCACCAGTTCGATCTTCAGACGGCCGTCGCCCGCCGGGTCGTTCATGCTGCCCGAGCGGTCGAGCGCCAGCACCAGCGCTGTCTTGGGTCGCACGACGGTGTTGGCGGAGAGACTCACGTCCCAGCTCTCGCCGGTCTCGTTGCAGGTCACGGTCAGCGTGCCGGTGGCCTCGTCACCGGCGGTCGCCCCCGTATACCGGAGCCAGATGTAGACGTGCGTCTCGACGCAGTCGAAGCTGCCGTCATAGGTGCCCGTGTCGCCGGCATGAAGCACGAACGAGCCGGCGGGGCCGGTGGTGGTGGTGGGGCCGGCCGTGACCTCGAACGTGCGGGGCCGCCAGCCGTGTACCCTGATCGTGATCGGGCGAATGGCGGGCTCGTCTTCGGGAATGTTAACGAAGCCGACCGCCGGGTCGACGCTGATCGTGTTGCGCGCCACGCAGACGGCGCGCGCGGCATCCACCATCCCGAAGCCGTACCACCAACTGTATTCGTTGACGCCGTCGCCGTCTTCGTCGCGCCACTGGCCGTCGGGGTCACTATTCGCGTAGTCGATGCGTTTGGCCGTGCGTGTCAGCACGGTGCGCGCCTCCTCGTGCGTGAGCGTCGGGTCCATCGAGAGGAGAAGGGCGGCGACCCCGGCGGTCAGCGGCGTCGCCGAAGACGTGCCGCCGAAGCTGGAGGTGTAATCGAGCGGCCCGCCGGTATGCCCGGCAAGGTCTCCGGTGCCTGGAAGGGTCGTGGTGGTGATGCCCAGGGCGCCGCCGTCGCTGGGGGCACACAGGTCAACGCCGTCGCCCCAGTTGGAATAGGCCGACTTCACGTCGCCGTCGGTGATGGCCCCGATGCCGAAGTTGCGCTCGTGGGCCGCGAAGGGGCGAATCTCCCAAAAGTCGTTGCTGTACTGGTTGCCGGTGGAGAAGAACATCAGCGTGCCGAGGCCGCCGCGGCCGTCGTCGGTGATGGTGATGAACAGGTCATCCATCAAGGCCGAGATAGGCCACACCGCCGGGTTGTAGCCGCCCCAACTGTTGGTGATAACGTCGGCCCCCTGAGCGAGTTGCGCCGGGAAGGCCGGGTCGGGGCTGCCGGGATCAATCCCAGCCATCCAGAGGTACATGTCGGAGTATTCCTCTTCGGTGCAGGGGTTGGGCCCCTGGACTCCGAGGATGCGAACGTTGGGGGCCGCGCCGGAGCCGCCCTCCTCTTCACCGGCCACCGTGGACGCGTTGTTGGCAAGGGCGGCGGCCACACCGGCACAGGACGTGCCGTGGTAGCCGTCTCCGAAGACGGCGGTCGGGTCGTCGCAATTCGGAACCATCGCGCCGAAGTCGAAGAAGGCGGTCACCTTCGCCTGGCCGTCGCTGACGGTGCCCTGAAAGTCAGGGTGGGCCGCGGTGACGACGCCCATGCCGTCGGTCTGCGAGATGACGCCCGTGTCCATGACGGCCAGCAGGATGTTCGCCGAGCCGAAGGTGAGGTCGCCGGGGTCGCCGGGGTTTACGCCGGCCGGGTTCGCGTCGCGGAGCGATTGCCACGCGTCGGGTGCGCCGACGCGCGTCAGATGCCACTGATCGCCGTAGAGCTCGTCGGTAGCGTTGATGGCGTCGGGGTCTGCCGTGAAGGCCACGTCCGGCTCGGCCGTGACGATGACCGGGTTGCGGTCGAGTTCGTCGGCGACTTTCAACACGTCGAACCCTGTGCCGTCCGGCACAGAAAGCACCCAGCGGTCTTTCAGGGCGAGTTTGCGCCGCACCGTGCAACCGGCGCTGGCGGCGACGGCCTCGATTTCGGCGGCGCTCGTGCCGGGACGTGCGCGCACCATGATGTTGCGCGTCAGAATGCCGGTGCCCCGGACGCTCGGGTTGACGAGGCGGCCGACCTCTTTGACCTCCGGCAGACGCTGAAGCTCGGCCTCCAACCTGTCGCGCTCGCCCGGCGGGCTGGTGACGATAGTCAGGTCGCGTCCTTGCGGGCGTTCCAGCTTCAGTCCCCTCTCGCGGGCGTAAGCTTCGAGCGCGGCGGCGCCTTTCGGCCCGTGGGCAATAACGCCGAGCTTATCTTCGGGACTGCGAAAGGGGATGGGGACGCCCCGGCGAAGGAAGGTGGGCAGTCCCGGCTCTCCGAGCACCACGTCCAGATATTTTTTCTTGCCCCCCACTTCTACCGAAAGCTCGATGCCCTCGTACCCGCGCGCCTCCACACGTACCTGGACTCGGCCCGGCGGGAGATTCGGGAGGGCGAAGCGGCCCTGGCCGAGCGTCTTGGCCTGGATACCCGGGCTCACGACAGTTGCGTATTCAATCGGTCGCCGGTCTACGTCGGCGACCCTAATCTCAAGCGTGGTTTTGTTAAGAGTTGACATAACCCTCCTTCGGGTGGGATTGGTCGTGGGGCGCTTTCACCGCCGCGCAGGTTAAGAGCGGTTGTGAGTGAACTTTGAGACCCTCGATTGCGGGCGCTCAGCGCGCGAGGGTTGGGACAAGACTCACGGGCAGAGTCTTATTGACAGGAAGCGAGGTATGCTGACGGTTACGAATTGCAATACTCATACCAATCCGAGCGCCAATCTCATTCAGTCACTTTCAGGCGTATACAGAAGGTCTTAGTCTCGGGCGGAGCTACGTGGCGGCTACAATAGGAACAGATATAGAGTGCGGTTGTGTACTTTTGTTGACATCAGCTTTCTACGAATTTTTGACGACATCGTAGAAGAGGAACCGGGCGACGGTCTTGTTCTTCCCGAGCTGTTCGCGCAGCGCCAGGTGGTCGGTCTTGCCCGGGTTGATGAGTTCGCCCATGTGAATGACGAAGCCGACCACGTTCTGGAGCGGGTTGCCGAGGTCGATGTCGAGGTCGGCGTAGTGGTTGCGCGTCGGGTCGTCAATCGGGACGGCAACCACGGCCTGCATGCTGTTCTTCCCCTCCTGACGAAAACTCCGGAGCCGGTATTGGTCGGCGTTGTCTTCGAAGCGGGAGATGCGTTCGAGCAGCCGGCGGTGCCCGGCCGAGGCGGGCGAGCCCTCGTCGAAGAAGGGCTTGGTGGGGTCGCGGGCCAGCGCGTCGAGGCGCGTGAAGAGTTCGCGGCCGACGCGCGCGTAGACGCGATCCACGTCGGCGAAGAAGACGTAGTGCACGTGCCGGAGCAGGTGGTCTGAGGCAGTCGGGGACGCGCGCAGCTTGGCGAGCAGGTTGAGGAAACAGGCTTTGCGCCGCGGCCGCGGCTGACGGCTCGCCAGCCACTCGGACGCGGCCGCCCCGTCGAGCCTCGTCGCAGTCGCCTCGACCACGCGCTTGATGTCCCCGTCAAAGGCCGTGACGGCTGAAGTCAGTTTCACGTCTCGCTTATCCTTCTTAACCTTGACCTCCTTCTCCGCGTCGCCGTCCTCGGGCACGTCAATCCGAAGTCTCTCCTGCGGCAGGTTCAGGTCGGCGATTCTCAGGCGGAACCAGTAGCGCCCGGCGGGCAGCGCGCGCGAATCGACGCCGGTGATGACGAGCTTCCCGTTGAAGACCTGGAAAGTGAGATTGAACACGTGCGGGTGCCAGCCGCGGAGCGTGCGCACGCGCTCCATCCTGATTCTCGTAACGGGGCTGTCCTGGTCGAACTCGACGACGAGCCCTCTGGGCGTGGCGTCCGTCTCGTTCTTCAGCATGACGCCCTCACTGCTCAGGCTGTTGATGGGCAGGTGCTTGCCGTCTTCCGTCAGCCGGATGATGATTCGCTCGTTCATATCGGGTTCACCTCCTGCGTCGTGTTCTCCCCGCCTCAAGGCTCAATCGGCCGCGGGTCGCCGGGTCGCCAGGGGATGGGTGGCTTCCGGTTGAGAATCTCCGGGTGTTCCACGCTCACGCCGGGGTAGCCGAGGCCGGGCCACGTCAGGTCGCTGGCGTAATAGGTCGAGGCCGAGACGTTGACGAAGGCCGCGTAGATGTTCCGGCTCTGCCCCAGCTTACTCGCGCGGAGCTTCTCCAGGACCTTGCCGCGGTCGGCCAGCGAGAGGTGGGAGAACGGCTTCGGCGGGGCGTCCGAGAGCAGCGTGAGGAGCCTGATCTCGGTGATGAGCAGCGCGAGAAAGAACTGCTCACGCTGCGCCGGCCGCTGGTAGTTGAGGTGGTCATCGACCATCTCAAGGAACCGCGGCGCCTTCTTCAGAAAATTCTCCCCGAGCACGGCCTCGGCGACGGCGAAGAGGATGAGCGCCGTCTTCTCGCTCAGGTTTTCGAGCCCGCCGAGGTTGACCTCGGGGCGTTTGCGCGGGTTCGCCGCCTTGTGCAGTGCTGAACTCAGTATCCCGGCCACGGCCACGCACCTCCCTGTTGGTGTTTGAGCTTGAACGGGGCGTTGTGCTGGCGGCAGATTTCTTCGGCCCCCCACAACGCCAGCGCGTAGATCGTCACCTGCGGGTTGGCGCCGAGCGCTGTCGGGAAGATCGAGGCGTCCGTGACCCACAGGTTCTTAAACTTCCCGAAGGTGAAGTCGTTGTTGACGACGCGGCGCTTCGCGTCCTTATTCATCTGGCAGCCGCCCATCACGTGGACGGTGAAGACGGTCGCCCGCTGCGGCTCGGCGAAGTTGATCTTTTTGATCTCGTCGAAGCCGGAGCCCGCGCGGACTTCGAGCGGCGGGTTGCGCATCACGTAGACGGAAGAGGCCCCGGCGGCGAGGTGGATGCGGGCCATCACCTCAAGGCTCTCCTGCATCGGCTTGAGGTTGGCCTTCGGGATACTGTAGTCGAGCTGCGGGTCTCCGTTGTCGTCAAGCTCGATTGTGCCGTAAGGCTCCTTGTCGTCGAAGCCGGTCGTGTGGTGGGCGTAGGAGATGGCCCCGAACGGGTAGTAGTCCTCCATGATGCGGTGCAGCTCGGGGCCGTGCTGGAGCGTGGCCGAGGCCGAGAGCACCGGGAAGAACGAGCCGGTCTCGACGAGGTAGCCGGTCGGCCCGGCGGCGAACTTCGGCGACCACATGTTGTCGGGCACGCCGTAGGCCGGATGCGTCTTTTCCGGGTACTTGCCGATGGTGATGGTGACCGGGTGGATGTGCGTGAACTTGCCGACGCGCTTGCCGAGGTCGAGCTTCGAGCGGAGCAGGACGGCGGGCGTGCCGATGGAGCCGGCGGCCAACACCACGCCCTTCGTCGGCTTGACGACGAGGGTGCCGCCGGTCGGCCGCGTCTTGCCGTCGATGAAGTGCGCGTGCACCTCGCGGACGCGGTCGGAGTCGCCGACCAGGCGTTCGACCTTCGTGTCTGTGTAGACGGTCGCGCCGCGCGCGACGGCGTCGGGCAGCCAGCGGACGAACCCGCTCATCTTGCGGTCGTAGGGACACCCGACGCCGCAGCTCCCGCACTCGCGGCAGTTGTGCGTGTTGTTGGGCAGGTTGTCGTGAGGGATTTGGAGATGGTCGCAGCCCTCGATGAACTTGCGCGCCGAGGTGTTGTACTTGTCGTTGCGGACAATCGGCAGATAGTTAACGACTTCGCGCAGGTACGGGTCGAGGTTCTGGCGCGTGAAGGGCAAGCCGCGCTTCTGCCACTCGTCGAGGGTTTCGAGCCGCGGAGGCAGGCAGGCCGACCAGTTGACGGCGGTGCCCCCGCCGAGGCAGCGCCCCTGCATGACCTTCACGCCGCCGTTCTTGGTGAGGCGGACGCCGCCCTCCTGGTAGAGCAGCTTGTACATCTCGACCTCGCGCTCGTTGAGCATCGGGCGCTTCTGCGCCGGCGCGGGGCCGTCACCCTTCGGGATGTTCGGGCCCTCTTCGAGGACGATCACGTCGAAGCCGGCCTCGGCCAGCTTGAGCGCGCAGACGCCGCCGGCCGCTCCCGACCCGACGACGCAGAAATCCGGCATCAGCGTCCACTCGTCCGCCCCCAGCGTCCGACCTTCGATGATCTTTCCTGCCACGGCTTGACTCCTTATTGGGGGGTTTGCGCCGATCAGAACATGCGAGAGGTGTCGGCGCGGCGGTCAGTTATGTAAGGACTCTGGCGGCTTCCCGACCCCGCCCGACGGGACTGAATCTGAGAGGTCTGCCGGAGTTCGTCGGCCGTGCGCAAGCGAAGGTAGGAGGGCGCCGGCTTCCAACAATGAAAATGCCAGGCGCACTCTATGCCCGGCGCGCGAGGCTGTCAAGGTAATTATTAACCCCGTCGCGGCTCAGCTCGACGCGCGGAAGACGAGAAAATAATCCATGCCGTCCGGCTTGACGAAGTCATACTGTTCGATTAACTCGAAGCCGGCGCGCCCGGCCTCCCTGATGACCGCGTCGGCGTCGAGGCCGTGGTCATCGCCCTTACCGTTGCGGTCTATGATCCCGAGACGCGCGCCCGCGCGCATTGACCGCCGGACGTGTCTGAGCAGCGGAACCGGCCGCGCTATTTCGTGGTAGGTCTTCAGGAGGAGGACGGCGTCCACGCTGTCGGCGGGAAGCCGTGGGTCGTCCTCCTTGCCCAACACGGTGCGGACGTTCGGGAGTTTCTCGCGCGCGGCGCGTTCCTCGATATGCTTCAGGTAGTCCGTGTTGATTTCGACGGCGTAGACGAGGTCACCTTCACCCACGCGCCGCGCCGCGCGGACGGTGAACCAGCCGGAACCCGCCCCGATGTCCGCCACGTCCGTGCCCGGCCCGATGCCGAGAATGTCCATGACGCG
>JBEVJD010000613.1:0-9292 GCA_040510435.1 Pyrinomonadaceae bacterium | reverse complement strand
CCGCCGACGTGCCCACCCTCGTCAGGGAATTAAAAGACAGGAACGCGCGAGTCCGCGCCGACGCGGCGCGGCGTCTGGTCTTGCTGGGTCAGGAGGCGAAAGCGGCCCTGCCCGACCTCATCGAAGCGCTCGGCGACTCGGACGACAAAGTCCGCCACCGCTCCCTCATGGCGCTTAAGAACTTGTGGCTCTGGCGCGCGCGCGGCCCCGACGACGAGGCCGCCATCCCCGCGCTCACTAAGCTGCTCAAGGACGGGAACGAGGACATACGACGCCAGGCCGCGTACGGACTGGCCGGGTTCGGGCCGAAGGCACGCGCTGCCGTCGCCGCCCTGAACGAAGCCTCGCGCGACGGAGAGGAAGCCGTCCGGAAAGCCGCGGCCTATGCCATCTCGCAACTCGACCAGCCCATCGCCGCTGACGTACCCGTCCTCGTCAGGGAGTTAAAAGACCCGGACGTTAAAGTCCGCGCACGCGCCGCCTCGCGCCTTGCTACCCTCGGCTCGGATGCGAAAGCGGCTACGCCCGCATTGATCGAAGCGCTCAAGGACTCGGACGCTGACGTGCGCTGCGGGTTGCTGGGGGCGGTCAGTGGCCGTTGGTTCGTGGAAGAGCGCGGCCCGCACGTCGAAGCCGCCATCGCAGCCGTCGTCGAAGGGCTCAAAGACGCGGACATTAAAGTCCGCCACTGTTCGGCCCGGGCGGCCGCCTTCTCCTGGGTCGTGGAAGAGCGCGGCCCGCACACCGAAGCCATCGTCGTCGGGCTGATTGAGCAACTGAAAGACACGGAGAGCGTGGCCCGCTGGATGGCTGCGATGGCGCTATGGCGCTACGCGCCGCAGGCGCGCGCCGCTGTGCCGGCCCTCATCGAAGCCTTGCGCGACGAAAACGGCAACGTCCGTAACTACGCGGCCAACGCGCTCGCGGTCATGGGACCGGACGCCAAGGAGGCCGCCCCCTCCTTAATTCAACTGCTGAAAGACACGGACGCACGCGTTCGGCAGGCCGCCGCCAGGGCCCTCAACCGGGTCGAGCCGGAGTCGAGCGGCGTCGCCGTCGCCGTCCTCGTCGAGGATTTGAACAACCCGAAGCTGAGTGTCGGCGCCGCGCAGACGCTTCGCAGCTTCGGCCCCGCGGCGAAGCCGGCTGCGCCCGCGCTCGTTGAGGCGCTGAAGGCAGAGGACGGGTACACCCGCCGCGAGGCGGCCTCCGCGCTCGGGGCCATCGGGCCGGCGGCGAAAGAGTTCGTCCCGGCTCTGCTCAAGTCTCTGAACGACCGCGAGAGTTACATCCGCCAGGAGGTCGCCGCCTCCCTGCTGAAGATCGCGCCGGAGAGCGAATCTCAAATCCCTCCGGCGCTGTTGGAGAAGGTCAAAGCCCGAATCGCCGAGGAGGAGAAGAAGCGCGCGTTGGCCGCGCAGGGCGTGCGTCAGGAAGGCATAGGGGGCGGCGGCGGAATAGGCCCCGGGCCGGGGCGCGGGTGGAGGTCGGACGAGGCGGGCGAACACTTGGAGAGCGGCACTAAATTTTATCATCAGGGAAAACTGGACGAGGCCGTGAAGAGTTACACGAAAGCCGTCGAGTTCGACCCCGACTACTCGATGGCCTATTACCACCGCGGGGCCATCCACCGCGCGAGAGGCGACTACGACAAAGCCCTCGCCGATTTCACGAAGGCCATCAAGGTGGGTTCCGACTCCCCCGCCATCCACTATTTCGCCCGCGGCGTGACTCAAAACAACAGGCGCGACTACGACGCGGCCGTCGCCGACTTCACCGAGGCCATCAAACTCGACCCCTTCTACGCGGCCGCCTACTACAACCGCGGCCTCGCCCGACACTGGAAGGGGGACTACGACGCGGCCGTCGCCGATTACGACCGCGCCATCGAGATCGTCCCGCCGATGAAAGCAGCCTTCGGGGCGCGGGGCCGGGCCAAATTCGCGCAGGGTAAGCTCGACGAAGCCTTCGCCGACTTCAAAGAAGCCGTCAAGGCCGACCCGCAGAACGCCGCCAACCACGAAGACCTCGGAGACGCCCACGCCCGCCTGGGCCACGCGGGCGAGGCGCGCGATGCCTGGAACAAGGCGCTCTCACTCTCGCCCAAAGCGGAGGCCAAGACCCGGCTCAAGGCGAAGTTGAGCGGCGCGTCGAAAGAGTAGCCGTCAGTCCGTACATTAATGGCCGTATGCCCGAAGAGCAGTTGCCGCTTCTGACCGAGGCGCACGTCCGCGAACCGGCAAGTGAGAAGAGCTTCGAGCGCGGCGAAAGTTACTACCGCTGTCGGTTCGGCCATAAAGTGAGAATTCCCTCCACCAAGTATCAACAACTTATAGCGACTTGCATTTGACTGGGACTAATTGTCATACCGTTTAGAGGCGGGCTGAGCCCGCCGGTAAACGGTCACACTCAACTGCCAACCGCTATAGGAAGGGAATTCGCTCATAAAGCGAGAAATCATTCGTGCGTAAAGCGCGAACATCCATCACTTTTCGCGCATATAACGAGAAGTTCCGAACCAGTATTCTTGCGGTATTCAATTGGTCTTCTCGATGGAGCAGTATTCAGCTCGCCGGGGATGTCTCAGTTCGATGAAGGTCGCAGTCAGGGGGATACAGTAGCAGTGGTTAATAGACGAATAGGTTAGCGATAGCGCGTAAGCATCTCTGACTTTCCCCAGGCCGCATAAAGCTCAAGCAGACGGCGCTTCGCCAGAGAGGTGCGCGGGTTGTCGCCGGCTTGCGAAAGCGTCAGGGATTCGTAGCTCGCCAACAGCAGCGGTTCGGCTTCGGCGAATTTTTTTTGCGCCGCCAGACATTCGCCGAGCGCGCCTCTGGTCAGCGCCGTCATGAAATGGTCTTGCGGCAGGTTCGCCTCGCGCAAC
Source organism: Pyrinomonadaceae bacterium (assembly GCA_040510435.1). Lineage (GTDB taxonomy): Bacteria > Acidobacteriota > Blastocatellia > Pyrinomonadales > Pyrinomonadaceae > QHXN01. The sequence goes on along the minus strand of JBEVJD010000613.1, from coordinate 6,408 downwards.
GCCAACGCCTCGCGCAACAATCTTTCGGCCTCGTCGGGGCGCCCGCCCTTGTTCAGCATCTGCCCCTTGACGGTCAGGGCGGTGGCGAAGCTGATGTAGCGCGGGTTTGAGTTCTGCCTGTAGTTTTCCAGCACCCGGTCTATTAACGCTTCCGCTTCCGGGAGTCGCCCTTGCAGGTAGAGAGTCTGCGCCTGCAAGCGTAGGTTGTCGTAAATGGGGATGAAGTTCGGGCTGTAGTGTTTGCGGTAGAGGGCTTCCGCCTCGCGTAGGATCGCCTCGGCCCCGGCGAGGTCGCTCTGCTCCATCAGGACGCTGCCGAGAATGGTGAGCGCGCCGCACATCTCCGGCGCGTTGACGTCGGGCATCTGCCGGAACTCGGCGACGAGTCGGCGCGCGAACGTCTCCGCCTCGTCGAACTTCCCCTGATCGAGCAGCGTGAGGACTAAGACAGTCTGGCTCTGTCTCGTCAAGCCCTGAGCCTCGGCGGGTAATGATGCGCGCAAATCGACAACCTCGCGCAGAAGTTGCTCCGCCTCCTTTGAATCACCTTTCGCTCGGCGCAGGACGGCGAAACTGTTGAGCGCGCCTTGGAGCAGCGTCGGTTTGACCGTGCCCTGCCAGGTTCCCGCGCGCAGTACCGGCAGAATTTGTCTGTAACTCTGTTCGGCCCTGTCGTAGTCCGCCTTGGTGACGAGGAGTTGAGCGAGCGAAAGTCGCGTGTCCAACGTTGCGGGGTCGTCGTCGCCGTAGAGCGAGGTCTCGGCCACGAGCGCCGCGCGCAGATGCTGCTCCGCCTGTTCGTAACGCCCCTGCGCGAGGTAGATCGTGCCGATGATGTGCTGTAACTGCGCTTTCACCTCCGGCTGCGCCGATAACTCTTCGCTCTCAAGCTCACCCGCGGCAACGTCAAGCACGTCCTTAATCGTCCTATCGCCGTCGCGCTCGCCCGCGCCCTTCACGGCGGGGTTGGTAGAGAGCAGCATCTTCCGCAAGTAGCCGTTGACGGCCTCCTCTTTGATTCGCTCGCGCCGAGCGTTTTGGTACTGATGCAATGTGATCGACAGGCCCGCGACGAGCGTCAACAGAACGATGGCGGCGGCCGTGACGGCGATGCGGTTGCGACGGACGAACTTCGCGGTGCGGTACGACAAAGTGTTCGGGCGTGCGAGCACGGGACGCCGGGCCAGATAGCGCTCGATGTCCGAGGCGAACTGCTCGACCGAAGTGTAGCGGCGCTCCGGCTCTTGCCTCAGAGCCATGAAGACGATGTTGTCGATGTCGCCTGCCAGACTTCGTCTGCCCCTCTTCGCCTTGCGAGCTGCACCGTCCGACGCGCGCGAGCCCGCGGAACCGTTCGAGATGGCGCTCGGACGGACGGGCTGCGACTCGACGACGCGCGCGATCTCATCCGCGCTGCCTGACTTGAACTTATAAGGGCGCGTGTGCGTCAGCAGTTCGTAGAGGATGACGCCTAAGGAGTAGACATCAGAAGCGGTGGAGACGTTCTGCCCACGAAGCTGTTCGGGCGAAGCGTATTCGAGCGTGAAGGCACGAAGGATGGTCTGCGTGCGTTCGCCCGCCTGTTCCACGTCGAGCAGCTTGGCGATGCCGAAGTCCAGAAGCTTCGGCGTGCCGTCCTCCTTGACGAGGATGTTCGACGGCTTGAGGTCGCGGTGGACGACGAGGTGGCGATGCGCGTAGGCGACGCCGCGGCAGACCGAGAGGAAGAGCCTGAGCCGCTCGTCAATCGAGAGGTCGTGCGCCGCGCAGTAGTCGTCAATGCGCGTCCCTTCGACGTACTCCATCGCAAGGAACGGCTCGCCGTCCTCGCTCACGCCGCCGTCGAGCAGGTGCGCGATGTTCGGGTGGTTGAGCGTGGCGAGAATCTGCCGCTCGCGGCGGAAGCGGCGCACGAGTTCTGCGTCGGCGAGACTGCGCCGCACGACTTTGAGCGCAACCTGCTGCCGAAACTCGTCGCCCACGCGTTCGGCTAAGAAGACCGCGCCCATCCCGCCGCGCCCTATCTCGCGCACGATGCGGTACGCGCCGACCTGTCTACCCTCCCAGCGTTCTCGCTCCGCGTCCGCGTCGTCGGCCAGAATCTCCGCGGCCAGTGCGAAGGCCGAGTCCTCGATGAAGCTTTCGGACGGGACTTCGTGCGCGAGCAGCGATTCGACTTCGCGGCGCAGGTCGGCGTCGCCGCCGCAGGCCCGTTCGATGAACGCCGCCCGCTCCCCGCCGTCGCATTCGAGCGCCGCGCAGAGCAGTTCTTCGATTCGTCGCCAGCGCTCAACGTCCATCGGCCTCGTCGTCCTCGCCGCTCAACTCCCGGTGCAGCCACATCTTTGCGACGCGCCACTCGCGCATCACCGTCTTGTCGGAGACGCCGAGCGCGGCGGCCGTCTCTTCGACGCTCAGGCCGCCAAAGAAACGCATCTCCACGACCCGGCTCTTGCGCTCGTCGAACTCCGCGAGACTTTTTAACGCCTCGTCGAGCGCGACCAGTTCGGCCGCGCGCTCCTCGATGCGGACGCGCGTCTCGTCCAGAGAGAGGCGCGGCGCCTGGTGGTCGCCGTCGCCGCCACGCTTCTGCGCGGCGCGCTCGCGCGCGTGGTCAACCAGGACGTTTCGCATCAGGCGTGCCGCCAGCCCGAAGAACTGCGCGCGGTTCTCCCAACTGACGCGAGTCTGATCGACGACGCGCAGATACGCCTCGTTGACGAGCGCGGTCGGCTGCAACGTGTGGTCGGCGCGCTCGCGCCGCAGGTAGCCGCGCGCGAGTCGCCGCAACTCCTCATAGACGAGCGGCATCAGGCGCGCGGGCGCATCCCGGTCGCCCGCACTCCAACTGAGCAGCAGCGCCGTCACGTCGTGCGGCGAAGCGTCGTCCACCCTCTCCTCCTACAAAAGCGGATTTTAAATACGACAAAGGACACGTCGAAAAAAAATATTCGACGCGTGGGAGTTTTGCGCCGCCCTTTCCGCTCTAGTGTCTGAAGCGGCCCGTATGACGCAACCTCTGGAGAAAGATAATGATAACTGAAAAAAATAACGCCCCGCGCGCGCGCAATCCGCGCCCGACTAAGTTGCACGCCTTGAGCATCAACCGCCTGCCTGGACTCTTAGGTGCGGCGCTCGTTCTGCTCTGCTGCTGCTTCACACCGGCGCGGGCGCAGCAGAGCACTCCCGTCTACGTGCAGTTTCACACCAACATCGGCGACATCAACGTCCAGCTTCTGCCCGATGACGCGCCGCTGACGGTGGCGAACTTCCTTCGCTACGTTGACCGCGGCGCTTATGACGGGTTGTTCGTCCATCGCTCGGTGCCGAGCTTCGTCATTCAGGGCGGCGGCTATAAATTTGTCAATAACAATGTCAATACAATCCCGACTGACCCGCCCGTCGCCAACGAATTTAATCACTCCAATCTGCGCGGCACGCTGGCAATGGCGAAAGTTAACGGCAACCCGAACAGCGCCACGAGCCAGTGGTTCTTCAACATCAGTGACAGCAATGCCCCGAATCTCGACACCCAGAACGGCGGCTTCACAGTCTTCGGGCGCATCGTCGGCACGAGCAGCCTCACCATCATGGATCGCATCAATGCGCTGACGACATTTAACTTCGGTTCGCCGTTCGACGAATTGCCGCTCGTCAACTACACCTCAGGAAATGTGCAGGACAGCAATTTTGTGAAGGTCTTCTCCGTGACGCGCCTGACGCAAAATACGCCTGTCGGCTCCGGCGTCACGACGCAGGCCGGCGGCACGAGCGTCACCTTCTCAAGCGTCTCGCAAACGGGCTCGACCACCGTCACGCCCATCGACCCCGTTGCGGCCGGAACGCCGCCGAGCGGCTACACGCTCTGCCCCACGTGCGCGGCATACGATATCACGACCAACGCGGTCTTCACGCCCCCCGTCACGGTCTGCCTCGCCGTGCCGCCGAGCCTTGACCAGCAGGCGTTCCTCTCGCTCGCGCTCCTGCACGGCCAGAACGGCGTGCTGGTTGACCGCACGACCGGCCGCGTCACGAACACGGACGGCACAAGGCAGGTCTGCGGCACAGTCCAATCGCTCTCGCCATTCGTCCTCGCGCAAGCTCCGGCCGCCACGCCGACGCCCACGCCGACACCCACGCCGACCTCCTGCTCGGGGCCCATCACCTACACGGTGAGCAACGTGAAGGTCACCATCGGCGGGGACAGCTTCGAGTTTGTCGGCGCGCAGGACGCCTCCGTCACGCTCACGCCGGGCGTGGCGACGGGCTCCATCTTCGAGGGCGGTCTGCTGTTCAGGCACAGTCAGGCGACGACGCCGTCCGGCGAGTACAGCGCCAACGTCTCTTTCAACGTCACCTTCGAAGGCTCCGTCTCGACCACCCTGTCGAGGGTCGTCAAATATACGGTCACGCCGACGCGGCGCCTCGTCTCCTTCGAGACCGGCGACGCGAAGACCGTCGATCTGGGCGCGAAGGGTAAGCTCGACGTGACGGTGGCGCCCCGCACGGTAACCTCCGTCGCGAACAGCAACCTCGGGATTCTCCTCGTGCCCCCCCGCATCGACGAGGTCACGTTCCGCCTGCACGACATCCCCTCGTGCGCGACGCCCAACACCGTGCAGTTCTCCGCGACCACATACGACGCGAGCGAAGGCGCGGCCACGCTCACCGCCGGCGCCATCGGTTCGGGCGAGGCGGGGCGGGACGAAGCGGCGCAGGCCGCGTCCACGGGGGTGGCCGTCGTGCAGGTGACGCGCGCGGGCGATCTGTCGCAGCCCGCCGAGGTCGAATACGCCACTCAACCGGGCACGGCCTTAGACCGCGCGGACTTCACCGCCGCCTACGGCACGCTCCGCTTCGCCGCCGGGGAAAGCTCGAAGTCGCTCTCCATCCTCATCACCGACGACGTTTATCAGGAGGGGCAGGAGTCCCTCTTCGTCACGCTCTCCAATCCGGTAGGTGTCGCGCTCGGCACGCCTTCGACTGCCGCCGTCCAGATAATCTCGGACGACGCGGCGACCGGAAGAAGTCCGGTTGACGACTCGTCGTTCGACTCCGACCGTTACGTCCGCTACCACTATGCGGACTTCCTCAACCGGCTGCCCGACGCCGACGGCCTCGCCTTCTGGAAGAGCCAGTTCGACGAGTGCGAACAGCGCCCCGCCGCCGAGCGTCAGAGTTGCCGTGAGGTCAAGCGCGTCAACGTCAGCGCGGCCTTCTTCCTCTCGATAGAATTTCAGGAGACGGGCTATCTCGTCTATCGGCTGCACCAGGCGGCCTTCGACACGGGCGAGCATTTGCAGTTGTCGCGTTTTCTACACGACACGCAGGAGATCAGGCAGGGCGTCGTCGTCGGGCAAGGGCTGTGGGAGCAGCAACTAGAGGCGAACAAACAACTCTTCGCCGAGCGCTTCGTGGCGCGCGAGGAATTCCTCGCGCGCTACCCCGCGACGATGGGCGCGCAGCAGTTCGTTGACGCCTTGAACGTGAACACGAATGGTTCGCTATCACAGGCTGAACGCGACGCGGTCGTCAATCAGTTGGCGGCGGCGGGCAACACGACGCAGGCGCGTGCGCTCGCTTTAAGGTCAATAGCCGACGACGCGGACTTTCGCGCGCGGGAGACGAATCGCGCCTTCGTGCTGATGCAATACTTCGGCTACCTGCGGCGCAACCCGCCCGACGCGCCCGACCTGACGCTCGACTTCCAGGGCTACAACTTCTGGCTCCAGAAGCTCAATCAGTTTGGCGGCAACTTCGTCAATGCTGAGATGGTCAAAGCCTTTATCCTCTCAATCGAGTACGGGCAGAGGTTCGGCCAACTGTAGCCCGACAACATACAATCTTCGCCACACGGCAAGGCGGCGACCCCGGCTGAATTCTCGCCGGGGTCGCCGCCTTGCCGTGAACGCCGGCATTTCCGCATGCCCTTCTTTCCGAAGATGTTGTTAAAATTATTTCGATTGAGGTGCATGAGAGAGCCTGTGTGGGAACATATCTTAGGGTGCCTCGCTTCGATAAAAGATCGATGTACAGGGGCTCCAAAGAATTCGTGGAAGTGTGAGGACTAGCATTTAGTGAAACCTTCAAGCGTTGAAAATCAGCACTTACGGGGGCGATTAAGTCTTTAAGTGAAATCGTCTTTGTGCATATAGCGCGAAAATCCACCACTTTTCGCGCACATATTGAAATTTCCGACTGTACCTCCTCCGTTCTATGCTGACGAAGACTCCTCTTGTTGACCTCACTTCATTAGCTTAAATGTCTGTAAGGAATGCACTAGACTAGTGTCAGGCTAGGTGTTGGCCTGAATCGCCGAAAGCTACAGCGGCGTAATGGCATTAGGCTGATAGGTTAGAATATTTTAGGAGGATAGACTATGGGGCTTATGATTCATTCACTAGGTCA
>JBEVJD010000612.1:0-36246 GCA_040510435.1 Pyrinomonadaceae bacterium | reverse complement strand
GCATCATCTTCCCGACGTGCGCGTGAGCCGGCCGGCCACGGTCATGCGCGCGCGCAAAGCACTCGCCGCGCTGCTCCGCGATGAAAAGTTCGACGTTGTCATCTGCCACTCTTCGTGGTCGCACGCAATCTTCTCGAAGGTCGTCCGCGCGGCCTCGCTCCCTTTAGTCTTCTGGGCGCACGACGCCGCCACGGGCACGCACTGGCTCGAACGTTGGGCGCGCCGCACGCCGCCCGACCTCGCCGTCTGCAACAGCGAATACACTGCGCGCGCGCTGCGCTCCTTCTTCCCACGCACGCGCGCCGAGGTCGTCTACTGCCCCGTCGAGTTGCCCGACCTCGCGCCCTACCGCACGCCCGAGTCGCGCGCCGCTGCCCGCGCCGAACTCGACACACAGGCCGCCGCCGCCGTCATCATTCAGGTGAGCCGGATGGAGGAGGGCAAGGGTCATTCGCTGCACCTGCGCGCGCTCGCGTCGCTCTCGGAGGTTGAGGGCTGGGTCTGCTGGATAATCGGCGGCGGGCAGCGCCCGCGCGAGCGGGCTTACGAGGAGCGTTTGAAGTCCGAGGCCGCGCGGCTCGGACTCGAAGGCCGCCTCCGTTTCGCCGGGCAGCGCCGCGACGTGCCGCGCCTGCTCGCGGCCGCCGACATCTACTCGCAGCCCAACACGACCCCCGAGTCCTTCGGCCTCACCTTCGTCGAGGCACTGCACGCCGGCCTCCCCGTCGTCACGACCGCCCTCGGCGGCGCGCGCGAAGTGCTGGACGACACCTGCGGCCTGCTCGTCCCGCCCGACGACTCCGCCGAACTGGCCGCCCGGTTGCGGCGGCTGCTCGAAGACGAACCCGCGCGCGCGCGTTTCAGGGAGACGGGGCCTCTGCGCGCGCGCCTGCTCTGCGACCCGCAGGCGCAGGTCGAAAGACTGTTCCGCGTGCTGAAGGACGCGGTCGAGGTGCCCACGCGTGCGGCCTGTGCTTGAAGACGTTTCGCCGGCCGGGTGCGACGCGTCGGCCTACTCCCTCCGTGAGAAAGGCCACTCGCCGGAGCCCATCAGGGACGCGGCGTGGGACTTGGCCGGGAGGCACGCGGGCGGCCACGTCCTCGACGTGGGGGCGGGGGACGGCGGCTGGATAGAAAGGCTCAGACAAAACCCGGAGGTCAGGCGCGTGACCGCCGTCGATCTTGTTGACGACGGCGCGGGTCTCTTGGACGGCGTTGACTTTCACCTCCTCGACGTTTCGTCGTCGCCGCTGCCGTGCGCGCCCGAGAGCGTTGACTGGGTCTTCGCCGTCGAAGTCGTCGAACACCTGGCGAACCCGCGCCACTTCATGAAGGAGGCGCACCGCTGTCTGAAGGCCGGGGGGCGAATGCTCGTCACGACCCCCTGCAACGAGAGCGTCACGGCGCGCCTCTCCTTCCTCTTCAGGGGCTACTTCCCCGCGTTCTGCGAGCACGACTACAGATGCTCGGGCCACATCACGCCCGTCACGGAGCTGGACATCCGGAGGATGGCGCGCGAGGCGGGCTTCGGGCGCGTGGAGTTCAGCTACCCGCTCCCCGGGAGGATGCCCAAGAGCCGCGTGCAGTGGCAGCGGATAGTGCCCAACCTCAGGGGAAAACTGTGGAGCGATACATTATGCGCGCTACTCACAAAGTGACGGGGCGGCCGCGGCGCGGGGGTGAGGCGTAGACGATGCTGTCGATAAGTCTGTGCCTGCTCGCCTTCGCGTTCGCCTACGCGGCCGGGAAGCGCTCGCTGTGGCTGGGGCTGGCGACCGTCTTCACGGTCGGGTACTTCTACGGCATCCTGCGCGCCAACGTCCCCGAGCCCTCGTCGCACTTCATCTTCGACGCGGCGGTCGTCGGGCTCTACCTGACGCAGTTCGCGCGCAGGTCGCGCGGCGGCGAGCACCGTTCGCAGCAGTTGTTGCGCCTGTGGGTCGGGCTCCTCATCGCGTGGCCGCTCGTCCTCTTCTTCGTGCCGGTGCAGAGCTACCCCGTCCAGTTCGTGGGACTGCGCGGCAACATCTTCCTCTTGCCCTTCCTGCTCCTCGGCGGCCGGCTCCGCGACGAGGAGGTCTACCGGCTCGCGCTCTGGCTCGGCGTGCTCAACCTCGTCGTGGCCGCCTTCGCCGGGGCCGAGTTCTTCCTCGGCGTCGAGCGCTTCTACCCGCGCAACGAGGTGACCGACCTCATCTACCGCAGCGTCGTGGACGAGGACTTCACCAACCCCGACCGCAGTCAGGCGCTCCGCATCCCCGCGACCTTCACGAGCGCGCACGCCTACGCGGGGATGATGGTGCTCTCGCTCGCCTACCTCATCGGCGCGTGGGCGCTCAGGCGCGAGCGCGGGCGCTGGGAGCGCCGGCTCGTCTACGCGGCGATAGGCGTGACGACGGTCGGCGTCTTCGCGGCCGCGGCGCGCTCGCCCGTCATCATCCTGGCCCTGATGCTGCTGACCGTCTTCCTCACCGTCCGGCTCAAGGCGCACGGGTGGGTCTTCCTCCTCGTCATGCTGGCGGGCGTCGGCTGGGTCGTGTCGAGCGAGGCGAGGCTCCAGCGCTTCATGACGCTTCAGGACGTGGAGTTCGTCAGCGAGCGCGTCTCGTGGAGCGTCAACGACAACTTCGGGCAGTTGCTGACGGAGTATCCGCTCGGCAACGGGCTCGGCGGCGGCGGGACGAGCATGCCCTACTTCCTCGCGAGCGAGGTCAGCCCGCCGAGCTACTACATGGAGAACGAGTACGCGCGCATCGTGCTGGAGCAGGGCGTGCTCGGGCTCTGCATCTGGCTCGCCTTCATCGCGTGGCTCTTCACGCGCCCGCACGTGCGGCGCACGGACGAGTGGCACGTCGGGCGGCGTCTGACGTGGGTGGCGTGCGCGGCCTTCTTCGCCACGGGGATGATCGGGAAGGGGCTGCTCACTTCGATCCCGGGCACGGCGTTGATGCTTTTGGGCGCGGGCTGGATCGCGGTCAGGCAGACGCGCCGGCAGGCCGAGGGAGAGATGGAGGGGCGCGAGGCGTCGGGCGAGGGCGAGGCCGCGCCGCTCGCGAGGCAGTATGTTTGAGGGGCGGGAACAACTCGAGCCCTCGCGTGGCGGGCGCGACCCGTGGCTCATCGTGGCCGGCGGCTTCCACGCGCGTGGCGGGATGGACAAGGCCAACGCCGCGCTCGCCTCTTACCTTCTGGAGCGCGGGCACGAAGTCCACCTCGTCGCGCACGAGATAGACCCGGCGCTCGCGCGTCACACGCTCGCGCGCGCGCACGTCGTCCCGCGGCCGTGGGGCTCTCTGCTGTTGGGCGAGCAGCGTCTGTCGCTCGCCGCCGGGCGCGTGGGGCGCGCGCTCCGCGAGGGAGGCGCGCGCGTGCGCGTCGTCGCCAACGGCGGGAACTTCGTCTCGACGGACTTGAACTGGGTGCACGCAGTCCACGCGGCGTGGCCGCCGAAGGACGCGGGGGCGCCCCTTTGGTTCCGCGTCAAGAACCGGCTCTGGCACGCGCTGGCCGTCCGCCGCGAGCGACGCGCGCTCCGCCGCGCGCGCCTCGTCGTCGCCAACTCCGAGCGCACGCGGCGCGACCTCGTCTCCCTCGTCGGCGTCGAGCCCGGGCGCGTGCAGACCGTTTACCTAGGTGGAGACTTACGCCCGGCCTCCGCACATGAACGCGCGGAGGCGCGCCGCTGGCTCGGCGTCGGGGAGCGGCGGCCGGTCGTACTCTTCGCGGGCGCGCTCGGTCACGACCACAACAAGGGCTTCGACACGCTCTGGCGCGCGTGGCGGGAGTTGTCGGCGGGCGTTGGTTGGGACGCGCTGCTGCTGGTGGCGGGCGGCGGGCGCGGGCTCAACGCGTGGCGCGCGCGCGTCGCCGCGGCGGGGCTCGCGGAGGGCGTGCGCTTCCTCGACTTCAGCGAGCGGCTCGGCGAAGTGCTCGCCGCAAGCGACCTGCTGGTGAGCCCCGTGCGATACGAGGCGTACGGGCTGAACGTCCACGAGGCCGTCTGCCGCGGCGTGCCCGCGCTGGTCAGCCGCGGCGCGGGCGTCGCCGAACGCTACCCCGCCTCGCTCTCGGAGATGCTTCTGCACGACCCGGAGGACGCCGCCGACCTCGCCGCGCGCCTGCGACGCTGGCGCCGCTCCATCGAGACCTGGAAGGAGGCGTTCGCGCCGCTCGCAGTTCAACTCAGTCGCCGCAGTTGGTCGGACGTGGCCGCGGATTTCGTCGCCCTCGCCGAAGGGCAGCCCGCGCGCGCGGCGGGTGAATACGACGGCGCGCAGACGTTGGTCGCCGAACGGGTATGAGCAGGGCCGGGAAGTTCATCGGAGGCGTCGGGTTCGGTTACGCGGGGCAGGCCCTCGTCACGTTGGTCGGGTTGTTGGTCACGCCCTTCCTGCTGCGGCGGGTCGGGCAGCAGGACTACGGGCTGTGGCTCGTCGGCACGCAGCTCATGGCCTACCTGATGCTGTTGGACTTCGGCGTCGTGGCGCTGCTGCCGCGCGAGGCGGCGGCCGCGGCAGGGCGGCAGGGCGCGACGGGTGCGACGGACGAGCTGCCGCGGACGTTGGGGCGGACGGCGCGGCTCGTGCTGTGGCAGACGCCGTTCGTAGCGGCGGCGGCGCTCGCCGCGTGGTTCTTCTTCGTGCCGGCCGAGTGGGAGCCTTTGCGCCCCGCGCTCGGGCTGGTGCTGCTGTGCGCGGTCTTGACGTTCCCGCTGCGCGTCGTGGGCGCGACGCTCCAGGGGTTGCAGGACTTGCGCTTCCTCGCGCAGACGCAGATCGCCGCGTGGCTCGCGGGCACGGCGTTGACGGTCGCGCTCGTCGCGGCCGGCGCGGGGCTCTACGCGCTCGCGGCCGGATGGGCGGCGACGCAACTGCTGCCCCTGCCGTTCACCTCGTGGCGTCTGCGGCGACGCTTCGCCGGAGCGTTGCCGAAGCGTCTGCCGCGTCTGCCATGGGCGGAGGCGCGGCGGCAACTCGCGCGCGGCGGGTGGACGAGCGTCAACCAGATTGCCGTGGCGTTGCTGTTCGGGACGGACGTGCTCGTTATCGGAAAACTTCTGGGGCCGGCGGCCGTCGTGCCCTACGCCTTCACGGCGAAGCTCGCGGGCGTGCTCGCCAACCAGCCGCAGTTGTTGATGCAGGTCGCCGTGCCGGCGCTCAGCGAACTTCGCGCGGGCGCGACGCGCGAGCACACGGCGCGCGTCTGTACGGCGCTGGGGCTGTTGATGCTGACGGTGAGCGGCGGGGTGGTCTGCGTGGTGCTGGCCGTCAACCGCGGCTTCGTCGGCTGGTGGGTGGGGCCGGGTCAGTACGGCGGCTTCGCGCTGACCGTGCTGGTGCTGGCCGCGATGCTCCTGCGCCACTGCAACCTCGTGGTCGGCTACGCGCTCTTCGCCTTCGGCGGGCACGACCGCCGGCTCGCGCTGACCGCGCTCGCCGACGGGTTGGTGACGGCCGTCGCGCTGCTTCTTCTGACGAACGCCTTCGGCATCAGGGGCGCGGGGGCGGGGATGCTGGCGGGCGTGTGCTTAGTGAGTTTGCCCGCGAATCTGTCGGCGCTCTCGCGGACGGGGACGCTGACGGTGTCGGGGCTCGCGCGCGCGCTCGCGCCGTGGTGCTGGCGCTTCGCGGCGGCGGCCGTGTTCGCGGGTCTGCTGGCGCACGCGTTCGTGCCCGAGACGTTCTACGGAATAGCGGGCGTCGCACTGTTGACGGCCTGCGTCTACGGGGCGCTCGTGCTGCCGCTCACGCTGCGCGAGCCGCTGGGCACTTACGTGCGCCCGCGCCTCGGCGCCCTCGGTCTTTCGCTGCGCCGGGCGTTGCGCCGCGCGGACGCTTCGGAGGGCGTCGGCAAGTGAAGCGTGAACAGTTGGACTCCGTCAAAGACGGCCGGAGACCTACAGTCTCGGTGGTCGTGCTCAGCTACAACCGCCCCGCGTATCTGGCCGAGGCGCTCGCGTCCGTGAGGGCCCAGACTTACGAGCCTTGCGAGGTCACGGTCGTGGACAACCCGAGCCCCGCGAGCGTCGAGGTGGCGCGGGTCGTCGAACGTTTCGCGGGCTTCAAACTTTTCCGGAGCGGCACGAACCTCGGCTACGCGGCCGGGATGAACCGCGGGCTCGAACTCTCTGCGGGCGACTACACGCTCCTCACCGAAGACGACATCGTGCTCGACCCCGACTGCCTCCGCCGACTCGTCGAGCACATGGAGGCAGACCCCGCGACGTGCATCAGCGGCCCCGTCATCTACAACAAGTCGGAAGGCACCATCCGCTGCGCCTCCGGCGAGTTCGAGCTGGGCGGCGTCTACCGGATCAAGGTTTACGGCGCGGGAGAGCGCGACGAAGGCCAATTCGCGCGCCCCATGCGACTCGGTTACATAGACGGCGCGGTGATGTTCGCGCGGACGGATTTCTGGCGGCGTCTCGGCGGCTTCCGCGAAGAGTTCTTCATGTACGGCGAGTCGGTCGAGCTGTGCGCGAGGGCGGCGAAGACGGGGAAGCATTTGATGCTCGTGCCGCAGGCGAAGGTCTACCACTTCGAGCCGCCGCCGGGGGCCAATGCCTCGGCGGAGTTTGCCTTCCACCGCTACAAGAATTTCTTCGCGCTCTACCTGCTCCACGCGCCCGCCCGCTGCCTGCCCGAGTTTTTCTGCCGGTACGCCGTGCTCGGCCTGTTGCGGGCCGCCAGCGGCGGCCACCTGCGCCCCTTCCTGCGCGCACTGGCGTGGACTGCGCGCCGCGTGCCCTCGATGCTGCGCGAGAGGGCAGCGGGAGTCGGCACCGCCTCGGACGCGCTCCGGCCCCGCGACGCCGAGCGGCTCTCCTTCAACGATGAGTAGCGAACGCGCCATGCCCGCGCGTCGGCGCGGAGAATCGCTCAGGCGGCTCGCCCTACGCGCCACGCCCGAGTCCGTGCTCGCGTTCTACCTCCGCCTCAAGATGATGAGGGACGCGCGCCGCCTCCTGGCACTCAGGGATGCGTCGGAAGACCCGCGCGCGTGGATAGACGACCTGCTCGGTTCATACTTCTTCAGGCCCTTGCAGAAGCGCTCGGAGATTCTTCGGCTGACGGAGTTGGTGTGCGGGCTACGCCCGGCAGCAGTGTGCGAGATTGGCGCGGCCGGGGGCGGGACGGCTTTCCTCTTCGCGCACGCGTCGGCGAAGGACGCCGTCGTCGTCTCGGTTGACCTGAAGTTCGAGCGCGCGAGACGTGAGGCCGTGCGGCGCTTCGCGCGCGCCCGCCAGCGCGTCGTCTGCGTGGAGGCCGACTCGCACGACGCGGGCACGCGCGACGCCGTCCGCGCGTCGCTCGGCGCGCGCCCCTTAGACCTGCTCTACATTGACGGCGACCACAGCTTCGAGGGCGTCGCCGCCGACTTCCGCCTCTACACGCCGCTCGTGCGCGCGGGCGGCCTCGTCGTGCTGCACGACATCGTCCCCGACTTCAAGACGCGCCACGGCGTCCAGACCAGCAGCGACACGGGCGGCGTCCCGCGCTTCTGGGAGACGGTCAAGCGCGCTGGCGGCGAGGTCGTTGAGATAGTCGAGGACGAGAGTCAGGACGGCTTCGGCATCGGCGTCTTGAGGTGGCCTGCGGGGGGGCTGAAACCCGTGCAGGGGAGTTAGCGCGTCATCCGACCCTTTCGGCAAATGAATTCTAACAGGGCGACAGCCTTCGTGTACGGGGTGGGCGCGGGCCGCGGCGGGCTCGGTCTTCAGGCGGCTACGGCGCTGACGGCGCTGGCGGCGGACGGCTCGCGCGTCCACGCGTTCGGCCCGGGACGCGTCAGCCCTTGGCCCCTCCCCGGGGCCGAGCCGGACGTGACCTGGCACGAGTCCCCGCGGTTCATCCCCGAGTGGGCCTACCGCTACACGTGGTGGCGCTGGTATCAGGGGAGTTATCAACTGGAGTGGGATCGCCGCTTGGGAGCGTGGGCGGCGGGCGGGGTCGAGCGCTTAAGGCCGGGGCGCTGCTACGTCTTCACTCAGGTCGGCCTGGAGACGTTACGCTGGGCGCGCGCCAACGGCGTCCGGTGCGTGCTCGACAACCCGAACGGGCACATACGCCACTACCGCGAGGTCTTTCAGGAGGAGTCGCGCCGCTGGTGCGGGGGGGCGCACATCGGCCACCCGACCGAGGCCGCGGTCGAGCGTGTGGAGGAGGAGTACGAGCTGGCGAGCAGTATCCGAGTCTCTTCGGAGTGGGCTAAGCGCTCCATGGTCTCCCGCGGCGTGCCGGCCGAGAAAGTTCAGGTCATCGCCCAGCCGTTGAACCTCTCGCGGTTCACCGCGGGCCCCGAGCCGAAGCCCGCGGACGGGCCGCTGCGCCTGTGCTACGTCGGCAACCTGAATCTGGCGAAAGGTTTCCTTTACCTGCTGCGCGCGCTCCGCGCGTTCGGCGCCGGCGACGCCGCCCTGGAGATTGTCGGCGCGACGGGCAGCCGCCATAGCAGGCTGCTCTTCGAGAGGGAAAGCCGCGGCCTCGTTGTGAAATCTGCGCCGGGCGACCCGCTCCCGGCCTACAGGCGTGCGGAAGTGTTCGTCTTCCCCAGTCTGCACGACGGCTTCGGGTTCGCCCCCGCCGAGGCGATGGCCTGCGGCCTCCCCGTCATCATCACCGAGGACTGCGGCGCCGCGGGGTGGGTGCGGGACGGTGAGACGGGGTGGGTGATTCCGCCGCGCGACGTTGACGCGGTTACTTTGGCACTAGGGGAAGCGGCGCGGCGGCGCGCCGAGCTTCCGGGCATGGGGGCGCGGGCGCGCGCCGAGGTCGAGCGGCGTGGAAGTCTCGCGCGACTCGCAGAGCTGCGCGAATGGTTCTATAGCGGCGGCGGCGCCTCGACGGCATAGCCCTTCAAACACGTCCGCGGAGTTTCGATAATGAGTTTGATTCAGGAGACGGCGCGCTTGGCGTCGGGAATGATCGGGCGTGAGTCACGGCTGGTACGGCTGATGCGCCCGGCCTACGAGTCGTTTCTGGATTGGTCGAGCGGGGGGCGGGGCATCACGTGGCCCATCAACCGCGTCACGTACAGGGTTGACCCGCGCCACCGCCACCGTTTAGGCCAGGACTATGACGCGCCGGTCGCGGCCTTCCTCCGCGAGCGCGTGCGGCCGGGCGATACTTGCGTGGACGTGGGCGCGAACGTCGGCGTCTACGTCTTGCAGTTCGCGCACTGGTCAGCGCCCGGGGGCCGCGTCGTCGCCTTCGAGCCCAACCCCGGCGCGCGCACGGTGCTCGAAAAGCACGTGCGTTACAACGGGCTCGGCGGACGCGTGACGGTAGTCCCCGCGGCGGTCAGCAACCGTGCGGGCAGCGCTACGCTCTACGCCGCGGACGCCGACGGCATGAGCCGCCTGGGCGAGCCGAACCGCGCCATCGCCGCGCGAGTCCGCGAGGTCAACGTAGAGACCGTCACGCTGGACGAATACTGCGAGGGCGCGAACCTTGCGCCCGACTGGCTCTTCATGGACATCGAGGGCTTCGAGGTCGCCGCGCTCGAAGGCGCGCGCCGGCTCATCAGGTCGCGCGGCCGTGAGATGGGAATCGTCGTCGAGATGCACCCGGACGTGTGGGACTCGGCGGGGGCGGGGTGTGTGGAGCTTGAAAATTTGTTAGACGAGCTGAAGCTCGAAGCCGTACCGCTGACAGGTCAGCAGGACGCGCTCGGCGAGCACGGGCTCGTCCATCTTAAATCCTGATCTGAAATTTCAAATCTGAAATTTCAAGATTCTATGGAGTGGCACTTCATCACGTGCGAGTATCCGCCGCGTGTGGGCGGCGTCGCAGACCACACGCGCCTCGTCGCGGAGGGGTTGGCGGCGGCGGGCGACGGCGTGCACGTGTGGTGCCCTGCGGGCGTCGGCGAAGTGCCGGCGCCTTCGGAAGGGGTCACAGTCCGTCGGGAGTTGGGTCGCTTCCGCCCGTCCGACCTGCGGCGAGTGGGGCGTGCGCTGAACGAGTTCGCGGGGCCGCGCCGTCTGCTGGTGCAGTGGGTGCCGCACGGTTACGGCTATCGCTCGATGAACGTCTGGTTCTGCCTGTGGCTGTGCGCGCGCGCGTTCGTGCGCGGCGACGAGGTGACGCTCGTCGTGCACGAGCCGTTCCTCGCGTTCGGCGAGGGCTCGCGGCGGCAGGACGCGGTGGCCTTCGTGCACAGGTTGATGACGACCGCGCTGCTCGCGTCGGCGCGCCGCGTCTGGACGACGATACCGAAGTGGGAGAGGTGCCTGCGCCCTTACGCGCTCGGCCGGCGCCTGCCGTTCGGACTGCTTCCCGTCCCGAGCACGACGCCCGTCATTTCCTCCGCGGAGGAGGCGGCCGCGACGCGCGCGCTCTACGTCGAGGAGGGAGTTCACCTCGTCGGACACTTCGGGACTTACGGCGGGCAAGTCGCGCGCGCGCTCGCGCGACTCGTGCCGCGCCTGCTCTCCGTTGAAAGGACGGACTGCGCGGTGCTCCTGCTCGGGCAGGGGGGCGAGGCGATGCTTGAGGAGATCGCGCGCGCGCGCCCGGAACTGGCGGGGCGGATTCACGCGCCGGGCACGCTCGCGCCGGAGGCGGTCTCGCGCCACCTCGCGGCCTGCGACCTTCTGTTGCAGCCGTACCCGGACGGCGTCAGCGCGCGCCGCACGAGCGTCATGGCCGGCCTCGCGCACGGCCTCGCGGTCGTGACGACGAAGGGGGTGCTGACCGAAAGTCTCTGGGAAGAGAGCGGCGCGGTCGCGCTCGCTCCGGTCGATGATGACGAGGCGGTGCTCGACCAGATTCGGCGACTGCTGTCTTCATCCGCAGAGCGCGCGCGGCTCGGCGGGGCGGCGCGCAAACTCTACCGCGAGCGGTTCGACCTGCCGCACACGGTCGCGGCGCTCAGGCGCGCGGACGGCGGGAGCGCTCAAGTCGAGGCGGCCGTCGGCGCGGGGGCGGAGGCTTAACACGCGTGCGTATCGCGGTCGTCAACTGGAGCCGGAGGCGTGTGGGCGGCACCGAGACTTACCTCGGCAGCATCATCCCGGGGCTCGCGCGGCGCGGACACACAGTCGCGCTCTGGCACGAGATAGACCGGCCCGCCAACAGGGAGCCGATTGAACTGCCGCCGGGCGTCCCTTCGTGGTGCGTCGAAGAACTCGGGCGCGGGAAGGCGCTCGCGGCGCTGCGAGAGTGGCGGCCCGACCTCATCTACACGCACAGCCTTCTGACGCCGAGGCTCGAAGCCGAGACGCTGAAGATAGCGCCCGCCGTCTTCTTCGCACACGCGTACTACGGGACGTGCATCAGCGGGACGAAGACCTTTAAGAAGCCCGACATGCGCCCCTGCGGCCGGCGCTTCGGGCTCGCATGTCTCGCGCACTACTACCCGCACAGGTGCGGCGGGTTGAACCCGCTGACGATGCTGCGTCTCTACCGTCTACAGTCGCGCCGGCTCGAACTGCTGCGCGAGTACCGCGCAATCCTGACGCACTCGCTGCACATGCATGAGGAGTACGTCAGGCACGGGCTGCCGCCCGAGAACGTCCATCACCTCTCCTACTACGCGCACAGCGCTTCGCCGCACTACCGCGAGGCGCCGGACGAGTCGTCACCGAACGAGCCCTCACACGACGCGACGGCTAAGGCCGAGGCGCGCGCGGCGGGGAAGCCGCACAGGCACCTGCTCTTCGCGGGACGCATGGAGGCGCTCAAGGGCGGGCACCTGCTCATCGAGGCGCTGCCAGAGGTGAGGGCGCGGCTTGAGTCGCCTCTGCTGGTCACGTTCGCGGGCGACGGGCCGGAGCGCGAACGCTGGGAGCGCATGGCGGCGCGGGTCGTGCGCCGCGCGGACGGCATACGCGTGGAGTTCGCGGGCTGGTTGCGGCGCGAGAAGATGGAAGACCTCTACAGGGAGTGCGACCTGCTCGTCTTCCCGAGCGTGTGGCCGGAGCCCTTCGGGCTGGCGGGCCCCGAGGCGGGACTGCACGGCATCCCGGTCGCCGCCTTCGACGTGGGCGGCGTCCCCGAGTGGCTGGTGGACGGCGTCAACGGCTACCTCGCCCCCGGCGACCCGCCCACCGCGCGCGGCCTCGCCGAAGCCGTCGTCAAGTGCCTCCGCGACGAGGACGCGCACCGCGTGCTGCGTCGCGGCGCGGTCAAGACGGCGCAGCAGTTCAGCCTCGACATACACCTCGACGCGCTGATGAATGTGTTCGACCGGATAGCGGGCGGCCCGCCGTCGAGACGCTTCGCGGAGAGTGTGGAAGGGCTCGCCGCGAGGGAGGTTGTGTGATCTACGGCGCGGTCAACCTGGCCGTCGCGGCGCGCGTGCCCGACGGGGCGCGACGCATCCTCGACCTCGGGTGCGGCAACGGCGCGCTCGGCGCGCACCTCAAGCGGCGGCCGGGCCGCGAGGTGGTCGGCGTCACCTTCTCCGAGGAGGAGGCGCGCGAGGCGCGCGAGCGGCTCGACGAGGTTCTGGTCTGCGACCTCGAAGAGTTCGACGCCGACGGAGTGGGCGTGTTCGACTGCGTCGTCTGTAGCCACGTCCTCGAACACCTGACGAGACCGGAAGAGCTTCTGCGTCGCCTGCGCGCGAGTCTGACTGAGGGCGGCGTGCTCGTCGTCGCGCTGCCAAACGCGCTCCACTGGCGGCAGCGTTTCGAGTTCCTGCGCGGGAGGTTCGAGTACACCGACGGCGGCCTGATGGATCGCACGCACTATCGCTTCTACGACTGGCGGACGGCGCGCGCTCTGCTCGCGGAGTGCGGCTACGCCGAGGCGACGCGCGAGGCGGACGGCGGCTTCCCGCTCTCGCGCTTCGTCCCCGTCTTCGGCCGCGCGCTCGACCGCGCGGTGCTCCGCATCGGGCCCGGCCTGTTCGGCGTGCAGTTCATCATGGTCAGCCGGAGCGCGAAGACGACTTAAGGGACTTGAGGGACTTGAGGGACGTGAGCGACACGCTCGTCACCATCGCCATCCCGACGCTCGAACGCCTCCACTATCTGAAGGAGGCGGTCGCGAGCGCGCGCGCGCAGCAGCACGCGCGCGTCGAGATTCTCATCGGCGACGACGGGCGCGACGAGTCTCTTCAACGCTGGTGTCTTGAGCAGGCCGCGGGGGATGAGAGGGTTCGTTACCTGCGCCACCGGCAGAGGCTCGGGCTGGCCGGCAACTGGAACGCGCTGGCCGACGCGGCGCGCGGCGAATACCTCTCCATCATCGGGGACGACGACCGCCTCCTGCCCCATTTCGTGAACACGCTGTTAGGCGCGGCCGCCTCACAGACGAGCGTCGTCTTCGCCAACCACTACCTCATCGACGAGCGCGGCCGCAGGCTCGAAGCCGAGAGCGCCGAGTGCACGCGCGCCTACGCGCGCGACCGGTTGCCCGCGGGCCATTTGCCCGACGCCGCCGCGGCCGTGTGGCGCAACTCCGTCCCCATCTGCGCCTCGCTCGTCCGCGCCGCGGACGTGCGCCGCCTCCGCTTCAAAGAGGACTTGAACACGCCCGAGATCGAACTCTTCATCCGCCTCGCGGGCGAAGGCCGCCCCTTCGCCTTCGTCCCCGAATACCTCTCCGAGTACCGCACGCACCCAGGCTCGGCCACCGCCGCGGGCCTGCGCAGCGAGAGGCTCGCGCCCTACCTCATCGGGCTGCCCGCGCCCGCCGGGGCCGAAGGCCACAAGCGGCGTTTCATGGCCCCTCTGCTCGCCGACGCCGTCGGCCGCTGCCTCCAACACGGCGACCGCGACGCGGCGCGAGGTTTCCTCCGCAGCGACTACTACCCCTGGCCCCGCCGCAACGGCAACGACGCGGGCGTGCTCAAAAATTTCCTCCGGGGCGGCGTGCAGGGCGTGTGCGCGTGGCTGCCCTCTTCAATCGGCTGCACGGCCTACCGCGCCCTGCGGCGTGTGAGGACGGGGGTTGTCGAGGTGAAGAGGCCGCGGCTCTTATTCGTCGTCGAGAGCGGGTCGGACGTGCGGCTGGTCGAGGGGCTGGCCGAGCGCTTCCGCCTCTCCGTGCTCGCGCGGCGCATCGAGGGCGGCGTCGAGATAAGTCAGGAGACGAAAGCCGCTTTCGACTTGAAGACCGGGCCGGCGTCGCGCCTGCGGTTCGCGCGCGCGGCGTTCGCGGAGGTGTGGCGTCGTCGCGCGGACGTTGACGCCGTCGTCGTGCAAGGTTACGGCGCGGCGGCGCTCGCCGTGAACGTCGCGTGCGGGCTCGCCGGGCTTCCGTCTTTCATGCTCGTGTGCAGCCCCGTCGAGCGCTACTACCTCTGCCGGCGACGACACGCAGAGCCGGGGCGTCGCTTCCGCCGCCGAGAGTTGCTGACCCTCGGCGCGCTCGCGCGGCTCAACGCCTTCGTCGGCTCGCACTACCTCGTGCTGAGCGAACACCTCGCGGAGGTCGTGCGCGGGCACGGCGGCCGTCGCCCCGTCACGGTCGTCCCCGTCTACGGCGTTGACACCGAAATCTTCTCGCCCGCGCGCGAGCCGAAGGGCGACGCGCGCAGGCGTCAGGGGTTGCCGCCAGACGGCTCGATCATCTTCTTCAGCAGCCGCGTCGCGCCCGAGAAGGACGCCGAGACGTTGCTCGAAGCCTTTCGCATGCTGCTCGGAGAAGGCCGCGACCTCCGGCTGCTGCACCGCAGCGGCGGACACCGCGCGTTCGTCGAGGCGGCGCGGCGTCTCGGCGTGGACGGGCGCGTCGTGGCGACCGACGCCGTGCACCCGCACCGGGGGCTGGCCGACGACTACCGCGCCTCCGACCTCTGCGTGCAGGCCAGCCGCGAGGAGGGGCTCGGCTTCTCGCCGCTCGAAGCGCTGGCCTGCGGCGTGCCCGTCGTGGCCGCGCGTGTCGGCGGCCTGCGCGAAACGATTCTCGAAGGCGAGACCGGCTGGAGCTATCCGGCGGGCGACGCCGCGGCGCTCGCCCGCTGCATCAGGGAAGCGCTCGACGACCCGGCCGAAGCCGCCCGCCGCACGGCGCGGGGCTGCGAGATGGTCTGCGCGCGTTACGACCGCCGCGCCGTCTTCGCGCGGCTCGAAGAGGTCATCGTGGCGCGCACAAGCAATCAGGGCGAAGAGGCGCCGGGACAAAGTGAGCGACCCGACGCGGGCCGCCGACGCAGGCCGCTGCGCGAAGAAGCAGATTCTCTGTAATGACTAACCCGGACGGCAACGGCGCGCGGCGCGTGGCGGTGGTGTGCGACCTGCGGGAGGAGAACTGGCACAGCATGAACCTGGTGGCCGACGCGCTCATCGAGGGGCTGGGGGCGGGGCACGCGGGGCACGTGTCGGCCGCGCGCGTCTGCCCGACGCTGCGTCGCCGCTTCTCGCGCGCGGGCGAGTCGGCGGGGCGCCGCTTCAACGCCGACCGCGTCTTCAACCGCTTCCTCGACTACCCGCGCCACGTCGCGCGCCGCCGCGCCGAGTTCGACATCTTCCACGTCGTCGATCACAGCTACGCGCAACTCGTCCACCACCTGCCGGCCGAGCGCACGGTCGTCACCTGCCACGACCTCGACACGTTCCGCTGCCTGCTCGACCCCGCGGCCGAGCCGCGCCCGCGCCTGTTCCGCGCCATGACGCGCCGCGTGCTCGAAGGGCTGGGCAAGGCCGCGCGCGTCACCTGCGACAGCGCGCACACGCGCTATCAACTGCTCGCGCACGGCGTCGTGCGGCCCGAGCGGGTTGAGGTCGTGCACAACGGCGTCTCGCCCGCTTACACGCCCGCGCCCGACCCCCCGGCCGACGCAGAGGCCGCGCGGCTGCTCGGCTCGCCTTCGGGCGACGCCCCGGAACTGCTGCACGTCGGGAGCACGGTCGGGCGCAAGCGTCTGGACGTTCTGCTGCGCGTCTTCGGCGAGGTGCGGCGCGAGTTAAAAGGCGCGCGGCTGGTGCGCGTCGGCGGGGCGTTCACGGAGGCGCAACTCCGGCTCGTCGAAGAGCTGCGCCTGACCGATTCAATCGTCGTCCTGCCGTTCCTCGAAAGTCGCGTGCTGGCGGCCGTCTACCGCCGCGCGGCGCTTTTGCTTCAGCCCTCGGAGCGCGAGGGGTTCGGGCTCCCCGTGGTCGAGGCGCTGGCCTCTGGGTTGGCGGTGCTCGCGAGCGACCTGCCCGTGCTGCGCGAGGTCGGGGGCCGCGCCGCCGTTTACCGGGCGGCCGGCGACGTGGCGGCGTGGGCCGAGGCGGCAATCGGGCTGTTGAAAGAAAGGGAAGAAGACCCCGCGCGCTGGGCTGCGCGCCGCGCCGAAGGCGTCTCGCACGCGCGCCGTTTCAGTTGGGAGGAGTACGCGCGTCGGATGGTCTCCATCTACCGCGAGCTGTCGTAAGCCCCGGCCGACGCCGCGCGTAATGTGACGGCCGGGGCAAGCGTATGTGGCATGACGCACGGACGCGAGCCCGCGAGTGTGCTTTAATCACCGCCAAGTTGTGTGTTTGAAGGTCGCGGGCGGTTTGACAGCCGCCGACACGTCTAATAGGATAGCGCGGCTTTCAGAACTGGTGCCATCATCATTTGGACTGGTACCACCGGCCTTGCGTCCCAAGTCGTATCGACGCCCCGAGCAGAACCCGCAAATTCTATCCCGGTGCCGCAACGCTGCCCGAAGTCCGGCCCTCGCGCTCTCGCGGCGGTGCCCGTGACGCGCTTGCCGCTCCCGCCGTCACGCGGCCACGAGCCGCTCCTTCAGATACTCGTTAACAGAAAGGACTTGCCCCATATGAAACCGAACCTTCAACATTCCATCTCACATACCACCCGTCGCCCGGGTTCTCACCCCGCGCGGCGCAAGATGCTCGCCGCCCTCTGCGTAGCGGTGGCCCTCGGCGCGCTGGTCTTCGGCGGCCGCGCCTTCGCCGCCTCGACGCTCTACGTCAACCCGGACGGCGTGTGCGGCGGCAACAGCCCGTGCCACACGACGATTCAGGCCGCCATCAACGCCGCCGCGGCGGGCGACACCATCCAGGTTCAGGCCGCCACCTACGCCGAGCAGATCGACGTTAACAAGGCGCTGACGCTCCTCGGGCCCAACGCCAACATCAACCCGAACACGGGCGTGCGCGTCGCAGAGGCCGTCATCATCCCGACGGCGAGCGACCCGCTCAACCCCTCGTTCGCCGGGCCCATCGTCGTCACCTTCTCCGCGGCCGGCGTCACCTTCAGAGGCTTCACCGTTGACGGCGACAACCCTTCGCTCACCTCGGGCGTCGTCTTCAACGGGTCGGACGTGGACGCCGAGTTCGGCATCTACGGCGACGGGTCGGCCAACCTCGACGCCGTCGTCGAGCACAACATCGTCAAGAACGTCGGCGAGATGGGCATCTGGCTCAACACCTTCGGCATCGGCGGGGCGCGCAACGCCAACAGCCGCATCAACGCCAACAAGGTCGATAACCTCCTCGGCAACTTCGGCCAGGCCCTCCGCATCTCCGACGACGCGTGGGCGGACGTGACGCGCAACGTCGTGACGCGCTCGCGCAGCGGCATCGTCATCGAGAACTTCAGCGGGAACGTGACCACGCACCCGGCCTCCGTCATCGCCGAGAACAGCGTCCAGGCGTTCCGCATCGGCATCCGCCACAACCTCCACTACGTCTACACCAGCCCCGGCTTCACCATCGTGCGCAACAAGGTCGAAGCCTACGTGCAGTCGCCGCTGCCGCCGCAGGTCACCACCCCGACCGCCTACCAGGGCATCCGCGTCGAGTCCGTCCAGCAGACCGTCGCCGTGGACGTGACGGACAACTCGGTTGACGGCAACCGCGCGACCCTTCAGGGCGCGGGCTACACGCGCGTCGAGGGGCTCAACGTCACGAACTCCTCGGCCACGTCGCCCAACATTCGTTTCACGCTCAACCACGTCACGGACAACATCCGCGGCGTCTACCACGAGACGCCGGCCGTCCCGACCCTGACCTGCAACAACATCAACGGCAACACGAGCGGCATCGTCGTGGACGCCGCCGCGTCGAACGGCCTGACGGCCACCAACAACAACATCGTCGGCAATCCGACCATCGGCGTGCAGAACAACTCGGGCGCCACGGTCAACGCGCAGTCGAACTGGTGGGGCGCGGCCAGCGGCCCCGGCCCCGTCGGCCCCGGCGCGGGCGACAAGGTCAGCACCAACGTCAACTTCTCCAACTGGCTGACGAACGAGACCAACTGCGCCCCGGTCTGCGGCACCAACGTCGCGCTCGCCTCCTACGGCTCGACGGCCGTGGCCTCCTCGATCATCAACGCCTCGTTCCCCGCGTCGGGCGCCATCAACGGCGAGCACAACGGTAACGACTGGGGCACGGGCGGTGGCTGGAACGACGGCACGCGCAACGTCTACCCCGACAACATCCAGGTCAACTTCAACGTCGTCCAGTCTATCAACGAGATAGATGTCTACACCTTGAAGAACGCGCCGAACAACGGCTCGACGGTCGGCGACTTCACGCCCGCCAACAGCTACGGCAACACCAGCTTCGATGTGGAGTACTGGAACGGCGCGTCGTGGGTGACGGCGGCCAGCTTCACGGGCAACACGCGCGTCAAGCGCCGCGTCAGCTTCGCCACGCCCGTCTCGACCGACAGGATCAGGGTCGTCATTCACGCCTCGGCCGACAACAACTACAGCCGCGTCGTCGAGATCGAGGCTTTCAGTTGCGCGCCTGCGGTCGTCCCGACGCCGACGCCCACTCCGACGCCGACGCCGACCCCGACGCCGACGCCGACCCCAATCGCCTGCGATACGAACCCGCTCAACAACGTGGCGCGCGCCTCGAACGGCTCGACCGCCGTCGCGTCTTCGACGGTGAACGCCTCGTTCCCTGCGTCGGGCGCCATCAACGGCGAGCACAACGGTAACGACTGGGGCACGGGCGGCGGCTGGAACGATGGCACGCGCAACGTCTACCCCGACAACCTGCAAGTCAACTTCAACGCCGCGCAGACCATCAGCCAGATTGATGTCTACACGCTGAAGAACGCGCCCAACAACGGGTCAATCGTCAACGACACGACGCCCGCCAACAGCTACGGCATCAAGAACTTCAACGTCCAGTACTGGAACGGCGCGGCCTTCGTGGACGTGCCGGGCGGCGCGGTTACGAACAACACGCTGGCGAAGCGCAAGTTCGTCTTCGCGCCCGTCACCACCGACCGCATCCGAGTGCTCATCAGCGCGTCGAACGACAACACCTACAGCCGCATCGTCGAGATCGAGGCGTGGAGCTGCTCGCCGGTCGCCGCGCGCTGCGTCAACCCGGGCGGCACGGGCGGCTGCTTCTCGTCCATTCAGGCGGCGGTCAACGCCTCGAACCCCGGCGACCAGATCAACGTCGCGGCCGGCACCTACGACGAGGACGTGAACGTCAACAAGAATAACCTGACGGTCGTCGGCACTTCGGGCGCAGGGAGCACCAACGTCCGCGGCCCCATCGGCGGTCCCGGCACGACCTTCCAGATATCGGGGAACAACGTGACGGTGGCGGGCTTCACCGTCACGCGCCTCGGCAACAACACGACCGACTGGAACAACGCGGGGCTCAACGCGGCCGGCTTCGCCATCCAGGGGCTCGCCGTCAGCGGCGCGGTCATCCGCGACAACATCATCACGGGCAACCGCACCGGCATCGACATCAACAACTCGAACGGCCACACCGTCCGCAACAACGTCATCGACTTCAACCGGACGGGGGTCATCTACCGCAACCAGACCGACTTCCAGACCGTGGTCGAGAACTTCATCACCAACAACTGGACGGTCGGCGTGCTCTTCCTCGACGCCTCGGGCGGCACCAACTCGCCCGTGCAGACGGCGCTGCATTCGACCTTCTCGAACAACAACCTGAGCGCCAACTGGTACGGGCAGGTCGTTGACCGCCAGTCGGGCGGCTCGCTGCCCGCGCCGGGGACGACCAACTACAAGAACTTCCGCGGCAACTGGTGGGGGACGACCTCGCCGGTCGTGACGACGGCCAACTCCGCGGAGCCCGGCTACGCGGCGCAGATTCCCGTCGCCTACGGCGGCTCGGCGACGCCCCCGGGCGGCCAGCCCGACATCGCCGGGCCCGCCTCGGCCAACATCCAGTACACGCCCGTGCTCCAGAGCGGCACGGACACCAACGTCGAGACGACCCCGGGTCGCGGCACCTTCGGCTTCCAGGGCGTCGCCAACACCGTGCTCGTCTCGCCCGCCAACCAGCAGGGCTGGTTCTTCCTCGACGACCTGCCGGGCACGGGCACGGGCTCGGGCGGCTTCGAGGCCGGCCCCGCCACCCCGCCGCTCGGCACGGGGAGCGCCTTCCTGACCGTCGATTCGCAGGGCCGCCACACCCTCGGCACGCTCGGCTGGGCGGGGACGAGGATGGACGACCTGCTCGCGACCCTCTATCACAGCTATCAGGACAACAACTCGAACACGGTCGTCGCGGGGTCGTACCAGTTCGACATTGACTACGACCTGAACGACGCGGCGGCGGCCTTCGCCGGACGCCTCGTCTTCGAGCCGTACCTGTCGCCGGGGCAGGGCGCCGTGCAGCAGAACGTCTGGCAGAACTGGGACGCGCGCGCCGGGATGTGGTACGGGACGCGGACGACGGTGACGGTGAACAACGTCGCGGGCGTCGCGCAGCCGTGCCAGCCCGCCACGCCCTGCACGTGGCAGCAGGTGCTCGCGCTCTTCCCGAACGCGGGCGTGCGCAACGACCCGAACAGCCGCATCCTCTTCAAGGTCGGCGGCCCCTGGGCGCCCGGCTTCGACGGCAACGTCGATAACCTGAGGCTCATGCACAACGGCGCCCTCGTCACCTACAACTTCGAGAACGTGCCCTAGGCGTCTCGGACTTCTCTCAACCCGCGCATCGGCCGCCCGGCTCACGGTCTGGCGGCCGATGCCTTTTCTTTAAAGACGACATGCAGGCAGTGGCCAACCCGACAGACGCGCCGCGCCCGAGTCACGCCGCCGCGGTGACGCCGCGACGCCTGCGCGTGCTACAGGTCGGCAAGTTCTACCCGCCGCACAGGGGCGGGATGGAGTCGCACCTGCAAGCGCTCTGCGGGCAGTTGCGCGGGCGGGTCAACGTCGAAGTGTTGGTGGCCGGCGAGGGCCGCCGCACCGTCGAAGAAATTCTCGACTCGGTGAAGGTGACGAGGGCGGGGACGCTCTTCGACTTTGCGGCGGCGCCCGTCTGCCCCGGCCTCGCCCGCCGCATACGCGAGTCGCGCGCGGACATCGTGCACCTGCACTGGCCGCACCCGGCCGCTCTCCTCTCGTATCTCGTGAGCGGGCACGCCGGCCGCCTCGTCGTCACTTACCACAGCGACGTGGTGCGCCAGAGGGTTCTGGGCGGACTGTTCTCTCCCGTGCTGCGGCGCGCGCTCGAACGCGCCGACGCCGTCATCGCGGCCTCGCCCAACTACGTCGAGTCGTCGCCCGTCCTGCGGAAGTTTAAGTCGAAGTGCAGCGTGATACCGTTCGGCGTCCCGCTTGCAGAGTTCGACCGCGCAGACCCTGTTGAGGTGTCGAAGATTCGCGGGCGGTTCGGCCCGCGTGTGGTGCTCGGCGTCGGCCGGCTCATCTACTACAAGGGCTTCGAGCACCTCGTCCGCGCGATGAAGGATGTGGACGGGCACCTCGTCATTATCGGCTGTGGCCCGTTGCGCGGCGCGCTCGAACAGGAGGCTTTGCGGGCGGGCGTCGCCGGACGCGTCGCCCTCCTCGGCCACGTCGAGGACGTGGTGCCCTACTACCACGCGGCCGACGTGTTCGCGCTCCCCTCGGTCGCGCGCAGCGAGGCGTTCGGCATCGTGCAGCTCGAAGCGATGGCCTGCCGCAAGCCCGTCGTCAACACGCGGCTCGACTCCGGCGTCCCTTACGTCTCCGTGGACGGCGTGACGGGGCTGACCGTCCCGCCCGCGGACGCCTCGGCGCTCGCCGCCGCGCTCAACCAACTGCTCGAAGACGCGCCGCTGCGCGCTCGCTACGGCCGCGCCGCGCGCCTGCGCGTCGAGCGCGAATTCGACCTTGAGGCCATGGGCCGCCGCACGCTCCGACTCTACGAAGAGGTCATGTCGCGGCCGAATTGAACGACGAGTGAGCCCGAATTTCAACCTCGACATTCTTGAAACCGCGCCCCTGAGATAGTCTCGCAAACTCCCGAATCCCGATGAACACGTACCTGACTCTGTTCGCGATAGCGCTCGTCTCCTCGCTGGTCTTGACGCCTCTGCTGCGGCGCGCGGCGCAGCGCCTCGGGTGGGTGGACACGCCTACGGACGGGCGGCGCGTGCACACGCTCCCCGTGCCGCGCATCGGCGGCGTCGCCATCTTCTGCTCGGCCGGGCTCGCGCTGGCCGCGCTGCCGCTGGTGGACAACCTCGTGACGGAGTCGCTCGGCAACTACCGGCGGGAGGCGCTGGCCGTGCTGCTCTCCTCGACGTTCGTCTTCGCCTTCGGGCTCTTCGACGACCTCAAGGGCGGGGTGAAGGCCAAGTGGAAGTTTTTGGCGCAGGGCTTGGCGGCGCTCCTCCTCTTCGCGCTCGGCGTGCGCATCCAGGCCATCACCGTCCCGCTCGTCGGCTCGTTCGAGATACCGACGATTTTGAGTCTGCTCTTCACGCTCGTCTGGGTCATCGGCATCAGCAACGCCTTCAACCTCAT
Organism: Pyrinomonadaceae bacterium; assembly: GCA_040510435.1. Taxonomy (GTDB): domain Bacteria; phylum Acidobacteriota; class Blastocatellia; order Pyrinomonadales; family Pyrinomonadaceae; genus QHXN01. The sequence goes on along the minus strand of JBEVJD010000612.1, from coordinate 13,617 downwards.
CGACGGCCTCGACGGGCTGGCGACGGGCGCGGCGCTCTTCGCCTCGCTGGTGATGGTGGCCGTCTCGCTCATCTCGGGGCGGCCGCTGGTGACGGTCGTCTCGCTCGTGCTCGTCGGGGCGCTGACGGGTTTCCTGCGTTACAACTTCAACCCGGCCTCGATCTTCCTCGGCGACTCGGGCGCGCTCTTCACGGGCTTCGTGCTTGCAGCGCTCTCAATCACGGGCACGCAGAAGGCTTCGACCGCGGTCGCCGTCGCCATCCCGCTGATGGCCTTCGCGCTGCCCGTCATCGACACCGGCTTCGCCATCGCGCGCCGCTTCATCTCGCGCCAGCCGCTTTTCGAGGGCGACCGCGAGCACATCCACCACAAGTTGCTCGAACGCGGCTGGTCGCAGCGCCGCGTGGCGTTCGCGCTCTACGGCGCGTGCGCGCTCTTCGCGCTGGTCGCGATGCTGTTCACGAGCGACGGCGGCGAGGGGAAGTTGACGGGCCTGCTGCTGCTCGTGACCGGCGCCGTCATCGTGCTCGTCGCCGGGCGGCTGCGCTACCACGAGGCCGACGAGGTGAGGGCGGGGCTGCGCCGCAACCTCACCGCGCGCCGCGTGCGCGCCGCCAACCACGTGCGCGTCCGCCGCGCGAGCCGCTCGCTCTCGCACGCCGCCACGCTCGGCGACCTGCTCGCCGCCGTCCGCGAGGTGCTCGAACTCGGCGAGTTCGTCTACGCGACCGTGCAGCTCGGGCGTGGCGGCGACTTCGAGTTGAGTCGGAGTGTGCTCGCGCGCGAGGCCGGCGACCGTCGGCTCGAAGGCGCGGAGGAGCGCGGCGGGCTCGTCTGTTGGGAGTGGGAGCGCGGCGACGTGCGCGGGCACGACATCCTCGGCTCGCATCTCTTCTGGACGCTGCGGATGCCGCTCTCGACTCCGGCGGCCGGGTGGGGCTACATCACGCTCTACCGCGAGTTCGGCGGCGAGGGGCTGCTGCTCGACGTGAACTACTTGAGCAACCTCTTTCAGAAGGAGATGGCGCTGGCGGCCGAGCGCGTCTTCACCCGCGCGGCGGCCGAAGAGCCGCTGGGGAAGGCCGTGGCCGCTGTGTTAAGCTGACCGGCGCGGCGCCACGCCGGGTAGAACGCCCGTCAGAAAAATCTTAAAATCACAGTCCGCCGTAAGCGCCCGAGAGAGGAATCTGTTTTCATGTCAAAGCGCGCATTGATAACCGGCATCACCGGCCAGGACGGCTCGTTCCTGACCGAGCTGTTGCTTGAGAAGGGTTATGATGTCTACGGCATCATCCGCCGCTCCTCGTCCTTCAACACCGACCGCATCGACCATCTTTATCAAGACCCGCACGAGCCGGGGACGCGCCTGCGACTCGTCTACGGCGACCTCAACGACTCAAGCTCCCTAAACACGCTCATCCGTCAAATCAGGCCCGACGAGATTTACAACCTCGGCGCGCAGTCGCACGTCCGCGTCAGCTTCGACGTGCCCGAGTACACGGGCGAGGTGACCGGCATCGGCACCGTCCGCCTGCTCGAAGCCATCCGCGAGGCCGGCATCCGCCCCAAGTTCTACCAGGCTTCCTCGTCCGAGCTGTACGGCAAGGTTGTCGAGACGCCGCAGAGGGAGACGACGCCCTTCTACCCGCGCTCGCCTTACGCCTGCGCCAAGGCTTACGCCTACTGGATCACGGTCAACTACCGCGAAAGTTACAGCATGTTCGCGTGCAACGGCATCCTCTTCAACCACGAGTCGGAGCGGCGCGGCGAGACCTTCGTCTCTCGCAAGATCACGCGCGCCGCCACGCGCATCAAGCTCGGGCTCCAGCAGAAACTCTACATGGGGAACCTCGACGCGCGGCGCGACTGGGGCTACGCGCGCGACTACGTCGAGGCGATGTGGCTGATGATGCAGGCCGACGAGCCGGACGACTACGTCATCGCGACCGGCGAGACGCACTCCGTCCGCGAATTCCTCGAAGAGGCTTTCGGCTACCTCGGCCTCGACTGGGAGAAGTACGTCGAGATCGACCCGCGCTACTTCCGCCCGGCCGAGGTTGACCTCCTGCTCGGCGACCCGACCAAGGCGCGCACCATCCTCGGGTGGGAGCCGAAGGTCGGCTTCAAGGAACTGGTCAAGATCATGGTAGACAGCGACATGAAGCTGGCCGAGCGCGAGCAGCGCGACCGCCAGCACGAGGGCGCGCTCGCCACCACGAACGGCGGCTGGGGCGTCAACTAGAGCACGCGAACGGGGCGGGCGGCGCGTGCCGCCCACCCCGCCCCTTCCAACTCTCCCGCACACACGCCCCCCGCACACACGTCCCGGCTCCTCCCAAGTCCCTGCAAAAGTTGTTGCATTCTCCGCGACTCGGGGTTAATCTCCCGTCGGCGGGCGTCGCCTCCGCATTCCGCCCCCGCAAGACACACAAACACCTAGCCGCCACTAGGCAGCCTGTCCGCGGCAGGACTGGCAAGTGACTAAAACAGCGCCGGCAAAACCGCGAGCAGGTCGAACATAATCTTCGTCAGGCTGTCCGACCAGTCGGGTGCCGCCGTCTCCGCGCCGACTGTCTCCACGTTCGACATCTCCAGGACGGCGCCCTTCAGCAGCGGCGCCGGCTGCGGCGGCGGGTTGTGAATTATTCCGGCCGAAACTGGGCAGCAAAAGGCCGCAACTAGCACGGCAGCGCTAAGTGTTCTACGCATGAGACTTTCCTCGTTGATGCGTTGGGTTTTGCTAAGGGGATTGACTGCCCGCCTCGCGCAGGATGGGCGCCCTTTTTTATATCCGCCAAAAAATGGCGACTATAAAGAAAGGCTTACCCTACATGACTTTAGCAGATTAGCGCCTGGAGGAACTAGAAAGTCTTCCGCCGGCTGCGGCCGAGCGCGCTCCGCCGCGCTGCCGCGGGGCGGCAGACTTCATCCACACGGGTTAATGCGAGGAGGCACGCGGGTTGCAAAAACCGTTGCGTTCTGCGGCGCTCGGGGTTAATCTCCCGTTTAGCGGGCGTCTCCTCCGTTTTCCGCCTCCCGCGAGACACACGAACGCCCGGCCGCCGCCGGGCAGCTTGTCCCCGAATGGACTGGCGTTCGATTTAAACCAGCGCCGGCAGGATCGCGAGCAGTTCTAACGCGGCGGCCGCCAGACTGTCCGACACGTAGGGGGACGCCGTTTCGACGTAAAGCATTTCGCCCGACCACTTTTGCGGGGCGCGCGGCGGTTGCTGCGGAGCGGGGGGAATTAAAACCTCGCCCGCTTGGGTGGTGCCGACCAACACAAGTAACATCACGGAAGCTCTAAGGGCATTGAGCATTGTTCTTTTCCTCTTTGGCTTATGGAGGTATTGACCCGACCAACCGTCACATTCGTAAACCTGCGTGACGGTTTTTTCAATGCCGCCAAAAAATGGGAGGCACAAGGAAAGGCTGACCTCACATGAATTTAGCAGATGAGCGACCCAGGGAACTAGACGACGCCTCCCTGACCGTGGGTGAGCGTGCGTCGCTGCGCTGCCGGGCGGCGGCCGGCCTCATTCGGGAGGGGCAGTTCGAGGCCGCGTGCGAAGCGCTGGGAGGGCTGTGGCGCGGCATCGGCGAGCGCCCGAACGTCGAGGGGCTGGACGAGGACACGACCGCCGAAGTGCTGTTACAGGTAGGCGCGTTGTCGGGCTGGCTGGGCGCGAGCCGGCAGTTGACGGGCGCGCAGGACGCTGCGAAAGACCTTCTCAGCGAGAGCGCAACGCTGTTTGAAAGGCTGGGTGAGCCGGAGAAGGCCGCCTTCGCGCGCAGCGACCTGGCGATGTGTTACTGGCGGGAGGGCGCCTACGACGAGGCGCGGGTGCTGCTGGCGCGCGCCGCCGACGAACTGGCCGGCGCGGACGCCGAGCGGCGGGCGATAGTTCAACTGAGGTGGGCCACGGTCGAGTGTTCCGCGGGGAAACTGCATGACGCGCTCGGCCTTCTCAAAGACAGCGAACAGGTTCTGGGCGGGAGCGGGAATCATGCCCTGCTGGGGAGCCTGCACAACATGTACGCCGTGACGCTGCGGCGTCTGGGCGCGACGGAGGCGGACGGGGACTACTACGACCGGGCCATCATCGAATACACCGCGGCCGTCTTTCACTACGAACAGTCCGGTCACGAGCGGAACGCCGCGCTCATCGGGAACAACCTCGCCTTCCTCCTCTACAAGCTCGGGCGCTACGCGGACGCGCACGAGCATCTTGCCCGGGCCCAGTCGATCTTCACACGGCTGAAGGACGAGGGCTATCTGGCGGAGGTGAACGAGACGCGGGCGCTCGTGTTCCTCGACGAGGGGAAGTACCGCGAGGCGGGGCGGGCGATAGCGGCGGCCGTCTGGGCGCTGGATCAGGGCGGCGAGGCGGTGCGTCTCGCCGAGGCGCTGACGGTTCAGGGGGTTGTGTGGGCGAGGCTCGGGAACTGTGAAAGTTCGACGGAGGTTCTGCGCCACGCGGTCGGGGTGGCCGAGGCGGCGGGGGCGCTCAACATCGCGGCGGCCGCGGCGCTGACGCTGATTGAGGAGCACGGCGGGCGTCGCGCGGTGACGGGTGAAGAACTCTACGACCTCTACCGGCGCGCAGACGGGCTGCTCAAGGGGACGCAGGACGCGGAGGTGCTGGCGAGGCTCAGGGACTGCGCGCGCGTCGTGATGAAGCGGCTGGCGGGCACTCGGCTCGGCGACGGGGGCTTCTCGCTTTTCGATGCGGTGCAGGAGTTGGAGTCGAGCCTGATCGCGCAGGCTCTGGAGGAGGCCGGGGGGAGCGTGACGCGCGCGGCCCGGCTCCTCGGCATGCACCACCAGACGTTGACCTCCATGCTGCAAACCAGGCACAAGCGGCTTGAGTCCAAGCGGACGCCGCCCGAGAAGCGCCTGAGGAGCATCATCAAAATGGAAAGGGAATGACGCGGCCCGCCCCCGCACGGCGCGGAGGCGGGCTATATCCCGGTTGCAATATCTCCGGCGCAGCAGTAATCTTCGGCGCGCAAAGTCGCCTCTATTTTTCGGCTTTCACGTCAGGCACACTAAGACCGAGCCGCCGAAGGCAGCTTGCCGAAGAAAGTATTTGCACGGGAGCTTAGAGCAGTGCCAACATGCTGTTGAGAGCGGCGAGCGCGCCCGCCGCGATGCCGTCCACGTAATCGTTGTAGAGGATGCCATCCGCCGCCGGGTCTTCGCCCCAATTTTCGGCAGTCCGCATGCCGGGCGTTGGGGGCACGCGCGGTGTACTGATGACGCCGGGGGAAGGGGCGGGCGGGCTGTTCATATCACCCGCGAAGGTTGAGCCGGACAGCGCCAGCATGAGGAACAAGGCACAAATATTCTTTCGCATCTTCTTTTCCTTTATGGATTTTGTAGCCGGACTGACCGTCACGAACCGCTGCGGGGTGACGGTCTTTTCACGCCCGCCAGTTTTCTGGCGGGCGCATAGGAAAGGCTGACCTCACATGAATTTAGCAGATGTACAACTGAGGGAACTAGATAGCCTCTCACTGAGCGCTGACGAAAGGGCGTTGCTTCGCTGTCGCGCCTCCGCCGACCTCGTGAACAACGGGCAGTATGAGGCCGCGTGCGAGGCTCTGGGCGGGTTGTGGGGCGGCATCGGCCGGCGCCCGGAGGTGGAGGGGTTGGAGAAGAGTGTCGCCGCCGAAGTGCTTCTACAGGCGGGTGCTCTTTCGGGCTGGGTGGGCGCGAGCAGACAGGCGCGCGGCTCGCAGGCGGCCGCGAAAGACCTCATCAGCGAAAGCGCCTCCCTCTTCGAATCGCTCGGCGAGATGGAGCGTGCGGCGGCCGCGCACAGCGAGCTGGGGCTCTGCTACTGGCGGGAGGGCGCGTACGACGAGGCGCGCGTGCTGCTCAAGAATGCGCTCGGCGTGCTCACCGAGACGACGGCGCGGGCGAAGGCCACGCTGCGGCTCAACATCGTCGAATTCCGTGCCGGCCGTTACGGCGACGCCCTCGCCATCCTGAAGGACAACGCACACATTTTCGACGAGCGGGTGAGCCACACCCTCCGGGGCAGCTTCCACAACGAGTTGGCCCTCGTGCTCAAGGAGTTGGGCACCTCGGAGGGGCGGCCCGATTACTTCGACCGGGCCATCATCGAGTACACCGCCGCCATCTACCATTACGAACAGGCCGATCATAAGCGTTACCGCGTCATCAACGAGAACAACCTCGCCAACCTGCTCCGCAAGATGGGGCGGTACCGGCAGGCGCACGAACACCTCGACGGCGCGGTGGCGGTCTTGCGGAGGCTGCAAGACGCCGGGATGCTCGCGCAGGTGGACGAGACACGCGCCCGCGTTCTTCTCGACGAGAAGAGGTACGGCGAGGCCGAGGCCGTGATAGCGCGCGCCGTCCGGACGCTGGAGGACGGCGGCGCGGCCGCCCTGCTGGCCGAAGCGCTCACGACTCAGGGCGTGGTGTGGGCGAGGCTGGGCAGAAACGACGAGTCGATCAACGTCCTGCGGCGCGCCTCGCGGGTGGCGGAAGAGGCGGGCGCGTTGAGCAACGCCGGGCTTGCGGCGCTGGCGTTGATAGAGGAGCACGGGGCACGACGCGTCCTCTCCCCCGACGAGCTTTACGACTGCTACCGGCGCGCCGACACGCTGCTCGAAGAGACGCAGCACGCGGAGAGCGTTGGGCGGCTGCGCGCCTGCGCGCGGATAGTCATGCGGCGGATGGCGGGCACGCAACTCGGCGACAAGAACTTCACGCTGTTCGGCGCGGTTCACGAGATCGAGGCGCGGCACATCGCGCAGGCTCTGGACGAGTCCGGGGGGAGCGTGACGCGCGCGGCCCGGCTGCTCGGCATCCGCCACCAGACGTTCCTCTCGATGCTGAACACGAGGCACCGGAGGCTTCTGGAGAAGCGGACGCCGCCCGAGAAACGTCTGAAGAGCATCATCAAGAAGACCGACGACTGACAACGCCCCCTCAAGTAAAAATCACGCCGGTAAAAGTCCACGCGAGGCTCCGGGCGAAGTCCGGGCCCCGTCCTCGTGCGCTTGTCGCTTGTCGCTTCCGCCCGCTTGGGGCAACATACGAGGCCGGGCAAGTCGTATCTCTTCGGGCAAAAGGTCTGGGCGAAAAGGGGGGCCGGGGCGTTGGCTGAATATTCGGACGCGTTCGTCTTCTTCGGGGCGACGGGCGACCTCGCATACAAGCAGATATTCCCGGCGCTTCAGGCGCTCACGCGGCGCGGGCGTCTGGACATGCCGGTCGTCGGCGTGGCGAAGTCGGGCTGGACGTTGGAGCAGTTGAAGGAGCGCGCGCGGGCGAGTCTGGAGGAGCGCGGCGGCCTAGACGAGGAGGCGTTCGCGCGGCTGGTTGCGAACCTCAGGTACGTGGACGGCGACTACCGCGACCCGGCGACGTTCGAGCAGTTGCGGAAAGAGCTGGGCGACGCGAAGCGACCGCTCCACTACCTCGCCATCCCGCCGAGCCTGTTCACGGTCGTGGCCGAGGGGCTCGCCAAGTCCGGCTCGGCCGAGGGCGCGCGCATCGTCGTCGAGAAGCCTTTCGGGCGCGACCTCGAATCGGCGCAGGAACTCGACCGCTGCATACACAAGTTCTTCCCCGAGGATGCCATCTACCGCATCGACCACTACCTCGGCAAGGAGCCCGTCCAGAACCTCCTCTACTTCCGCTTCGCCAACTCCTTCTTAGAGCCCGTCTGGAACTGCCACTACGTCGAGAGCGTGCAGATCACGATGGCCGAGTCGTTCGGCGTCGAGGGGCGCGGCAAGTTCTACGACGAGGTCGGCACCATCCGCGACGTGGTGCAGAACCATCTGCTGCAAGTCGCCGTGCTGCTCGCGATGGAGCCGCCGTCGTCTTACGAGACCGAGTCCGTGCGCGACTGCAAGATCGCGGCGCTGCGCGCGATGCGGCCTCTGGATAAGCAATCGGTCGTGCGCGGGCAGTTCCGCGGCTACCGCGACGAGCCGGGGGTGGCGCACCGCTCGCAGGTCGAGACCTACGCCGCCGTGCGCCTGCACGTGGACAACTGGCGCTGGGCGGGCGTGCCGTTCGTCATCCGCGCGGGCAAGAGCATGCCGGTGACGGCGACCGAGGTGCTCGTGACGATGAAGCGCCCGCCGATGTCCATGTTCGGCGAAGTCGTCTCGCCGCACTCGAACTACTTCCGCTTCCGCCTGAGCCCGGAGATCGTCATCTCCCTGGGCGCGCGCACGAAGGTCGAGGGCGAGTCGATGGCCGGCGAGGACATCGAGCTGGTCGCGCACGAAGACGCGGGCGACGACACGCCGCCCTACGAGCGCCTGCTCCGCGACGCGATGAAGGGCGACTCCTCGCTCTTCACGCGCGAGGACTCGGTCGAGGCTTCGTGGCGCGTCGTAGACCCCGTGCTCGGCGACGTGACGCCCGTCCACGAGTACGAGCCCGGCACGTGGGGCCCGCGCGAGGCCGACGAGTTGACCGCCGACATCGGCGGCTGGCACGACCCCGTGGTCGGCGACAGTAAGTAAACCGAGCCACGGCCGTTCGTGGCGTGCACAACTTTCAGGAGGACAACGATGGCGATTGAGAAGGACGTGGAGAAGTCGTACTCGAACAAGGGCGTGGCCGCCAAGCTGCGTCGCCTGGCCGACGCGCTGGAAGAGGGCAAGACCTTCGAGATACAGGTCGCGGGCGAGCGCGTCCGCGTCCCGCCCCGCGCCACGGTCGAGTTCGAGTATCAGCGCGAAGGCGACGAGGAGGAGCTTGAGATCGAGGTGAAGTGGACGCGGAGTTAAAGGCGCGAAGTAAACGGCGCGATGAAAAGGGCGGGGCTTTACGTCCCCGCCCTTTTTGTGATGAAGGAAGGCGGAACCTGTGCTACGGCTTCCGCGCGCCCGAGTAGAGAGGGCGTCAGGCCGCCGCGGCCGGCGTGCGCAGGCGCGCCATCGCGTAGGAGTCCACGTAGCGGCCGTCGCGGTATGTGTGCTGGCGCAGCAGCCCCTCGCGCTCGAAGCCGAAGCGCTCGTAGAGGCGGATGGCCGCCTCGTTGTCCGTGTAGACTTCCAGCTCAAGCCGCGTGAGGCCGAGCCAATTGTCCGCGAGGTCGAGCCCCGCGCGCATCAGGGCGGTGCCGACGCCCTTGCCCTGCCAGTCGGCGTGCACGCTCATCCCGATTGCCGCGGCGTGGTGCCTGCGCGGCCTCGCCGGGAAGGTGTGGACGCTGCACATCCCCGCCACCTTGCCGCCGACGACGGCCACGAGGTTGTACGTGCCGCTGCCGGGCTCCGCCAGTCGCTGCCGCCAATTTTCGCGCGACGGGTAGGGCAACTGCATCGTGTTCGCGTAGAGCTTCGGGTGGGTGAACATCTCGTAGAGGGCCGAACAGTCGTCGGGCTCCGCGAGCCGTATGGTCAGACCTTCAATCTGCATTGAAGCCTCCTGTAAGTTTGTGCAAGCCGACCGGCCTCCGCGAGTGTGGTATAAGTTCGCAAGCCGCCACCCCCGTCCACCGAGCGCGCCCCGGGGCGTGCGACATGATACCGCAGGTGAACGGCGCCGGGTTCCTCAAAGAGGAGACGAGGAGACGCTTCTGATGATGCCGAAGCCGGATGAGTCGGACGTGACGAACGTTTCGCGCAGAAGGTTTCTGACCCGACTGACGGCGGGCGCGTGTGCCGCGGGCGCGCTCATTCACGATGGCTTTAACGAGGCCGACGCGGCCCCGAAGACTTACACCAATCCTGTCTACAAGGGCTCGATGCCCGACCCCTTCGTGCTCCGCCACCGCGGCGTCTACTACGCCTTCGGCACCACGGGCAGCGAGCGCAAGTCGGACGGCCGCCTCTTCACGCTGCTGCGCTCGAACGACCTCGTCAACTGGCGCGAGCTGGGCGGCGCTCTCCTGGAGCCCACGTCAGACCGCGCCTACCAGTTCTGGGCCCCCGAGGTCGCCTACGAGGGCGGCACGTTCTACCTCTACTACTCGATGGGCGGCAAGGAGGAGGAGAAGTTCGAGCTGCGCGTCGCGACGAGCCGTCGCCCCGAAGGGCCTTACAGGGACACCGGCGTCAAACTCCTCGACTGCGAGGACAACCGCTTCACGATAGACGCCCACCCCTTCAAAGACACCGACGGCCGCTGGTACATGTTCTACGCGCGCAACTTCACGGACACGGAGGGCGGCGCGCACCCGGGCACGGCGCTCGTCGTGGACAGGCTGATCGGCATGACGAAGCTCGCGGGCGAGTGCAAAGTCGTCCTGCGCGCGCGCCACCCGTGGACGCTCTACGAGGCGAACCGTCGGATGGAGGTCTACGGCCGCACCTTCGACTGGCACACCATCGAGGGCGCGTTCGTGCGCGAGCACGCCGGGCGCTACTACTGCTTCTACAGCGGCTCCAACTGGCAGACGCCCAACTACGGCGTCGACTACGCCGTCGCCGACAGCGTCACGGGACCTTACGCGGGCGAGGGCACGGAGGCGCGCATACTCAAAGGCATCCCCGGCAAGGTGCGCGGCCCCGGCCACCACAGCATCGTCAAAGGGCCGGACGGTGTGACCGACTACTTCGTCTACCACGCCTGGGACGAGGCGATGAAGGCGCGCCAGCTCTGCATCGACCGCCTCGAATGGACGCCCCGGGGCCCGCGCCTCCTGGGACCGACCTACACCCCGCAGCCCCTCCCGAAACGCTAAGAGCCTGTTTGAAAAGCCGAGGCTGTTTGGAAAGCCCCGCAGGGGTAACATGTTTATAGCCCGAACGTTTTCATCAACCCCGAGCCCCGTCAGGGGCGACATCAACATGCCGCTCCTCCGGAGCGTTGACTTTCAAGCTCCAACATCATGGAAGCTTCCACGAGTAGACAAGTCGGCGTGAAACAGTCGACGGGCGGCGCGGGCGTGAAGGGGCGGCGCGAAGAGTCGTGGGTCGAGTTCGTCCGCTGGGCGGCGCTGTTGGTGTTCGTGTCCATCCCTCTGGCGACGCCGTTCGTGCAGAGGTTCGCGGGGCGCGCGGTGTGGACGGTGGCGGTGGCGGCGCTGCCGCTCTTCATCGTGCTGGTCGGGTATCACCGCTGGCGGCGCATCTGCCCGCTCGCCTTCTTCGCGCAGTTGCCGGGGAGGCTCGGGCGCGCGGGGCGGCGCAAGGCCCCGGCGTGGCTGGAGGAGAACTATCACTACGTGGTCGTCGGCGTCTTCGTCGCGTCGCTGTGGCTGCGGCTCGTGGCGACGAACGGGGACGGGCTGGCGCTCGCGGCCTTCTTCACGCTGCTGGTGCTCGCGGCCTTCGGCGCGGGGCTCGTCTTCACGGGGAAGACGTGGTGCAACCACCTGTGCCCCGTCTCCTTCGTCGAGAAGATTTACACGGAGCCGCACGGCCTGCGCGAGACGGAAAACTCGCAGTGCGCGAAGTGCACCGCCTGTAAAAAATTCTGCCCGGACATCAGCGAGGAGAACGGCTACTGGAAGGAGATCGCCTCGCGCCCGAAGCGTCTCGCCTACTACGCCTTCCCCGGCCTCGTCTTCGGCTTCTACTTCTACTACTACCTGCAATCGGGCACGTGGTCTTACTACTTCGGCGGGAGCTGGACGGACGAGCCGCGCCTCTTCGCGTCGGCCTTCCTGCCGGGGACGGACGCGGCCACCGCGGGCTTCTTCTTTTACCCGTCGGTGCCGCGCGCGGTGGCGTCGCTGTTGACGTTGGTGCTGTGCGGACTCGTCGGCTTCGGCCTCTTCATGCTGGTCGAAAGGCTCGTGGGCGCGTGGCTCGAACGGCGCGGGCTGGGTGAAGGCGAGCGGCGCAGGCACGTCACGTTCTCGCTCGCGGCCTTCGCGGCCTTCCTCACCTTCTACACGTTCGCGGGCGCGCCGACGCTGTGGAAACTGCCGTGGGTGGCGCCGCAACTGTTTTTGATAATGGTCGTCGTGACGGCGACCGGCTTCCTGCTTCGCCGTCTGCGACGCACGCGGCAGGGCTTCGCGGAGGAGACGCTGGCGCGCAACATCGTCAAGCGCTGGGAGTGGGACGACCGCGAGCCGCCGCGCGATTTGCGCGAAGCCTTCCTCTTCCACACCATCCGCACGAGCGAGGGCGCGAGGGCGGCCGCGCGCTCGGTGGAGGTCTACGAAGAGGCGGTGCGCGAAGCGCTCGCCGACGGCCTCGTCTCGCGCGAGGAGGTGCACCGGCTCGACCGCCTGCGCCAGCGTTTGAACATCAGGAAGGCCGACCACGACAAGGTCATGGCGGCGCTCGCCGCCGAGGAGCGCGCGCTCTTGGGTGACCCGACGCGCCACCTGACGGCGGAGAAGTGTCTACAGCTCAAGTCGTACGAGCGCGCGCTCGAAGAGTACGTCGGGCGCGCCGCGGCCGGGGAGGACTTGTCGGAGGGCGACTTCGTCTCGCGGCTGCGCGAGGAGTACCGCGTGACGCGGGAGGAGCACGACGCCGTGCTCGACCGCCTGGCCGGCGGCAAGAAGGTTCTGTCGGCGCGCCTCGCCGAAGAGTTGCGCGTCGTCGAGCGCGCCGCCGCGGCGGGAGAGTTGCTGGCGAAGGACGGGTCGCCGCTCGGCAACTTCTTCTCCTACCTCCTGCGGCGGCGGCGCGCGCTCGCCGTCGAACGTCTCCTCAACGTGCTGGGTCTGGGGGACGAGGACGAGGCGGTCGCCGCGGCCTGCCGGAAGCTGCGTGAAGGAGGCGTGGACGAACGTCGGGCGGCCGTCGAGGACTTGAGCCGCGCCGCCGCGCCCGGCGTCGCCGACCACCTGAGAAGCGCACGACCCGCGCTCAACGTTTACGCCGACTCCACGCTCGACGAACTGCTCGACACGTACACCGTCAGCGTTGACCCTTACGTGAGGACGGCGGCCGCGTTGATGCTCGACGGCCGCAGCGCGCTGGACGCGGAGACGTTGGGGCGGCTGAAGGGCGACGAAGACGAGATCGTGCGGGAGGCGGTCGCGTCAGTTGAAGGCGAAAGGCGCGGGGAGTTGTTGACCGTCGAGAAGATGGCGGCGCTGCACTCGGTCGCGCTCTTCGCGGCGCTCGCGCCCGAGGAGTTGGAGGAGTTGGCGCGCGTGTGCAGGTCGGAGGCGTACGAGGCCGGCGCGGTCGTCTGCGAGGAGGGCGCGCGCGGCGATGCCGTGTTCGTCATTCTGTCGGGCGACGTTCGCGTCGCGCGCGCGGGCGGGACGGCCGTGTCGGTCGAAGGAGCGGGGAGCGTCATCGGCGAACTGGCGGTGCTCGACCCTTCGCCGCGCGCGGCCACGGTCACGGCGGGCGGCGGTGGCGCGCGCGCGCTGCGTATCGTCGGCGCCGCTTTCCTCGACGCGCTCGACGCAGACCCGTCCATCGCGCGCGGCCTGCTGAAAGTCATGGCCCGCAGGCTCCGCGGCGCGACGCCCACGCGGGCGCGCGAGCGGGAAAGGGAAGAGGCGGGTGGAGGGTAAGTCGTCGTCGCCCGCGGCGGCCCGAGCGCTGTCGGCCGTCGTCTTCTACGCGCTCCTGGCGCTGCTGCCGCTCGTCGCCGTGCCGTACGGCTCGGTCGAGCCGTGGTGGACTGGACTGTTCGACGCGTTGGTCTTCTTACTCGCGGCGCTCTGGGCCGTCGAGGGCGCGTTGACGGGGCGTTGG
>JBEVJD010000611.1:0-10094 GCA_040510435.1 Pyrinomonadaceae bacterium | reverse complement strand
CCCCTGTCGGCAAATTTAGAGGTGTGTGGCGTGAGGTGTCTTCGCCACCGAGACACGTGTTGCCTGACGGCGCGCCGAAGCGGCGCGTTATGATGGCGGGACACATTCGACAAGTTGATTGTTTAGCATCTCTTAAATAGACCTCGGCGCGGGCCGTGTCGCTTCTTGGGAGACTTCACGCGGGTTAGGAAGTAGAGGGAACCGTGCAGGCGCGCATCCCCGTCTCGACTTACAGGCTCCAGTTCAACCGCGAGTTCACGTTCGCCGAGGCGCGAGCGCTCGCCGACTACTTCCGCGAGCTGGGCGTCACCGACTACTACTCGTCGCCGGTGCTTCAGGCGCGGCCCGGGAGCATGCACGGCTACGACATCGTCGACCACGCGCAGGTCAACCCCGAGTCGGGCGGCGAGGAGCAGCTCTCCGACCTGCTCCGGCACCTGCGCGAGCAGGGGATGGGCTTTATCGTGGACGTGGTGCCGAACCACATGTCCATCGCCGAGGCGCGGAACGCCTGGTGGCAGGACGTGCTTGAGAACGGCCCCAGCTCTCACTTCGCGCGCTACTTCGACATTGACTGGAACCCGCCGAACCCTACGCTCAAGAACCGCGTGCTGCTGCCCATCCTCGGCGACCAGTTCGGCCGCGTGCTCGAACGCCGGGAGCTGCGCGTCAGCTACCGCGACGGCGGCTTCTTCCTCAACTACTGGGAGACGCAACTGCCCGTCGCCGCGCGCACCTCGACGCTCGTGCTGCGGCTCGCGCTCGAAGGCGCGCGCGCGCGGCTCTCGGAATCCGACCCGAACGCGCTCGAACTTGAGAGCATCATCACGGCGCTCGAACACCTGCCGCCGCGCACCGAGACCGACCCGGCGCGCCTGCGCGAGCGGCGGCGCGAGAAGGATGTCGTCCGGCGCCGCCTCTCGACGCTCGTCAAGGAGAGCAACGGGGTGCGCGCGGCCGTCCACGACGCGCTCGCGCGCCTGAACGGTGCGGAGGAGCGTCCCGAGAGTTTCGACCCGCTGGAAGAGTTAGTCAGCCGGCAGGCTTACCGCCTGAGCTTCTGGCGCGTGGCCGCCGACGAGATCAACTACCGGCGCTTCTTCGACGTGAACGAGCTGGCCGCGCTCCGCGTCGAGGAGCGGCCCGTCTTCACGGCCGTCCACGAAGTCGTCCTCCGTTTCGTCCGGCAGGGGCTCATCACGGGGCTGCGCGTGGATCACGTGGACGGGCTGCTCGACCCGCTCAAGTACCTCGCGAACCTACAGCGCGAGGCGGAGGGCCGTAACTCAGAGGCGCAGCCGTTCTACGTCGTCGTCGAGAAGATACTCGGGCACGACGAGCTGCTCAGGCGCGAGTGGCCGGTGCGTGGCACTACGGGCTACGAGTTCATGAACCTCTTGAACGGCGTCTTCGTGGACGCCGCCAACGGGCAGGCGCTGCGCGAGCTGTACGCCGGGTTCACGGGCGCGCGCGTGCGCTTCAACGACCTGCTCTACGAGTGCAAGCGTCTGATACTCAAGGCGGCGATGTCTTCGGAGCTGTTCGTCCTCTCGCGCCGCCTGACGCGCATCGCCGAGCGGAGCCGCTACACGCGCGACTTTACGCAGAACAGTCTCCACCGCGCGCTGATCGAGGTCATCGCCTGCTTCCCCGTCTACCGCACGTACATCCGCCGCACGCAGACGACCGTGGGCCCCGACGACCGCCTCAACATCAACGCCGCCGTGCAGGCGGCCAAGCGGCGCAACCCGGCGGAGGACACTTCGGTCTTCGACTTCATCGCCTCGCTGCTCCTGCTCAAAGACCCGCAGGGGACGGAGCCGCACGAGCGCGCCGAGCGGCGCGACTTCGCGCTCCGCTTCCAGCAGTTGACGAGCCCCGTGACGGCGAAGGGGCTTGAGGACACGGCCTTCTACCGCTTCTACCCGCTGGCCTCCCTCAACGAGGTCGGCGGCGAGCCCGCGCTCATCGGCGTCTCGCTCGAACGCTTCCACGAGCGCAACCGCGACCGGCAGGAGACGTGGCCGCACACGCTCTCGGCCACGTCCACCCACGACACCAAGCGCGGCGAGGACACGCGCGCGCGCATCAACGTCCTCTCCGAGATTCCAGAGGAGTGGAACCGCGCGCTCCACCGCTGGCGCGAGATGAACCGCGCGCGGAAGGCGAGCGTTGACGGGCAGGACGCGCCCGACGCGAACGAGGAATACCTCATCTACCAGACGCTCGTCGGCACCTGGCCGCTTGAAGGCGTTAGTGACGAGAACCGCGCCGACTACGCGCGCCGCTTGCAGGAGTACACGGCGAAGGCCCTGAAGGAGGCGAAGCTCCACACGAGCTGGATCAACCCGAACGAGGAGTATGAGCGCGCCGTCTCCGACTTCGTCGCCTCGCTTCTCGACCCTTCCGTCAGCAACGACTTCATCCGCGACTTCGAAGAGTTCCAGAAGCTCCCGGCGCGCGCCGGCCTCCTCAACTCGCTCTCGCAAACGCTGCTCAAGACGACGGCGCCCGGCGTGCCCGACTTCTATCAGGGGACGGAGCTTTGGGCCTTCACGCTCGTAGACCCCGACAACCGGCGCCCCGTGGACTACGACCTGCGCCGCACGCTGCTCGCGTCGCTTAGGAACTCAGAGGGAGGCGACGTTTCGGAGTTCGCGGAAAGTCTTTTAGAGCGGCCCGAGGACGGCCGCGTGAAGCTGTACGTGACGGCGCGCGCTCTGAACTTCCGGCGCGAGCGCGCGGCGCTCTTCGCGCGCGGCGACTACCTCGCCCAGCGCGTCGCGGGCCGGCGCGCCGCGGGCGTCGTCTCGTTCGCGCGCACGTTTGAGGGTGACGCCGTCGTCGTCGCCGCCGCGCGTTTCTTCACGCGCCTCGGCGTCGGGCGCGAGGGGGCTCTGAGTCTTAAACGCGAGACGTGGGGCGACACCGCGCTCCACCTCGAAGGCGTCGAGGACGGGCGCTACCGCGACGTGCTCACCGGGCGCGAGTTTGAAGTTCGTGACGGCGTGCTCCCGCTGGCGGAGGTGCTGTCGCCGCTGCCCGTGGCGCTGCTTTCGAGAGTATGAGGCGGAAGCCCTCCCTCACGGTCGGGCTTTCGCCTCGCTTCTGTTACAAGGAGGAAGGTATGACGACGGCTTTGAGGAAGGCCGCAACGTTGACGGCGTGGGGGCTGGGCTTCGGCGCGCGGCCGAGGGAAGACGGGAGCACCGTGTTCCGCGTGTGGGCGCCGCGCTTGAAGGGTCTGGAAGTGAAAGTCCTGGGCGACGAGCCGCGCACACACACGTTGGAGGCCGCGGGCGGCGGCGTCTTCGAGGCGCGCATCCCCGGCGTGGCGGCGGGCGCGGACTACTTCTACGTCGTGAACGGAAACGAGCGACCCGACCCCGTCTCGCGCTTCCAGCCCGCGGGCGTGCACGGCCCTTCGCGCGTCGTCGAGCCCGGCGACTTCGACTGGACGGACGGCGGTTGGAAGGGGCTCGCGCTTAAGGACTATGTTGTGTACGAGCTGCACGTGGGCACGTTCACGACCGAGGGCACGTTCGAGGCGATCATCCCGAAGCTCGCTCACCTGAAAAGTCTGGGCGTGACGGCGGTCGAGTTGATGCCCGTCGCCGAGTTCCCGGGCTCGCGCAACTGGGGCTACGACGGCGCGCACCTCTACGCGCCGCAGTCCACCTACGGCGGCCCGGAGGGCTTGAAGAAGTTGATCGACGCGTGCCACCGCGAGGGGCTGGCCTTCGTGTTGGATGTCGTCTACAACCACCTCGGGCCCGAGGGCAACTACGTGGGCGAGTACATGCCGCTCTACAGCGAGGGGCACAAGTCGCCGTGGGGCGCGGGGCTCAACTTCGACGGCGAAGGCTCGGAGGGCGTCCGCCGCTACTTCGTCGAGAACGCGCTCTACTGGCTGACCGAGTACCACGTGGACGCGCTCCGGCTCGACGCCGTCCACGCCATCGTTGACACGAGCGAGACGCACCTGCTCAAACAAATCGCCGCGGAGTTTCACGCGCAGGCCGAGGCCCTGGGCCGCACCGCGTTCCTCATCGCCGAGAGCGACCTCAACGACGTGCGCGTCATCGAGTCGGAAGGGGAAGGCTTGGGGCTCGACGCGCAGTGGAGCGACGACTTTCACCACTCACTTCATGCCATCCTCACGGGCGCCGACCGCGGCTACTTCGCCGACTTCGGCAGGGTCGAGGACCTGGCGAAGGCGATTGAGGAGGGCTTCGTCTACTGCGGCCAGCACTCGCGTTTCCGCGGGCATTGCCACGGCACGTCTTCGGCCGAGAGGCCGGGCGAGCAGTTCGTCGTCTGCATACAGAATCACGACCAGATCGCGAACGGCTACTGGGGCGACCGCCTGTCGCGCCTGGTCGAGCCCGCGCGGCAGCGGCTCGCGGCGGCGATTCTGTTGTGCGGCGCGCCCAACGTGCCCATGCTCTTCATGGGCGAGGAGTGGGGCGAGCGCGCGCCCTTCCTCTACTTCACGAGCCACACCGACCCCGAGCTGGGGCGCGCCGTGCGCGTCGGCCGCGAGGAGGAGTACGTCTCGTTCGTCCGCGGCGAGGGCGAGACGGCATCGACCCTCGGCGGTTTCTCCGATCCGCAGTCAGAGATCACCTTCGTCCGCTCGAAGCTCAACTGGGAGTCTTTGAGCAAGCAGCCGCACGCCGGCATGCTCGCCTTCTACCGTGACCTGCTCGCCGCGCGCCGCGCGCAGGCGCTCTCGAACTGCGACAAGACCCACGCCCGCGTCCGCTTCGACGAACGGCGCCACTGGCTCGCCGTCGAGCGCGGCGACGAGTCGGGCGCGCGCGTCGTTCTTCTCTGCAATCTTTCGCCCGAAGCTCAGGCCGTACCCTCGCCGGAAGGCCCCTGGCGGCTCGAACTCCGGAGCGGCGCCGCGCGCTACGGCGGCGACGCGTCGCACGCAGCCCCGCCCGAGCACATCGAAGGCGAACGGACGGTCGCACTCGACGGCTGGGGCGCGGCACTTTACATCAGTGATAAGTGATGAGTGATAAGTGACAAGAAAGAAGAACGAGCCTTGTCTTCTCTTATCATTCATCACTCATCACTCATCACTTAACAATGGAGCATTGAATGAAAGTCTGGCCCGGGCAGCCCTACCCGCTGGGCGCGACGTGGGACGGCGCGGGCGTCAACTTCGCGCTCTTCTCCGAGCACGCGACCGCCGTCGAGCTGTGCCTCTTCGACGCCGCAGACCCGAAGCGCGAGACGGCGCGCGTCCGGCTCACCGAGCGCACAGACCTCGTCTGGCACGCCTACCTGCCGGAGGCGCGGCCGGGGCAGCTCTACGGCTACCGCGTCCACGGCCACTACGAGCCGCAGGCCGGCCACCGCTTCAACCCGCACAAGCTCCTGATAGACCCCTACGCGAAGGCCCTCGCCGATAAGGTCGCGTGGGACGACGCCGTCTTCGGCTACACCATCGGCTCCGCGGACGCCGACCTCTCCCTCGACGAGCGCGACAGCGCGCCCTTCGTCCCGAAGGGCGTCGTCGTAGACCCCGCCTTCAGTTGGGGCGAGGACACGCGCCCCCGCACGCCCTGGCACAAGACGCTCATCTACGAGCTGCACGTCAAAGGCTTCACCAGACTCCACCCCGACGTGCCCGAGGAACTGCGCGGAACCTACGCGGGGCTCGCGCACCCGGCCGTCGTCGAGTACCTGCACTCGCTCGGCGTGACGGCGGTCGAGCTGATGCCCGTCCACCAGTTCGTCTCCGACAAGTTCATACAGGACAGGGGGCTCACGAACTACTGGGGCTACAACTCCGTCGGCTTCTTCGCGCCCGACGTGCGCTACTCCTCGACGGGCGCGCGCGGGCAGCAAGTCTCGGAGTTCAAGACGATGGTCAAGACCCTCCACCGCGAGGGCATCGAAGTTATTTTGGATGTCGTCTACAACCACACGGGCGAGGGCAACCACTTCGGCCCGACGCTCTCGTTCCGCGGGATAGACAACGCCGCGTACTATCGTCTCGTCCACAGCCAGCCGCGCTACTACATGGACTTCACTGGCTGCGGCAACACGCTGAACATGGTTCACCCGCGCACGCTCCAACTCATCATGGACTCGCTGCGCTACTGGGTGCTTGAGATGCACGTGGACGGCTTCCGCTTCGACCTCGCCTCCGCGCTCGCGCGCGAGCTGCACGACGTTGACCGCCTCGGCTCGTTCTTCGACATCATCCATCAAGATCCCGTGCTCTCGCAGGTGAAGCTCATCGCGGAGCCGTGGGATTTGGGCGAGGGCGGCTATCAGGTCGGCAACTTCCCCGTGCTGTGGGCGGAGTGGAACGGCGTGTATCGGGACAACGTGCGGAGCTTCTGGCGCGGAGACCCGGGGCAGCTCGACGACCTCGCGTTCCGTCTGACGGGGTCGAGCGACCTCTACGAGCGGAGCGGACGGCGGCCTTACGCCAGCATCAACTTCGTCACCGCGCACGACGGCTTCACGCTGCGCGACCTCGTCAGCTACAACGAGAAGCACAACGAGGCCAACCAGGAGGGGAACCGCGACGGCCACGACCACAACATCAGTTGGAACTGTAGCGTCGAAGGCCCGACCGACGACCCCGAGGTGAACGTCATGCGCGCGCGGCAGCAGCGCAACTTCCTCGCGACGCTCCTGCTCTCGCAGGGCGTGCCGATGCTCGTCGCGGGTGACGAGATGGGGCGCACGCAGCACGGCAACAACAACGCCTGGTGTCAGGACAACGAGATTTCGTGGGTGAACTGGAATCTGGACGAGCAGGCGCGCGACCTGCTTGAGTTCACGCGCCAGCTCATCAGGACATTTCACCAGCACCCAGTCCTGCGCCGCCGCAAGTTCTTCCAGGGGCGCCCCGTCCGCGGCGCGGAGATTAAAGACATCTCGTGGTTCCGCCCCGACGGCGCCGAGATGACCGACCACGACTGGCGCAACGAGCAGGCGCGCTCTCTGGCCGTGCGGCTCGCGGGCGACTCCATCGACGAGGTTGACGAGCGCGGCCGACGCGTCACGGACGACACGCTCCTGCTGCTGCTGAACGCGCACCACCGCGCCGTCTCCTTTACGCTGCCCGCGCACCGCCCCGGCGACAGTTGGGAGCAGTTGCTCGACACGCGCGAGAGCGTCGGCCGTCGCAAGACGCGCAGAACCACGCGCGGCGGCGGCACGTACCGCATCGAGGCGCGCTCGCTCGCGCTCTTCCGGCTTGAGCCGGGCGGTGACGACGGTCTGCACGAGGCGGAGCCGTGGCGAGTCGAACAGGCGGCGCCGGCCGTCCCAGAGTCGTCCGTCGTCCACGACGAGGAGTCGGTCGTCTACGACGAGGAGTCGCCGGTCGAGTCGGTCTACTGCGGGAACGCCGGCAACATCGTCCCGCTCGACGCGGGCTTCTGCCGCGCGTGCAGCCGCCAGGTCAGCGAGGGCGACGGCATCCACCGCCCCGTCACGCCCGACCTGCTCAAGCCGCTCGACTACGCCACGACCGAAATCCCCGAGACCGAGGCGCAGGGCGAAGTGACGCAGGGCGACGGCGGCGAGGATAAGGAAGGGAATTAAAGCGGCTCTACGCGGTCGCGGAAGGAGAATTTCAACGCAGAGACACGGAGACACGGCTTGTTGCAATAACACAACAAGCCGTGTCTCCGTGTCTCCGTGTCTCTGCGTTCGACGCCTTTCACATAATGCTCAGCTACAGATGAAACTAGACGGCCCGCGTCGGCGCGTCGCTCTAGTTCTTCTTCACCCAGTACGTGTCGCGCATCGTGTATGACGAGGTCGAGCGCGAGGAGGTGTCAACGAGGCGCGGCGAGATGAAGTTCGTGTGCGGCTGCGTGTCGAGGCTGTTGCGCGGGTGGCGCTGGAGTTGACCGCCGCGCACCTCCGCGCGGTAGGTTTTGAAGGGCTTGCCGTTGACCTTCGCCACGACCGTGTATTCGCCGTCCCGCTTCGTCAGGTCGGCCAGAGTCATCCAGCGCACCTGCTTCTCGGCCGGGAAGTGAAACTCCTGATAGAAGAACTGCCAGTCGGTCTGCGTAATGACGACCGGGCTGCGCGTCGCGGCGATTTCCTGACCGCCGTGCATGATGTGGGTCGTGACCAGCGCACCGCGCGGCGTCCCCGCCGGAAGCTCCCGCAGGCTCGTCCACCAGTTGAATTCGAGGTGGCTGGCGGGGTCGTCGGTGCGCGAGGAGAAGTAAGCGAGGTCGCGCCAAGGCCCTTCGCGGACGAAGGTCGTGCGCGGGTTGAAGGGGTCGTTGCTCGACTCGCGCTTCATCGAGAAGGGCAGGGTCGTGATGGGCTGGCCGTCAATCTGTACCGACAACACGTAGTCGCCCGGCTCGCCGATGTTGGCGCTGCCGGCGACGCCGTCGGGCTTGTACATCCCGAACATGGTGTAGGTGGCGAGCGGCGACTCAAGGCGCAGAGGGACGCTCGCGACCGCCGCGCCCGACGCGCGCGTGATGACGAAGGTCGCCTTGCGCGAGCCCGCGGGCGGGAAGACGACCTCTAAATCTTCGACGAGGAAGTTGCCCTGGTCTTCGTAGAAGCGCAGTTGCATGAACGACTGGTATTCGACGGCGGGCTGGTACGTCTGCTGCGCCGTCGCCGGGCCCGCGTTCGAGGTGGGGGTCGGCGTGTTCGTCGCGGCCGGCTCGGGCTGGGTCGCCGCCGGTTGGGTCGTGGCGGGCTGTCTGCGGTCGGGGCCGAAAATCCGCGGCACTCTTCTCTGTGCCGAGGCGACGACGCCCGCCGCGAAGAGGATGCAGACTACAAGGGCTGTTCTTTTCATGCGCGTCCTCCACTTCCGAAGGTGTGACCGCCCGCGGGCGGCAAAGGCTTTCTTTCAGACGCTCGGGGGCGAGGGGCGGTCTGAGAAAGTTCGTGCGTCCTCCGCCCTTGCAGGTGTGTGCCGCCGCCGCGGGGGGCGGCCCGCGCTGGCTGAAGGTTAAGGCCGCCTCGCCTCACGGCGGGCAGTTCGAGTCGCTCCGGCCGGCCACGGCGGCGGCGACGATGGCGCGGCCGCCGTCGTTGCGGAGCCGCGCCGCGAAGACATCATACAACCTCACGTCGCGTCCGCGTCGCTTAATCGCCGTCAGGTGGGTGCCCTGCGTCGAAGTGTTCAGGCTCGCATGGCCCGAACGAAGGACGAGCCGCGCTTCGACTCCCCCAAAGACGACCCACGCTTCCGCGCGCTCCTGCGGAAGATGAACATCGTGAACTGAACCCGCGCTCTTGATTCCCCTTCGAAGGCGGCCGGGTCTAGCCGTCGAGCCTCCCGTACATCCGCGTCGTCTCGCGCAGGCGCGCGGCCAGCTCGTCGGTGAGCGCGCCCTGTGTGTAGCGCCAGCCCCAGTTGCCTTCGGTGCTGGCGGGGATGTTCATGCGCGCCTCTTCGGGGAGGCCGAGCACGTCCTGCAACTGCACGACACTGAGGGCGGCGATTGACATCTGCGCGGCGCGGATGAAGTCCCAGTTGATCTGCGCGCCGTCCGTGCCGAGGTACTTCAGACAGAGTTCGCGCTCGCGCTTCTCACCTTCGGAAGCTTCGGGTCGGGAGCGCTGCCGGAACCAGCCGACGACGGTGTCGTTGTCGTGCGTGCCCGTGTAGGCGACGGTGTTGCGCGTGTACTCGTGCGGGAGGTGCGTGTCGTGCGGGTCGCCGCCGAAGGCAAACTGTAGGACGCGCATGCCAGGGAAGTCGAAGTCGTCGCGCAGGGCGTGCACGTCGGGCGTGATGGTGCCGAGGTCTTCGGCGACGATGGGCAGGTCGGCCCCGAGCGCGTCGCGCATCGCGTCGAAGACCTCGCGCCCCGGCGCCTCGACCCAACGCCCGTGCTCGGCCGTCTCGTGCGCGGCCGGCACCTCCCAGTAGGCCGCGAACCCGCGGAAGTGGTCGAGCCGCACCACGTCCACGATCTTCAAAGTCTCGCGCACACGCGCGACCCACCACCTGAATCTGTCGGCGCGCATCCGCTCCCAGTCGTAGATGGGGTTGCCCCAGAGCTGACCCGTCGCGCTGAAGGCGTCGGGCGGCACGCCCGCCACCACCGAGGGGCTGCCGTCGTCAGCCA
>JBEVJD010000610.1:0-4484 GCA_040510435.1 Pyrinomonadaceae bacterium | reverse complement strand
GCGTCAACGCCCCACTGCACGTACTCGACGCCGTCGCGCAGGGTGAAGGCCAACTCCTGCAAAGCGGTCGAGCCCGCCTCGCGGATGTGGTAGCCGCTCACAGAGATCGGGTTGTACTTCGGGACGTGGCGGTTGCAGAACTCGAAGGTGTCGATGACGAGCTTCATCGCCGGGCGGATCGGGTAAATCCACTCCTTCTGCGCGATGTACTCCTTGAGGATGTCGTTCTGGAGCGTCCCGGAAATCTTGTTGAAGTCGGCGCCCTGCTTCTCGGCGACGACCAGATACATCGCCAGCAGCACGGACGCGGGCGCGTTGATGGTCTGCGAGACCGTCACCCCTTCGAGCGGGATGCCGTCGAAGAGCACCTCCATGTCGGCGAGCGACGAGACGGCGACGCCGCACTTGCCGACCTCGCCCTCGGAGAGCGGCGAGTCGGCGTCGTAGCCCATCAGCGTCGGCAGGTCGTAGGCGACCGAGAGGCCGGTCTGGCCGTGCTCAAGTAGATATTTGAAGCGCGCGTTCGTCTCCTCGGGCGTGCCGAAGCCCGCGAACTGTCGCATCGTCCAGAGCTTGCCGCGGTAGCCCGTCGGGTGTATGCCGCGCGTGTAGGGGAACTCGCCGGGGAAGCCCGTGTCGCGCTCGAAGTCAACGTCCTCCACGTCCGCGGGCGTGTAGAGGCGCTCGACCTCGTCGAGCGAGACCGTCTCGAAACGCTTCCTGCGTTCGGGGCGCTTCTTGAGAACGGGCTCCAAAGTCTCGCGCTCCCAGCGCTCGGCAGAGGCTTCCGCGGGCGAGTTCAACTCTTTCGTCTCGGGCATATCTTTGCTTTCGCTCCGTCCGTTAAGTGCCGCGACCCGGCGCGTGCGCGAACAAATTATTTTTATGAGCCGATAAGAAAACGATATTAGTTGACGCCCGCAAACAGTGTCAACCAACTCACAGGCGGTCGTTTGCAGCCAAAAAAGGCGGCGCGGCCGTCGCCTTGAAGCGTGCGGCCGCGCCGTACGGGTAGGGAACCTGCGGCGGTAAACGAGCGGGTCGGCTCAGGCGGGCGTCAGGAAAAACAGGATGGCTTACACCCGCCGCCTAAAAATCAGGAAGTTAATTCAGCGGTACCACGACCTCGTTGGCTCGAACCATGTTCAGACGCTCGCGCACGGCCGCCTCCCGCGTGCGCGGGTCTACGTGCAGGCGCTCCACGTCTCGGCGCAGCGCCTCGTTCTTCTGGCGAATCCCCTCGACATCCGTCTCCATCTGCACGTAACGCTGCTCGGCCACGCCGCGCGCCGCGTGCGTGCGCATCGTCACGGTGACGCAGACGGCGAAGGTGGCCAGCATGATCATGCTGAAAACGACCCACGAAGGGATGGAAAAATCACGCCGCCGGGCGTCGGCGCGTGTGCCGACGGCGGCGACGAAGGGTTCGGCCGCGGGGGAGGGAAGCGAGAAGGCTCGCGCCGAAGGGCGCTGTGCGTCGAGTCGGGAGTCTGTCCAGAAAGGGTTTGCGGCCATGAGTTTACGTGCTCCTCCGGGTTCTGTCATCGGGTCAAAGACGCGCCCGCCGTTCATTTTCAAACGGCGCGGAGACCGTCGGGTCCGAGGTGTTCTAATTAAACCGGCTAGAAGGTCTCTAACCTGAAAACTCGAAACGTCGCAGAGGGGTTGTTTGCGGTTACGTCTCGCTTGACGCGCTTGGCTTTGGCGACAAGGTTTCCGGAATTTAGCACTTGCTTAAGAACCTGTAAAGACATACGTTTTCAACGGTTTGTGCGGCTAAGTTCAACATTTACTTGAACTAAGAGCGATGTGAGCCTAGTTTTGGCGAACACGTGGCGAACGGAAATCCGCCGCTTGGGCAGCCCGATTGGATAACCTTTCGTGGCAGTAAGATAGAAACAGTGTTCCGCCGTCACAGATGTGGAAAAGACGAGACTGATACTGATTCGGCGTCCAGGGTTAAATTTTGCGGAGTAATCATCGCAATGTTTAAACAACAATTAAAGAAGTTGACAGCGGGCGCTTCAGTTCTTAGACTGGCAAAGACTTCGGCCGAAATAGCCAGCCGGCGTCCGGTCAAAATGTGATGTTGATTCTCCCCGAATCGCTCTTCTTGCCTATTTTTTCCTCAAAATAGAGTTTCTGAGGGGCTCGAACGCCGTATTTTTCCGACTCGGCAAGGGGTTTTATGTCTGGCTTGTCTCGGGAGTCACAGAACGGGACGGGGATGAACGAAGCGCCTAAAGGTTTCCAACTGCCTCTGGCGGCGATGGTTCGGTCACTCTGCCGCGCGGCCGACACGGGGTCGGACGCGCTCTACGACGTGATGCTGAAGGTCGCGTTGATGGTGGACGCCGCCGCGCACACGTACGGGATGGCGACCTTCTCGCAGAAGTCGGGCGAGATGGCGCGCCTGAAGTGGGTGGAGGGGCTCGACCCGGAAGAGACGGCCGACGCGGAGGCGACCGTCGAGGCGGTTCTGAGTGGCGCGGAGGCCGGGCAGGAGCCGAAGGCGGGGGATCGCAAAATCTGCATGGCGCTCTCGGCCACGACCGCGCAGCGCGAGGGCGCGGCCATCTACGGGCGTTTCGTAAGACCTTTGACCGAGGTACAGGCTTCGGAGCTGAGGATTCTGTCGGACGTGGCGCGGCTGGCGCACACGCACGCGCGGATGCGCGAGGAGCTTTACAAGCCCGTGAAGGCGTTCAAGACGGCAGAGGTCGCCGCGTCGTCTCTGCCGGGCATGGTCTTCGTGAGCCGCGCGATGAACTCGCTGGCTCACTCGGTCGAGCGCATCAAAGATTCGGAATCGACGGTGCTCATCACGGGCGAGTCCGGGACGGGCAAGGAGCTTGTGGCGCGCGCCGTACACCGTCTGAGCCGGCGCTCGCAGTCCCCCTTCATCCCCTTCAACTGCACGGCGGCGCCTTCCGACCTGATCGAGAGCCTGCTGTTCGGCCACCGCAAGGGCGCGTTCACGGGCGCGCACACAGACCACGACGGGCTCATACGCGCGGCCGAGGGCGGCACGCTCTTCCTCGACGAGATCGGCGACCTGCCGCTCGCGTTGCAGCCGAAGCTTCTGCGCTTCTTGCAGGAGGGCGAAGTCCACACGCTCGGCGAGCGCGCGCCGCGGAAGGTGAACGTGAGGGTGCTGGCGGCGACGCACAAGGACTTGTACAACGCCGCGCAGGAGGGGACGTTCCGCGAAGACCTCTACTACCGCGTGGCGGCGCTGGCGGTGCACGTGCCGCCGCTGCGCGAGCGCCCCGAGGACATCGGCGCGCTCATCTCGCACTTCCTGTCGCACTACGCGCGGCGCAACGAGCGCGCGGTGGCGGGGATCACGGCCGACGCCATCGCCGTGCTCCAGAGCTACGCGTGGCCGGGCAACGTGCGCGAGCTGGCGGCGGAGATCGAGCGGCTGGTGCTCTACACGGACGAGGGCTGTTACATCGGGACGGAGAACATCAGCCCGCGCGTGCTGCCCAGTGAGCCGCAAACGCAGACGTTGGCGGCGGCGGGGCAGGTGCCGGCGCATTTGGAGAACATGCTCGAAGACTACGAGCGGCGCGTCATCACCGAGACGCTCCGGCGCAACGACTACAACGTGGCGCGCGCGGCTGTCGCGTTGGGTCTCGGCTCGCGCCAGACGCTCTACAAGAAGCTGAAGCGGCTGACGATCAACGTCGGCGACTTCCTACAGGACGAGCAGCAGCACGGCCTGCAACTGCGCGCCGACAGGGTTTAAGGCTCGGCGCGTCTCACGCGGAACGACTCACGCTTCACTCACGTCTCTTCCATCAACAGGCTCACGGACGACCTCCTGATGCTCATCACCTACGTGTTGCTCTTCGCGGCGACGATGTTCATACACGAGCTGGGTCACCTCGCGGCTGCGCGGCTGTGCGGCGTGCGCGCGCCCGAGCTGGGGCTCGGGTGGGGGCCGAAGCTGTTTGAGGTGAGCGCGGGCGGCGTGCGCTTCAAGCTGCACCTGTTGCCCATCGGGGCTTACGTGCGTTTAGACGTAAAGCAGTTGCAGACGAGGCCGCTCGTGCATCAGGTCTTCGTGCTGCTCGCGGGCGTGCTGGTCAACATCGCGGCGGCGCTGTTGACGCAGGGGAGTTGGTTCAGCCTGATGAACTATCTTCTGGCGGCGACGAACCTGCTGCCGTTCTACCAGCAGGACGGTTGGAAGTGCGGGATGGTCATGCTCCGCGCCCTGCTTGAGCGCCGCAGCCCGCTCGTCGAGTGGACGTTCACCATCGCGGGCGCAGTCGTCAGCTTCACCGTGCTCACCTCGCTCGCCATTAAATACTTCTAAAAACAGTAGACAGAACGGCGGGGGGGGCGGAGCGGGTGGGGGACTTAGTGTAATGAAATTACAACCCGAAAGCGCCCCCGCCCGGCGGCCGCCCCGGGGTGGTGTGCATGTTTTTTAAATATTTATATTAGTGGGCGGGGTTGGCGCGGGAGCTGACACA
>JBEVJD010000609.1:0-9259 GCA_040510435.1 Pyrinomonadaceae bacterium | reverse complement strand
CTCATCGAATGTGCCCTCGCCACTCTCATAGGCGAGCACAATCTTCTCTCGCAAGTCAGTCGAGTACGCCCTCATGGGCTAATGAGTGGCGTAAGTCGTAGTCTCAATGCAAGTGCAAAGCGCTATAAGATAGACCGGGGCGAGGCGTTCACCCTGGTCGAGACGCTTCCGGAGGTGGCCTACAAGCATGAACACCTGCCGGGTGCTGTCAACCTCCCGCCCGACCGCGTGCGCGAACTCGCGCCCGGGCTGCTGCCGGACAAGGGCGCCGAGATCATCGTCTACTGTTCGAGCCCCACCTGACACGCCTCGGAGAACGCCGCCCGTGAACTGGCGGCGATGGGTTACGAGAACGTGAAGGATTACGCGGGTGGAAAGTCGGACTGGATCGAGGCGGGGCTGCCCACCGAGAGCGAGCACAAGCACGGGGAGGGGAGGTGAAGGCCGTGGAAGCAACCAGGGTCACAGTCGATGAAGTAAAAGAGCGTATGGACAGGGGCGAGCAGTTCACGTTCGTGGACACGCGCAACCCGCAAGCGTGGGGCGAGGCCGGGACGAAGTTGCCGGGCGCGTTGCGCGTGCCCGCGGACGCGGTGGAGCAGCACCTCGACGAGATACCGCGCGACCGCGCCGTCATCACCTACTGCACCTGACCGCACGAAGGGTCGAGCGCCAGTGTGGCGCTCCAACTGCTTGAGAAGGGTTGGAAGAACGTACACCCGCTCTACGGCGGGTTCGACGCGTGGCAGGACGCGGGGCTACCCGTAGAGGCGAAGTGACGGTAATGGAGGCCGTGCCGTTACCATATGACGGAAGGGAGTAACAGGTTACCGGCCGCGCGACGTTCGACCGAATGGGATGCGGCATCCTACCACCGGCTTTCCGCCCCGCAATTCTCGTGGGGCAGTCAGGTTCTCGACCGCCTTCGGCTTGAGGGCGGCGAGACGGTGATGGACGCCGGCTGCGGGACGGGGCGGCTCACCGCGGGTCTGCTGGAGCGCCTGGCGCGCGGGCGTGTCGTGGCAGTAGACCTCTCGCAGAACATGCTCGAAGAGGCGCGCGCGCACCTGTCGCCGCGGTTCGGCGGGAAGGTGGCATTCGTCCGCGCCGACCTCGCCGCCCTCCCCTTCGATGAAAGTTTCGACGGGGTCTTCAGCACCGCCGCTTTCCACTGGGTGCCCGACCACCCGCGCCTCTTCCGCAGCCTGTACGCGAGCCTAAAGTCGGGCGGCTGGCTCGTCGCACAGTGCGGCGGCGGCCCGAATATCGCCCGGCTGATGCGCCGCGCCTCGGTGCTGATGGCGACCGAGCCTTACGCGGCGCACTTCTCCGGCTGGAAGGACTCGAAGGTGTTCGCAGACGACGTGACGGCCGCGGGGCACCTGAGCGCGGCGGGCTTTACGTACGTGGAGACGAGTCTTGAAGCGGCCCCGACGGTGCTATCGGGCGCGGACGAGTTCCGGGAATTCCTCACGACCGTGAACATGCATTCTCACTTGGCGCGGCTGCCGGAAGGTTCATTGCGCAGGCGTTTCGTGGAAGAGCTGACGGAGCAGGCTGCCCATGACGACCTGCCTTACTCTCTCGACTACTGCCGCCTCAACATCAGCGCCCGGCGACCCGAAGCCGCTTGAAGAGCGAGCCGATAAATCTCAGCCCCGCGGCCTGACTTCGGTTGTATTGTCCGTCTCGTGATCCTTGCTCTGGAGGTATAGGAAGTCGTGGACGGCAGCGAGCGCCTCAGCGTTCGCGGTCTTGATGCTCACTCATGCTCCACACTCAGTCTCCCCGTATTCGTACTTGATCCCGGCCTTCAGCCTCTGTTGCGCCTGCAAAAACTTCTTGAACACAGCTAAAAATAGCGCTAATCTGTTAGAAAGGAGGGGGCCCCCACGGCCGCTCGATAGCTATGGAAAGACTGATGAAATTTTTGTGCGAGCTGGGCGATAGCGATGCGCAGCCCCTCGTTAACTGCGTAGTCGCGGTGATGGTCGTCTTCGGGCTGTTGACCTGCGCTAAGCTGTACGCCGCCACCCTGCCGTTTCAATACACTGTCCAGTGTAAGGTCCCGGCGAACCCGAAGAGCCGGCTGATTCTGAGCAGCCGCGTCTCGGGGCTCACGACCGAGGGGCCGACGGCCGATGCCAAGGGCGTAGCCGCCGTCACGAGCGAAAGCGATTTTGAACATTACGACATTACGCTCGAAGGCAGCGCCTGCCGCCGCGTCGAGCCATCCCGGAAGTAGTAACCCCGGCGCGCCGCGTTGATACAGACGACGCTTCACGACCCGCCCTCACCGACCGTGGGGCCATCACCCGTCCGCGACCCAATCCTGCTATGAAAAGAAAATTAAGGAACGCAGCCTTAGCCTTGTTGGGCTTGATAATCTTCGCCGCGACCGCCACCCTTGCGGAGCCACACCTCCCGATGCCGGTCCGCCAGCAGTACAGAAAGTTTTCTTACACCTACCTCAGCGTCGCACCCGCCAACGGGGAGAAGTACGGCGTTTACCAGGGTGTGCCGTTCGGCCCCGACGACGAAATCTGGGTGGCCCTCGGCGACGGCGGCGAAAGACACGTCTACGGCATGCGCCCTGGCGGCGACGACTTCCGGCACGCCACACTAGAGAAGAGCTTCAACCTCAGAGTCAACGCCCCGAACAGCGAAGAGGCCGCCCGCATGCTGGCCGAGTACCTGGAGGCCCGCGGCTTCAAAGGCTCCATCCGCGGCGTTTGCATCTTCGGCCACGGCGACTCGGGCGCGCCGCTGCTCGGCGTCTCCGCAGTCGGGAAGCGACTCTTGACGTTCCTCTCCTCGAAGCGGCCCGGCTCGGGGTTCGCCGACCTGTATTTCGTCAACTGTAACGTCGCTGAAGGCGTCGGGGGGCGCGCCTACATCCACGGCGTCGCCGATGAGCATGAGTTGAGGGTGAGCGCCAGCGAGGACACCATTGGCTGGAACGTCTTCATACGGCCGGTGGAGGGCAGGGCCAACTACGCCCTGGATAAAGAGAGCTGGCTGACGGCGACTCCGCACGAGCGGGAGCTGAAGAGAACGGTCTGGCCTTCGGGCAATTGACCCGCTGCCCCGGCCTCCCCGGCCGGCCGCCACCTCTTAATCGCAGTACACCTTTACGCCCTAGTTCTTGAACGGGTAGGCGGTGATCATGCGCCTGTTGGCGTAGTCGAAGACCACCTTCATGTTCTCGAACGCCGCGTTGCCGAGCAGCACGTCGAAGCTGAACGGGGGGCGTGATAGCGAGTTGGGCCGGTGAGTGTCCCAACTGTCAACGTGGATGATACTGCCGCCCAGTTGGGCCTCTTTTATGTCGGGCCCGTCTAAGCCCGGACCGATGTTTAACCGCCTCTTAGCCTCTTCGGTAAACACCAGCGCCGGCCCGGCCCCAGTGTCAACCATCGCCTTAACCGTAGCCTCCCGGCCCCCCTTGAACCTGAGCGTTATGTCCAGGTGCGGCGTGAGTCCCTCAAGCGTGAAGGGTAAGGTCTGGGGGGCGAGGTCGTTTTTGTCCGAGTAGCGGTACTTCTCAGGGTCGTGAAGCGTGACGGTCTTGTGGAAGTAGTCGATCTCCAGCACGAAGCGGCCTAAGAAGTCGTACCCGAGGATGCCGCAGATTAGCGTCCCGTCCTCGGCCATGTAATCGACGGCGGTGAAAAACCTGAGTCTCGTCAGGGAGAGTCCCGGAAACCGCAGATCAACGTCGGCGTACTGCCACTTGCGGGGGTTAGTCTCCGTCTTCGCATCGAGTTTCAGGACCTTGCTAAGGAACGCAGGTGGGGCCGTGGAGATACTGGCTCCGGTGTCTAGCGCGAGATAGTAAGGTCCCTGACCGTTAATCAAGGTGTTGATTAGGATGTGCGAGTGGGTGAACTTCGCGGGGAGGGTGACGGAAGCCTCCCCGCGGTCGAAGCGCGGTACGTCGGCGCGCGGAGCCGTACTGCCTTGCGCCCTGGCGGAGGAGAGGCTGGCGGTGAGTAACATGAATGTCAGCAGGCAGAGGCGTAGGGCGGTGAGCATAGTCGTAAATTATCTCCGTAGGGGTGTGAGCGGGAGCGCGTACCCGGCGGGTGCGTGCCCGTCGGGAAGATGACGGCTTCGGGGGACGCCCGAATCCATCGTACATCGACTATATAATAAACGAGGGCCGCCGCGCACTTCGCCCACTGTGCGCGGCGGCCCCGCGGCATGGACACTCCTCTCGCAGGAGGCCGTGCCATTTCGGGGTGAGAGCCCTTATCACCCCGAAGAGGATCATCCTTTCTTCTTGAGCAGGCGCGCCACGGCCTCCACTATCGAAGGCAGTCCGGCCGGCTTACTTAAGAACAGGTCAGCGCCGACCTCCATCGCCTCGGCCTCCACGTCGCTCGACGAGAGCATGATGATAGGCGTGCAGGCGCGGTGGGGGAGCGAGCGCGCACGGCGTATCAGTTCGATTCCGCGCACGACCGGCAGGTCGTCGTCGAAGATTAGGAGGTCGTAAGGCCCGTCGCCTTGTAGCCTGAAGAGCGCGTGAGCACCGTTCGAGCAGGTCTCTACCTTCCACCCCTCCATCTCCAGCCCTTCCTGGACGACCTTCGCGACGAACTCGTAGTCCTCGACGTGCAAGATCGTCGCGGGGAGTTCGTCCCTGGCCGCGCTGAACTTGCCCGTCTTACGCGGCTCGCGCACGCGGATGATGCTGCGCCTGCGGGGTACGACCGGAGAGCGGGCGCGCTGTAAATCCTTGTGGCGGCCTTTGAGCAGGGCCGCGAGGCTCTGGTGGTGCTTGAAGCCGAGCAGCTTCGCCGCCTTAGTGACCAAGCCGCCGGAGTCGCTCAGGGCGCGCTCAATGAGGTGTCTCTCGTAGCGCCGCACCTCCTTCCAGAAGGAGAAACCTTTCCAGTTTGACGGGGCACCAAAACCTTCCCCCTGCGCCCCGGTTCCGGCCGCTGCTTCCGAGAGAACGCCGAAGACCCGGCGCGCGCAGGAGCTCAGTCGGGCGAGGAGTGTCGGGTGCTGCGTGTGCGCCAGGAGGTCCGCTGCTCGGGCGTAGGCGGCGCTCAGGTCGGCGGGCGGGAGCGTGTCGCCTAACTCCTCGATGACAGTAAGCGCGGCTTGCCCCGCGCCTTCAGCGTCGCCGCCTTCGCCCGCCGCCTCTATCGCTTTCTCCAGCGCGAGTCGAGCTTCCACACTGTGGCCCGTGCGAGCCAACGCCACGCCATAGGTTGTCAGGGCTTCGGACAGGATGTGCCGCCGGCCGACGCCCTCCAGCGCGCGTACGGCGTCGGCCGCCACTCTCTCGGCCTCGGCGTTGCGCCCCTCGGCCAGCAGCACCCGCGCGCGTGTCTCGTCCACCTGCGCGATGTGTATGCTGTCGCCCGCCAGCATCAGCAGGCCGCGCGCCCGGTCGAGGTGCTCGTGCGCCTCGGAGTGCCTGCCGAGGGTGAAGAACAGGTAGCCGATGTTGTTCTCCACGCAGGCGTGGTAGCGCGTGTGCCCCGCCTGCTCGAAGTGGTAGCCCGAGGCGGCGTACTCGATAAAGGCGCGCTCCCGGTAGTCGTCCCGTTTCTCCGCCCGGCCCAGGTTCTCGTAAACGGTCGCCAACTCGTTGTGGAACTTTCCCTTGAGGGAGTCGTCGCCTTCGACGCGCCCGACAAAGGGTGCGGCTTCTGTCAACAGCCGCAGGGCGTCGTTGTAGCGGGTCGCCTCCTTCTCGACGATGGCCCACCGGATGAGGCAGACGGCCTTCAGGCGCTCGTCGCGCTCGCCCAGCCGCTTGAGCGCATCCTTGAGCAGAAGGCGCGCCTCGTCGAACTCTCCTTCGCGCCAGTAGCAGTAGGCGAGTTCCGTGAGCGTCTCGGCCGCCTTCGGCCCGTCGCCCAGAGATTGAAAAGCCCGCAGGGCCTCGCCGATCAGGTTCTTCGCCCGCTCCTGCGCGCCCGTCGTTTTCGGGGAGCCGCCGATCCAGCCGGTTAAGACGCCGCAGCGCAGGAGGACTTCCGCCGCCGCCCGCTCGGCCAAGCCTTCGAGCGCCGGGCGCTCGCCCGCGTCACGCCATAGCGCGCCCAGCGCGTCGCGGGCCGGGCTGTACTCGCCCGCCTCCTCCAGCCTCTTCGCCAGCCCGCAGCGGCTGAGCGCCCGCTCGTCGGCGGTCATGGAGGTCTCGTCGGCCCTGAGCCGCTGAAGTTCTGACTCCAAATTCATGTGAGGCTAACCTTTCCGCCCCGTGTGATGACCTTTGCATCGGGGACGCGAAAAGGCGCACCTTAACAAGAATGGGTGTTAAGATGCGCCTTGCTTTTTGTCATCAGCCATGATCGGGGCGGCACGCCCGTCACGCCGCCCGCAACCTCAGCCTGTCAGGATAATTTCGACTCTCATCTCCGGGAGAACACTAACCATGAAGAACCTTCGCCAGTTCGGCGCGGCCGTCGTGTTGACGCTCGCACTCTGCGGGCCCGCCTGGGCGGGACAAATCTCGACTGGTAAGGACGCCCCACCGCCGCCCCAGGCCGCCCCAACCTCCTCGACAGAAAGCGGGGGTACGGCCGCGGCCGACGGGCAGATCAGCACTGGCTACGAGGAAGCGCCGGCCCCGAGCGAAGTTATAGTCGAGGCCGTGCTTTCGCTCTTGGGAAGCGTGCTGTCGCTCGTCTAGGCGAGAGCGCCCGGAGCGACGGTAAGTGGCCGCCGCCGCTAGGATATAGCGGGCGGCGCGATATATGTGTGCTTCGCTGTGAGCGCCGGGGCCGGGCCGTGCCCGGATGAGGAGGCACTTACGAGAAGCGAGAGATTATCGCCCTTCCCGCCTTAATGCAAGAAATTTTTCAGCCCGGTGGCTCACGCTTACTTCGCCTTCGCGTCGCCGGCCACGCGCCACCCGTTGTCGTACTTCTGGAGCACGGCCGAACCCTTCTGTAGCTTGCCGCCCTCGAAGAATGTGACCTGCCCTACACCTCTGAGCGCGTCGGCGAAGCTCGCCCCTCCGGGGCTACGGCGGACGGATTCGGGCAGGCGCTGGTAATCCGGGCTCGTCATGTCGAAATTAGTACCGAGCCCCAACGGCTTCCAGCGCCAAGTGTACTCGACGCGCGCCGTCTTCGACTCCCCCTCGCCGCCCGTCAGTCCCGTCACTTCGACCAGCTCCCGCCGCGCGACAGGGATCGTCCAGGCATCGCCGGATTGCTGCCAGTCGTCGGAGGTGGATTTCCCCTGGTCAGTCAGCGTCGCCGTGACCGTCACCGGCGAGGCGGCAGAGTTCGGGTACTGGATATTAGCCACCTTGAACTCGGCCAGCCCGAGGTGGTCGAGCACGGCGAGGTCGGGGTGGCTCTCGAAGAAGCGCTTCAGCGCGAACTCCTCCTTCGGGGTCGTCTGGCTGCCGGCACCGCCGAGCGCAAGCGACTGGCGGTACTGGGGGTGGAGCGTGGTCGAGGCAGGGTTCTTGAAAGCATCGCTCGCTTCGAGCACGTCGGCGGCGCCAGAGCGATTCAGTTCCTTCGAGCCGCACGCGGCGAGGCCGAAGACGGCGGCCACGCAGAGCGCGGTCAGAAGAGTCGTCAGCACGCCCCAGGGGGTGGGGAGCAAGTCGTCTATGGGGTGCATGTCTATACCCATTTAGCGGCCGAGTCTGTTAGCAAACCGGAGTGAGATGATGAGCGCTGCGGATGTGGCGAAGAGGAGGCCGTAGGCGGCGAGCGCCGGCCGACAGCCGCGCCGGCCAACAGCCGCGCCGGCCGCCGCCGCCAGTCTGGTAGAGCACCACCTCGCAGAGCGGGCACAGGTGCAGTGTCATCATGTACGCGAAGCCGCCGCCATCGTAGTGTCACAGCCGGGGACTATCTTCCGCCCGCGGGCGGAACAGTCGATGCGCTCGTCTACTCCGCCCCGGCGCCCATCTACCTACAACTTGAAGCGACGTTCCAAGGTCAGGAAGCGGGCAGCGCCCCGTAGTCTCTCCGCGGCTCATCCTTGACGTACATCCTCCCGCCGGGCGCGTGCCGGGCGACTAAAACGGACCGCCCCTTGCCCGCCGGCCGCGAAAGCTGGTGACGGCGGGCGGTGCTTTTGTTATCTTCTGGCCTGCTGTGGCTCTTTGCGATCATGCGTGAGGCGGCTCCGAGTAGCGGGATATGTGGGCCGGCCGGAAGGTGACGGAATGCGTACCTCCGGCGGCCCGACTCGCAGAACGCCCTCTAACAATAATTATTGTTAGAGGAGGCAGGCTAACAATATTCATTGTTAGTTGCAAGCCCGGCGCGTGCCTCGGCGTCCCGTCAGGGGGTGAAACCTGATGGGCAAAGCCGTCCGGGAGCGCCCGGCCCGCCTGGCCGAGAAGCTGCTCCACATCCGCAGGGCGCTGGGGCTGTCGCAGAACGGGATGATCCGGCGCATGGGGCTCGACGGCGAGCTGGTGCAGCAGGACATCAGCAGCTACGAGCTTGACCTGCGGGAGCCGCCGCTGAGGGTGCTGCTGGAATACGCCAGAGCCGCCGCCGGAGGCGAGGAGGGGGCCGCCGGGTATCTGGAGGCGCTGATCGACGACGAATTCGACCTGCCGGAGGAACTGCCCTCACCGATCCCGGGGCGCGCCGGGCGGCGGCGACGTGCGGGCGCGAAGCGCGGGTCCAAGCGGTGAGGTGAAAGGCACCGCGGCAGGCTCGAAGAAGTAACACTGAGGGCAAATTACGGCCCGTCATGGTTCACATTTCCCGCCTGACTAAATTAGAAGTCAACGCCTATTTCTCTGAGCTGCAAGTATGACAAACACCTTGCCCCTCTGATTCGACGCTCTCCCGGAATGTCTCGCGCGATTTAATGACGTATGCTATCTCACTGCCAGGAGAATTAAGCTCACCTTCCATGAGCGCAACCTTCCGCTGCCTAAAAGAGAATAGACCTTGTGCTAGTTTGCCCCACTTGAACTTTACAAAGTTCTCAAAAAGTTCTGCGCTGGTCACAACCGTTGTCTCTAACACCCCGACATTAACCTTCATCCTATGCAACTTCATATGCCGCCGATATTGTCTCATTAAATACTCAAGTTTTTGCTCAACTTCCAAAGGCGGCAGCTTGGCTCGGGCAACTTCACTCATCCAGTTCCTTAAGTCTAAAAACTTGTCTTCGGAATCTAGTGCTCTGTAATTTTAGTTCTTAGACTTCGCGTTCTCGTAGTGGCGGCTCAGCTTCTCTCGCGCTTGCGTGATCGAGAACTGCCACTCGACCTTGATTCCTAACTCGTTGCGTTCTTTGACAAGGGCCT
>JBEVJD010000608.1:0-3311 GCA_040510435.1 Pyrinomonadaceae bacterium | reverse complement strand
GCGATCCCGACCACGGCCGCGCACGCAGTCCAACGCGCCACGCGGCGCCCCCGCCGCGCGCGCAAATATCTCAATGCGAGAAAGAGTTCGAAGGGCATGACGAAATCAGTAGGCAGTAGGCAGTAGGCAGTTCAGAGCCATGCATTGTGAACATTGATTTAACTTCTCAACGTTCCCGGCGCGTTACTGCCCCGGAGGGGCGGGATGTTTATAGCCCCGTTGTTCTAATGAACCCCGAGCCCCGTCAGGGGCGACATGCACATGCCGCTCCTCCGGAGCTGGACACATCAATAATCGACTCCGAGCTATAAACATCCCGCTCCTACGGAGCGTTGACATTAAACTGTCTACTGCCTACTGCCTACTGCCTACTGATTTCCAACACCGCCACCCATTGGCCTTTACGTTCTTCGCGGAAGACGACGCGGCCGTTGAGGAGGCGGGCGGCTTCATCGAGTTCGAGGCCGCCGTGCGAGGAGTAGAGGAAGACCACGTCGTATTCGGACTTGCGCGCGGCGGCGCGCTCAAGCGCGGCGGGCAGGAAGTTCTCGACGGGGACGACGTTCAGCGCGCGGGAGGTGTAGCCATAGTAGGTGTTGCGCAGCTCGTCCGTCGCCGGCCACGAGGTGAGCACGCGCGCTTCGGCGTGGTTGGCTTCGAGGTAACGCGCGGCGTCGCGGTGCAGGAGGACGAAGTCGCGGTAGGCGAGATTCTCTTCCCAGGGGTAGCTGTAGGATGGGTTGACCTCGGTGCGGTACGCGAACGCCGCGCAGACCAGCGCGACGGCGAGCGGCCACGCCGGCACGCGCCGCCAGAGCGTCGAGACCCACACCATGATGACGAGCGGCAGCACGGGCAGCATGTACCGCGCCAGCACCGCGCCGCCCACGACCGAGAGCGCGACGACGTGCGCGAGGATGAGCACGAGGAAGAGCACCTGCACCGGCACGGCGATGCGTGGCCGCTCGGCCTCGCGCCGGTCGCGCCGCGGCCTGAGGAACATCGCGGCCAGCCCCGCGAGCGTGAGCGCCCAGAGGTTCATGTGGAAGGTGACGTGGCCGAAGCGTCGCCAGACGGTGTCGAGGATGCGCGCGAGGTTGAGCGTGGACTCGACGTTGTAGCGGAAGTATTCGGGGTTCCCCAGAGTGTAGCCCGTCCGCGCGCGATGGTACGCGAACCACAGCGCGAGCGGGACGCACGCCAGCAGCAACGTCAGAGACCACCACGCCGGCCGCCTCTCGATGCAGACGAGCGACGCCAGTCTCTCCTTCTTCCTCGACAGCCAACACACCAACTCCCAACCGCACAGCACGACGGGCACCAGCACCGCCGTCTCCTTCGCCAACGCCGCCAGCGCGAGCAGAAAAACGCAAAAAGCACGGCGAAACACCGCGTTTTCCATCACTCCCAGGCTTCCGGCGCCCCCGCGCAACTCTCCTGCATCAGGTCGCAAGTCTTCTGCATGACGTTGCAACCCTCCTGTATCGCTTCGCAAGTCTTCTGCGCCGCTTCGCAACTCTTCTGCGCCGCGTCGCAAGCCTTCTGCATCGCTTCGCAAGTCTTCTGTATCGCTTCGCAAGCCTTCTGTATCGTCTCGCAAGCCTTCTGTATCGTCTCGCAAGCCTTCTGCGTCGCGTCGCAACGCTCCTGCGTTGGTTCGCAACGCTCCTGCGTCACGGCGCAGGTTCTCTGCGCCGTCCTGCAAGTCTTCTGTGCCGCGCCATAAAGGTTCTGCGTCGTCTTGCAGAGGCGTTGCGTCATCCTGCAACGACGTTGCGTCGCGCGGCGGGAGGTAGAGGACGAGCGCCCAGAGGGTGAGCGCCGCCACCATCATGTCGAGGTGCGCGAGCGTGCTCTGTGCGAAGAAGACCGGGTAGGCGGCCGTGCAGAGCACGGTCGCTGCGCCCACGCGCCAGTTCGCCACGCGCGCCGCGAGCGCGAAGACGCCCACGAGCGCCAACGCGGCCACGGCGAGCATCGCCGTGCGCGCCGTCTCGATGCCGAAGCCGAAGAGCTTCCACGCGAGCGCGA
The DNA here is from genome assembly GCA_040510435.1 of Pyrinomonadaceae bacterium. Lineage (GTDB taxonomy): Bacteria > Acidobacteriota > Blastocatellia > Pyrinomonadales > Pyrinomonadaceae > QHXN01. The sequence continues at coordinate 1,280 of JBEVJD010000608.1, read as the reverse complement.
TCCAGGACATCACCAGCGGCGGGTGCGCGTTCGAGAGCGTCGAGTGCGGGATGAAGGAGCCGTCCCGGTAGATGTCGCGCGCGGCCGGGATGAAGTAGCCGGCCTCGTCCCAGTAGTAAGGGAGCCCGAGCAGCGAGGCGTGTGTGATGTGGAGGCAGACGAAGGCGGCCGCGAAAACGAGGATGAGCAGGAGCGTCGTGCGTAGCTTGGGTGTCAAGGCGTGTGTGTCGGGTCGGGTGGTCGGCGCGTTTGACTTGTTCGGGTCGTCAGGGGGCTTCAGCCCTTCTCGGCGGGCTTCTCGTCCGGCGTCAGCGACTCGATGAGGTCGTGTTCGAGCGAGGCGTCGGGGCGCTTGACCATCGTCAGGCGGTTGCCGCGCTCGTTGTACTCGACCTGATCCATGATGTTGTAGATGAGGAGCACGCCGCGCCCCGAAGACTTGAAGAGATTCTCGGGGTCGCGCGGGTCAGGGATGTCGGCGACGCTGAAGCCCTCGCCCTCGTCCTCGATAGTGAAGCGCGCCTCCCGGGTCGAGAGGTCGGCGGTGATGCGGACGAGCTTGCCGAGGTCGTGCTTGTTGCCGTGCTTGACGGCGTTGACGAACGCCTCGTCCAGCGCGATGAGGAGGTTCGAGCGGTCGGGCTTGATGACCCCGAGCGCGGCGACGCGCTCGATGAGGTAGTGGAGCACGCCGTTCATGAGCGTGATGTCGCTCGGCAGCTCGAACTCGATGTGCTCGCGGACGTAGGGGAGCACCTTCAGGTCTTCGATGAAGCGCAGCTTGTAGCCGAGCGTCTTCTCGACGATCTGCGACAGCTCGTCCTTGTCGTAGGGCTTGCGCAGGAAGTTGGCCGCGCCGAGCTTGAACGCCTTGACGATGCCGGCGTGCTGCGTCTCCTCCGAGGAGACGACGACGGGGACGAAGAGCCGCTTGCGCTTGAGTTCGGAGACGATCTGGACGCCGGAGTCGGAGTACTCTGCGAGGTCGGAGATGATAAGGTCGAAGTCTTCGAGGTCGTCGCGTTCGACGGCCTCGGCGCGGTCGGAGGCCGTCACCACCTCGTGGCCGAGCCCGGCGAGCGCCTCGGCCAGGACGGTGCGCAACTCGGCGTTGCCTTCAACGATGAGGATGCGTCGTCTGTCCATCGAGAGACTGTTTTCCGCGAGCCTTGCTAACCGGGGAGGGTGCGGAAAGGCTTCCCACTTCCCTGTCTTTCCGCGAGCTATCCGCCAACGCTGTACGACGCCGGGGCGGGCGCCGGTTTCAAAATATATCACGA
>JBEVJD010000607.1:0-6733 GCA_040510435.1 Pyrinomonadaceae bacterium | reverse complement strand
TGGAGTACGCGGTCTTCCCCGGCGGCAAGCGCCTGCGGCCGGCGCTCGCGCTGCTCGCCTCGCGCCTGGCCGGCGCCTCGCGCGAGCAGGCGTTGCGGGTCGCGTGCGCCGTCGAGTTTCTGCACAGCAGTTCTCTCATCCTCGACGACCTGCCCTCGATGGACGACGCCGACGTGCGGCGGGGCCGCGGCGCGCTCCACCTCGTCTTCGGCGAGGGCGTCGCCGTGCTCGCGGCGGTCGCGCTGCTCAACCAGTCGTACGCGCTCCTCGCGGAGGCCGCGTGCGGCGACGGCGGCCGCGAGCACGGCGGCCGCGCGCTCGTCCGCGAGGCCGCGCGCTGCGTCGGTTCGGACGGGATGGTCGGCGGGCAGGTCGTCGACCTTGAGACGCGCGCGGCCGCGGCCGACGACGAGGCGCTCGCGTGCCGCGACCTCAAGACGGTCGCGCTCATGCGCCTGATGATGACGGCGGGCGCGCTCGCCTGCGGCGCGGGCGCGGGGGAGACTTCGGCGCTCGCGGACTTCGGCGAATGCTTCGGCCGCGCCTACCAGGTCTGCGACGACGTGTGGGACGAGACCTGTGCGGGCGAGTTGACGGGCAAGCCCGCGCGGCAGGACGCGCGACACCGGCGCGCGAGCGCCGTCACGGGCTTCGGCGCGGAGGGCGCGCGCCGCTTCGCGCGGCGGCTCGTCGCGCGCGGCGTGGCGCGCCTGCACGAGCAGTTCGGCCCGCGCGAGGAGGTGACGCTCCTCTCCGACGCCGCACACTACGTGCTCGCCGCGACGGGCGCCGCCTGCACCGGCGGGCACGCGCTCCCGGTTCAGGAAGAGGCCGTGGCGTGACGCTGCTTTCTTTACTCGTCCTCGCCGCCGCGCTCGCGCTCCTCTGCGTGGCGGTGTGGAACGCGCTCGCGTGGCCGCGCGTCGGCGACGCGGGGGTTGTGTCAAGGCCGGATTCGGCCTCGGTGTCGATACTCATCCCCGCGCGCGACGAGGAGTCGAACATCGCCCGCTGTCTCGACGCGGCACTCGCGCAGGGGGCCTGCGTGCTCGAAGTGCTCGTCTACGACGACCACTCGCGCGACCGCACGCCGCAGATCGTGGGCGCGTACGCGCGCGGCGACGGGCGCGTGCGGCTCGTCCGGCCTTCGCCGCTGCCCGAGGGCTGGTGCGGGAAGACCTTCGCCTGCGCGCGGCTGGCCGCGGAGGCGAAGGGGCGCTGGCTGCTCTTCCTCGACGCGGACGCGCGGCTGAAGGGGAACGCGGCGGCGCTCATCGCCGGCGAGGCTCTGGCGCGCGGCGTGACGCTGCTCTCGTGCTGGCCGCGCCTCGTGACGCGTGGCTTCTGGGAGGGCGCGCTGATGCCGATGTTGAACTTCGTCGTCTTCACGCTCTACCCGGCGCCGCTCGCGCTGCGGCGCGACGACGCTTCGCTCGGGCTCGCGCACGGCTCGTGCATCCTCGCGCGGCGCGACGCGTACGAGGAGGTCGGCGGCCACGCGGTCGTGCGCGGCGAAATCTTCGAGGACGTGAGGCTCGCGCAGGCGTGGCGCGAGCGCGGGCAGCGCGGGCTGTGCCTCGACGGGCGCCGGGTCGTCGCGGTGCGCATGTACCGCTCGCGGCGGGAAATCTGGGCCGGCTTCCGCAAGAACTTCTTTCCGGCCTTCCGCAGCGCGCGCGCCTTCGTTGCGTTCGTCGCGCTCCACCTCCTCGTCTTCCTGCTGCCGTTCGCGCTCGCGCCGCTCGCGCTGCGTTGGGACTGGGCTTGGCCGTTCGCGGCGGCGGCCGGCTGCGTGCTCGCGGCGCGCGCGGCGCTCGCGTTGAGGTTCGGGCATCCGTGGTGGTCGGCCGCGCTCCACCCTCTGGCCGAGACGCTGCTCGTCGCGCTCGGGATAGCGTCGTGGCTGCGTTGCAGGTCGGGGCGCGGCGTCGAGTGGAAGGGGCGCCACTACCACGCGGGCGCCGCGGCTCAGGCACGTCTTCAAACCGAAGGAGCGAAGGAATGAAACTCTTCTTGTTCACACTGCTCGTCCCGATTCTCTTCGCCGGCCTCGTCCCGCAGCAGGCGCCGAGCGTGTCGGCCGAGGACTTGCGGCGGCTGACGGGCGCGCGCTGGACTGGGACTCTGACTTATGTGGACTACCGCTCGAACAAACGTGTCTCCATCCCGTCGAACCTGACCGTCACGCAGGCGGCCGGCGACGAAGAGTCCTGGGTCTTCGAGTACGAGTACCCCGAGGAGCCGAAGGCGAACGGCAAACGGTCTTTGAAGCTCGGCGACGGCGGAACCGTCTTCGACGGCGAGACGGTCGTCGAGCGTTCGGGACTGGACGGCGGCGGGTTCAGGCTCGTGACGGTGAAGCGGGGCACGGATAACGACAAGGATGCACAGTTCCGTTTCACCTACACGCTCGACGCCTCGACCTTCACGATCAAGAAGGAGGTCAGGCCCGAGGGCGCGCCGGAGTTCTTCGAGAGGAACACGTATAGTTGGAAGCGTTGAGCGCGAAGAGGCGGAGCGCGGTCGTCATCGGCGGCGGGCTCGGGGGGCTGGCGACCGCCGTGCGTCTGGCCGCGCGGGGCTGGCGCGTCCGGGTCTGCGAGCAGGGCCCGCGCCTCGGCGGGAAGATGAACACGTTCGAGCGTGAGGGCTTCCGCTTCGACACGGGCCCCTCGCTCATCACGATGCCGTGGGTCTTCGAGGAGCTGTTCGAGGCCGCCGGCAGTTCCCTCTACGAGCACGTCAAACTCGCGCCCGTCCGCCCGCTCGCCGACTACGTCTACGCCGACGGCACGCGCTTCACCTACACCACCTCGCTCCCCGAATGGCTCAAGACCGTGCGGCAGCTTGAGCCGCGCGACTGCGAGGGCTTCATGCGCTTCATGCGGCTCGGCGCGCGTTTGTTCGCGCTCTCGCGCGAGACGTTCCTGCGGCGGGCGCCGCTCTCTCCGCCCGACCTGCGTTCGCTCAGGGCGCTCGGGCGCGTGCCTCTGCGCGGCGCGTGGGGCAACTACCACTCGACCGTCGCCGCGCACTTCCGCAGTCCACACCTGCGGCAGCTCTTCGGGCGCTACCCGACCTACGTCGGCTCCTCGCCCTACCTCGCGCCCGCCACGCTCGCCGTCATCCCCTACATCGAGTACGCCTTCGGTGGCTGGCACGTCGAGGGCGGGCTCTACCGCATCGTCGAAAGTCTGATTGAGCTGGCGCGGGGACTGGGCGTCAGTCTTCACACCGGCGCGCGCGTCCGCTCAATCGAACACAGTGGGGGGCGTGTGCGCGGCGTGCGGCTCGAAGACGGGACGGGGCTCGACGCGGACGTGGTCGTGATGAACGGCGACGCGGCGCTGACGGGCGCGCTGCTCGGCGAGAATAACGGGGCGCAGGCTCAGTCGGAGCGTTCGCTCTCGGGCTTCGTGCTGCTGCTCGGGCTGAAGAAGAAGCTCGACGGCCTGAAGCACCACACCGTCTACTTCTCCGAAGACTATCGCGCGGAGTTCTCGCAGCTCTTCGACAAGCGTCGCTTCCCCGGCGACCCGACCGTCTACGTCTGCGCCCCGAGCCGCACAGACGCCGGGGCGGCGCCCGACGGCTGCGAGACGCTCTTCGTCATGGCGAACGCGCCGGCCGTAGATGCGCCTTGGGACGAAAGTCAAATAGAGGAGGCGCGCGCGCGCGTCTTCGAGCGCCTGTCGAAGGGCGGCTTTCCCGTCATCACGAGCGACATCGTCGTCTCCGACGTGTGGACGCCGGGGCGCTTCGCGCGCGAGTACCTGAGCCCGGGCGGCGCCATCTACGGCACACACTCGCACGGCTGGCGGCGCGCGTTCCTGCGCCCGCCGAACAGGCACCCGCGCGTCGGCGGGCTCTACCACGTCGGCGGCAGCAGCCACCCCGGCGGCGGCACGCCCACCGTCCTGCTCTCCGCGCAGATCACGAGCGACCTTATCGGGAGGCACGAGCCTTGAGCGCGACGACGCACACGTCCGACACGCCCCGCGCGCTGCTCGGCCTGCGGCGCGCGGCGCTGTGGACTTCGCTCGCGGTCTTCTCAGTCCTTTGGGTCGGCGGTGTGGCGAGCCAGTGGCTCGGGGTCGAGCGCGAAGACGCGGGGGCGCTCGCCTCGCTCTTCCTGCTGACGGCCGGGCTGGTGGTGCTGCTCGGTGAGGAGACACGGCGCGGCGCTCTGTCGCTCGCGTGCGTCGCGCTGCTCGGGCTCGCGGCGGAGGCGCTGGGCGTGCGCTTCGGCGTCCCCTTCGGCCGTTACGTCTACACCGACGCGCTGCAACCGCAACTGCTCGGCGTGCCCGTCGTGATGGGGCCCGCGTGGATGGTTCTGGTCGCCTTCGCACGGGAAGCCGCGGGGCGTTTGCGACTCCGCGGGTGGACGGCAATTGTCTTCGCGGCGCTCCTGACGACGGCGACCGACCTCGTCATCGACCCGCTCGCCGCCAACCGGCTCGGCTACTGGACGTGGGCAGAGACGGGGAGTTATTACGGCATCCCCCTCGTCAACTTCGCCGGCTGGTTCGTGACCGCGCTCCTCGCCTGCCGCGTCATGGGCAGGCACCCGCGCGGGAACTTCTGGGCGGCCTTCGTCGGCGTCGCAATCATGCTCTTCTTCGCGCTGCTCGCCCTCGCGCACTCGCTCCCCTACGTCGCGCTCACAGGGTTCGCGCTCTGCCTCGCGCGACTCCTGTTGACGCGCCTCTGGCCCCGCCGCTACAGCGGCATTCATACGGATACGACGCCATAGCAGTCAGTACCGCCCCCTACCGCGGATGGGCCTGACCTGTCCCGACCGCGGCAACCCCAGCCCCTCATCCGTGCACCAACAACGAAGTTCATAACTTCACGGCTCATGTGCCGGAGCATTTTCCCGGCGGCACCGAGTCGTGCGATGCTATGCGGATTGCGGCCCGGCCGCGAGAATGTTGATAGGGAGTTTGAGTTTGCAGCAGTTAAGGAGAGTCATTTTCTGGTGCCACCTCGTGGCGGGCGCGTGCGCGGGCGTCGTCATTCTCATCATGTCCGTGACGGGCGTGTTGCTGGCCTACGAGAAGCAGATCATTCGATGGGCCGACACGCGCGACTACGCCATCACGCGCCCGTCGTCGGAGACGCAGAGGCTTCCGATAGAGGCGCTGGTCGCGCGCGCGCGCGAAGCGCAGCAGGGCGCGGCGCCGACCGCGGTCACGGTCTACGCGGGCGAGACCGAGCCCACGACCGTCTCGTTCCCCGGCGGGCAAAACCTTTTCGTCAACCCTTACACGGGCGAGGTGTTGGGCGAGGGCTCGCCGCGCGTGCGCGCCTTCTTCCGCGGCGTGACCGACTGGCACCGCTGGCTCGGCGCGAGCGGCGAGAGCCGCGCGGCCGGACGCGCCGTGACGGGCGCGTCGAACTTCGTCTTTCTCTTCATCGTGATGAGCGGCTTCTACCTCTGGTGGCCGCGCAAGTGGACGCGCAACTCGCTGCGCGCCATCATGTGGTTCAGGCGCACCGAGAGCGGGCGCGCGCGCGACTTCAACTGGCACAACGTCGTCGGCTTCTGGTCGGCGCTGCCGCTCTTCGTCGTCGTGCTCTCGGCCGTGGTCATCTCCTACACGTGGGCCTCGAACCTCGTCTACCGCCTCGCGGGCGAGGAGCCGCCTGCGCAAGCGCAGCGCCCCGCGCCCGCGGGCGGCGCGGGTCAGCAACAGCCGGGCGCGCCCTTGCAGCTCGAAGGGCTCGACGCGCTGCTCGACAGGGCCGGGCGTCAGGTCGAGGGCTGGCGCACCGTCACCTTGCAGTTGCCCGTTAAGCCGGACGCGCCCGTCACCTTCGCCATCGACCGCGGCAACGGCGGCCAGCCGCAACTGCGCTCGCAGCTCACGCTCGACCGCGCGACCGGCGAGGTCGTGCGCTGGGAGCAATATTCGAACAACACGCTCGGCCGTCGCATGCGCTCGTGGCTGCGGTTCGCGCACACGGGCGAGGTCTACGGGCTGACGGGGCAGACCATCGCGGCGCTCGCCTCGCTGGGCGGCGCGCTGCTCGTCTACACGGGGCTGGCGCTTGCGCTGCGACGGCTGCGCGCATGGTTGTCGAGGCGCGCCGCGGTCGCCGCCGCCGCGCGCGTCGAGCCGCGTCAGGCCGAGTGAACGGGCGCGTGCGTAAAGTTTTGTAAACATCGCCCGCGACGTACTCCCCTAATTCACGTTGTGGGGAGATTAAGACACCTTATCGTGCGCCGTGCGAACACCGTCGAGAGGCCGAGCGCCGTTTTTTCCCTGTGTTTGCGGCCGTGCGCGGCGTGGCACGGTGGTTGTTATTACCCACGGCGACAGTTGACGCTTCGCGGACATGGTGTCGCGCGCAGCCTAACGAAACACTAGGGGGTTTCAAATCAAGATGAGAAGCAATCGTAAAGGCTTGTTGAAGGGTGCGTCGCTGCTGGCGCTCGGTGTCCTGACTTTGGTTCCGGCGACGAGCGTCAACGCGCAGACGTGGCGTGATGACCAGCGCCGCGAGAATCGCCGTGAGCGCCGGGAAGACCGCCGCGAAGACCGACAGGAGCGTCGCGAGGAGAGGCGCGAGGAGAGGCGCGGCCGCGACTGGGGCGAGTACGGCAACTGGGGCGGCTCCCAGCAGATGCGGCAGACGGCGCTCAACGCCGGCTACAACGAGGGGATCAAGGAAGGCCGCAACGACCGCCGCCGCAACGAGCGCTTCAACTTCACGGACGAGAGCGACT
>JBEVJD010000606.1:0-6343 GCA_040510435.1 Pyrinomonadaceae bacterium | reverse complement strand
CTGCTCGCCGCCTCCTTCAACGAGATGAGCCGCAAGATGGCCGAGGACATCGAGCGCCTCCGCGCCTTGAACGAGCACCTCGTCCGCGCCGAGAAGCTCGCGGCCGCGGGCGCGCTCGCCGCGGGCGTCGCGCACGAGGTCAACAACCCGCTCGCCTCCATCTCCTCGCTCATCCAGATTCTCCAGTCGCGCCCGCTCGACCCCGACAAAGAGGCCGAGACGCGCGAGATGCTGCGGCTCATCTCCACGCAGATCGAGCGCATCTCGCAGGTCTTGCGCGACATGCTCGACTTCGCACGCCAGCGCCCGCCCGCACGCGCGCCGCTCGACCTCGCGCGCGTCGTCGAATCTTCTTTGCGCCTCGCGGCCTTCGACAAGGGCTTCAAACGTCTGAAGGTCACGACCGACTTCGGCGGGCGCGTCCCCACAGTCTCGGCCGACCCCGACCAGTTGCAGCAGGTCTTCCTCAACCTCATGCTCAACGCGCGCGACGCGATGCCCGAGGGCGGCGACCTGCGCGTCGCGCTCTCCTTCGACGAGGAGGCGCGCGAAGTCTCCGTCGAGTTCACGGACAACGGGCACGGCATCCCCGCGGACGTGCTGCCGCACGTCTTCGACCCCTTCTTCACGACGAAGCGCGCGGGGGCGGGGCTCGGGCTCGCCGTCTGCTACGGCATCGTCACGGCGCACGGCGGGCGCGTCGCGGTCGAGTCGGGCGCGGAGGCGCGGGGCACGACCGTCCGCGTCGCGCTCCCGGCCGACGCGGGGACGGCCGCCGAACTTGCGCCGCGCCCGCCCGTTGTGCAGACTTCCACGGCCGGAAGTTTTTAAGGTTTGAACTTTCAACTCTCGACTTCGGATAGTGAGACGATGTTCGGCCGACGCATAGACGAAGAGCTTGAGCTGCGCCCCGTGGACGAGCGCCTGGCGGAGGAGCTGACGGCGCTCGTCCGCGGCGACCTCGCGCACCTGCGGCCGTGGATGCCCTGGGCGACCGAGCGCTACTCGGTCGAGGACGCGCGCGAGTTCATCCGCCGCCAGATACGCCAGTACGCGGAAGACCAGGGCTTCGCCACGCTCATCTTCTTCCGCGGCCGCGTGGCCGGCAGCATCGGCTACAACAACATCGACTGGTCGAACCGCAAGACCGACATCGGCTACTGGCTCGGCGCCGACTTCCAGGGGCACGGCCTGATGACGCGCTCGTGCCGCGCGCTCGTCGAGCACGCCTTCAAAGAGCTGCGCCTCAACCGCGTCGAAATCTACTGCGCCGTCGAGAACGTGCGCAGCCGCCGCATCCCCGAGCGCCTCGGCTTCACGCAGGAGGGCACGCACCGCCAGGCCGAGTGGGTGCACAATCACTTCAAAGACCTCGTCTCCTACTCGATGCTCGCGCGCGAGTGGAAGGCGTTGGAAGGAGTAGTCAGGAGACAGTAGTCAGTAGCGCTCCGCGCTGCTGAGGTTGATGACGACAACCGCGCGGTTCGACTGACGAATGCTTTCCTACTGACCACTGACTACTGGCTACTACCAATGAACACACAGCCCCTCATCCTCGTCGCCGAAGACGAAGACCTGATGCGCGCTATCGTGACGCGCCTGCTCGAAGAGTCGGGCTACCGCGTCGCGGGCGTGGCGAGCGCCGAGGAGGCTCTGGAAGTGTTCGCCGCCGAGGACGTGGCCGTCACGCTCACCGACATCCGCATGTCGGGCATGGACGGCCTCACCCTGCTCGACCGCGTCAAGGACATCGACGCCGAGGCGCTGGTCGTCGTCATGACGGCCTTCTCCTCCGTGGACTCGGCCGTCGCCGCGCTGCGCAAAGGCGCCTACGACTACATCACCAAGCCCTTCGTCAACGAAGACCTCCTGCACTCCGTCAAGAACGCCTTGCGCCAGCGCGAGCTGTTCCGCGAGAACCGCGCGCTCCGCCGCGAGTTGGACAGACGCTACAGCTTCTCCGAGATCATCGGAACCTCCGAGGCTTTGCAGAGGGTCTTCCGCCTCGTCGAGAAGGTCGCGGCCACGAACACCAACATCCTCGTCTACGGCGAGTCGGGGACGGGCAAGGAGCTGGTCGCCCGCGCCATCCACCACAACAGCCCGCGCGCCGACCGCCCCTTCGTCGCCATCAACTGCGGCGCTATCCCTGAGACGCTGCTCGAATCCGAACTCTTCGGCCACACCAAGGGCGCCTTCACCGGCGCGACCGCCGCACGCGCCGGCCTCTTCCGCTCGGCCGAGGGCGGCACCGTTTTTTTAGACGAGATAGGCGAGATAAGTCAGGCGCTTCAGGTGAGGCTTTTGCGCGCCGTGCAGGAGCACGAGGTGACGCCGCTCGGCTCCTCGGCGCCCGCGCGCTTCGACGCGCGCATCATCTGCGCCACCAACCGCGACCTCGAACGCGAGGTGACCGAAGGCCGCTTCCGCGAAGACCTCTTCTACCGCCTCAACGTCATCGAGGTGCACCTGCCCCCTCTGCGCGAGCGGCGCGAGGACATCCCGCTGCTCGCGCGCCACTTCGTCAAGCGCACCGCGCGCGAACAGGGGCAGGACGAGAAGCCCATCGAGCCCGCGGCCATGACGGCGCTCATCAACTACAACTGGCCCGGCAACGTCCGCGAACTACAGAACGCCATCGAGCGCGCCTTCACCCTCAGCGGCGAACGGCTCGACCTCGACAGCCTCCCGCCCCGCGTCCGCGACGCCGCCGGCTCACACCCCGCCGTCCTCGACCCCGACGGCCTCCGCCCCACCCTCGACGAAGTCGAACGCCGCTACATCCTCGACACCCTCGCCCAAACCAACCAGGACAAGGCCCGCGCCGCCAACATCCTCGGCATCGACCTCTCCACCCTCTACCGCAAACTCAAACGCTACGACGCCGTCTAGCCGCGCACGACCCCGCGCAAAAGTGAGCCGCTGTAGTATCATGACGCCGCACCCCGGCATGGAATCTTTTCCCTGAGTAGCAGCCGTGAGCGATTCGACAAACAGAGGATCGGACTTGAGCCTGACGGAGGAGAAATTCATGCTGCTCCTCACCTGGCTCGACTCCGACCGCAATCAGGCCGGCGAGAGGTACGAGGCCATCCGCAACGGCCTCATCCAGTTTTTCCTGCACCGCAGGTGCCTGAATCCAGAGGATTTGGCCGACGAGACAATCAACCGGGTCGCGCGGAAGATGGAGGATGTCAGCAAGAACTACGAAGGTGAGCCCGCGCGCTACTTCTACGGCGTCGCGACCCGTGTCTATCAAGAGCAGTTACGTGGAGCAAAGACGCCGCCGCCGGCCGTGGTAGAGGAAGACGCGACGGAGGTCGAGCAGATGCACGATTGTCTGTCCAAATGCCTCGAAACCCTTAGCCCCGCCAATCGCGATTTAATCCTTCGTTATTACGCGGAGCAAAAACGGGCTAAGATAGACTCCCGAAAAATGCTGGCCTCAACACTGAATATACGAGCCAACGAATTGAGAGTACGGGTGCACAGAATTCGCAAAGCTTTACATACATGTATTGAGGAATGTATGGCGACGCGCGAGGAGTAAAGGCACTGCGCGCCTGTCGGCGTCTGGCCGACGAGGGACGGGACGAAGATGGAACAGTGGGTTGAAAGAGAAGAGTTGGTTAAGAAATATCTGCTGGGCAGTCTCGGCGAGGCTGAGCAGGCCGAGGTCGAAGACCGCCTGCTGACCGACGAGGAGTATTTCAACGAACTGGGGCTGGTCGAGGGCGAGCTGGCCGACGACTTTGCGTTCGGCAATCTGTCCGCGGACGAAGAGGCGATGGCCAGAAACCTCTTTCTGGTCATCCCCGAGTGGCGGCAGAATCTCAAATATGCGGAGGTGCTGGGACAGTTCGTCGCCGAGGTCGAGCCCGCCGCCGACGCCGAGTGGGAGAGCGCGCTCGCCGAGGCGCAGGAGAACCGCTACCTGTTGGCCACACTCACGGACGGCGACTGGGCGGGACTGCGACTGCTGGCGCTGGTCAAGTCTTCGCCGCGCCGCAAGCCTGACCTGGCCGCCGGGACAGTGCTCGACGAGGAGTCCCTCACCACCGTCCTCGTCCGCCTCATCGAGTGCGGCGTCATAGAGGAGCAGGACGGAGTGTTCTTCTGCACGCCCCTCGGGGCCAAGATGTTGGGGAAGATGGAGCGGGCGGCAGGCGTGAGCCTCGACCTGTAAACTCAACTCACGAGGCGCTGACCGATGGGCTTTGACGAAGCTATCGCACGACTCAAGCGACAGTCCGCAGCATACGAGCTGGTCATCCTCGTCTGGGGGCCGGGTAAAGATTCAGGCGAACATTACGAGAAGCGATGTAAGATTCGGGACGAGATTCGCCGCCGCTTCTACAACGCGGACGTTCGCTTCAGCGAAGAGATCGATTTGAACGGCGCCCTGCCCGGCATCGACAGGCGCGACTACCTGACGCAGGAGTTGTGGCACCTCGCGGCCTGTGATGTCTGCGTCGTGCTGGACACGTCGAGCGGCGCGGGCGAAGAGATCGCCCGCCACGTCGGTTCGCGCGAGGCATACAAGCTCCTGATCCTGACCCACGAGCGGCACCGGCACTCGACCGACTTCCCTTCCGCCATTCGCCGACACCAGAACCAGTTGTTTTATAACGACCAGCAGTACGCCTCCTGCAACCTGGTGGAGTATGTCCTGTCGCGTCTCCACACGGTCGCCCTCGGCAAGCTCTGCGACATCAAGGTCTGACGCCCGGCGCCCTCAGTCTTGTCGCGCGAGGCGGCGCCGGAGGGACTGGTTGGGTGAAAAAATCTTTCGCGGGGGCGGGTCCGGTTAACCGAGCCGCCCCCGCGGAAGTTTTTTTACGACCGTCTACTCTTTGTTGCCGCCGAGCAGGCCGCCGAGGCCACCGAGCACGCCGCCGGCCGCGTCGCCGAGGCCGCCCGCGTCCGCGCCGCCCGCGCCGCCCGCGCCGCCGAGGAAGCTGTCGAGGTGGCCCGCGATGGGCTCGGGCAGACGGCCCTTGATGAAGCCGAGCACGGTGATGACGGCCGTCTGCGCCTGCGCCTCGCTGATCCCTGTGCGCTCCGCGACCTGTTTGATTAGCTCTTCCATATCAGGTTCTCCTCTACTCTTAAACGCCGACCGGGTCAGATGAAGACGACGGTCTGGAAATTAGGGATGTCGAAGCGCTTGCGGCAGCGCTGGCAGGTGATCTGGTCGTCCACCCGCACCATGTAGTCGCGCGCCTTCGAGAACTGCGCGCGCTGCTGCTCGTTCATGCCGCGCGGCGCCTGGTTCTTCTTCGTGCGCCGCAGCCAGCGCACGTCGTAGTCGGCGCGCTCGCGGCAGTGCGGGCAGGAGTAGTTGGCGCGCTTGGTTTCGGGGCGCTCGTCGAAGAAGTCTCTCTCGTTCATGCCGACATCATAGCAGACCGTATGCCGTCTCGTTCACTTCCCCTTCGCGCGCTCGCGGCGGCGGTGGTGGAGCACGATGAGGAGGCCGGCCAATCCGTTGCAGAGCATGACGGCGTTGGTGACGACGAAGACCCAGTTGGAGACGAGCCAACTGTAGATGGTGAAGCCGAGCGACGCGGCTATCTGCCCGACGAAGAGCCACTTCGAGACGCCCTCGCTCGAACCCTCCTGCCACTGCTTGTAGACCTGCTTGGCGATGGTCAGGACGAGTATGAGCGAGCTGACCCAGCCGACGACCTCTACCAAAACTGCCGCCCTCCCCCTTGTCAGGAAACGTAAAAGGAAACTCCCGCCGCCGACTCAGCCCAGCAGCCGGCGCACGGTCTCGCGCAGCGCTTCGGGGTCGAGCGGCTTGGGCTCGTAGGCGTCCGCGCCCTGCGCGAGCGTGAGGCTGGCGTTGCCGGTGCCGAAGCCCGTGGTGACGAGGATGGGCGTCGCCGCGACCTCGGGCGCCGAGCGCACGCGCCTGACGAGCTGCACGCCGTCGGCCTCCGGCATCGACACGTCCGTGACGATGAGGTCGGGCCGCTCCGCGAGCGCCATCTCGAACCCGCGCGCGCCGTCCTCCGCCGTGAAGACGCGGTAGCCCTCGCGCGCCAGCGTCATCCGCACCAACTCGCGCGCGACCTCGTCATCCTCGACGACCAGAATCTTCTTCATAAGTCATAGGGAGTTAGAAGTCAGAAGTCAGAATGAAGAGGTTTTATTCTGACTCCTGACTTCTGACTCCTGACTCCTCCGATTCACATATCTCGCGCAGGTAGCGGAAGCTGTAGATGCCCGTGTCGTGGCCGTCGCTCCAGCGGAAGTTGAGCGCGTAGCGGCCGACGATGCCAACGTCCCCGATCTTCAGCTCGTCGGAGATGGATTCGGGCTTGAGCACGCGCTCGCC
>JBEVJD010000605.1:0-10207 GCA_040510435.1 Pyrinomonadaceae bacterium | reverse complement strand
GTGACGACGGGGCCGGCGGCGCGCTGGCAGAGCTGCGTGATGATCTCGGTCGAGCCGTTGCACGGGACAATCGTTTCGGGCGCGAGGCCGGTCATCTCGCCGATGTGTCGCTGGTGCGTCTCGGCGTAGTCTGGGTAGTAGCGCAGTATCTCGCCGAGGTCGGCGCGGATCATTTCGATCAGCTCGGCCGGTGGGAAGTGCAGGTTGACGGGGATGCAGAAGTCGAGCAGTTCGCCCTCGAAGGCCGCGCTCTCCTTGACCGCGAAGAAGGAAGGGTTGTGCGAGCGCACGTCGAACAGGCTCGCGACCTTGTCTGTACTCATCGTTGCCTCCGTTGCTGGAATGTGGTCGGCCTGCGAGGGGAGCTTCGGAGGCGACTTCGCTAATCGGCGTCGTTAAGCGCGGGCGGAGAGAGGCGCGGGCGCAGTCCCCGGCGGTCGCCGACCCTTAGTCCAACGTCTGACCGTCCCGGTTCGCACGCTCGCGCAGCCTGTCTAAGACAGGAACGTTTCCGACCACGGCGCTTGCGTCGAAGCGAGTTCAGGAACCCGAACACCTGCGCCGGCCGCGCAAAGTCTGTTGAAAGCAATACTTTCTCTTCCCCATCGCCATTCGCGCGTGAAAAAACGCTCGTTAACTAGCTTCAAATCTATCGTTGCGGGGGTTTGACGGATGAGAGTTCTCGTGACCGGGGGGACGGGTGTCATCGGCGAGGGGCTGCTGCCGGCGCTCGTGGGGGCCGGCCATACGGTGCGGCTGCTGTCGCGCGGGGCCGCGGAGGACGCGAAGCGCTGGCCTTCGGAGGTCGAGCCGTTCGCGGCCGACGTGACCGACGTTTCGTCCCTGCGCGGCGCGGCCGATACTTGCGGCGCCGTCGTCCACGTCACGGGCATCGTGGACGAGTCGCCGCCCGCGCTCACCTTCGAGCGCGTCAACGTCCAGGGGACGCGCAACCTCCTGGCCGAGGCGGCGCGCGCCGGACTCAAGCGCTTCGTCTACGTCTCATCGCTCGGCGCGGAGCGCGGCAAGTCCGAATATCACCGCTCGAAGTTCAGGGCCGAGGAGTTGGTGCGTGCGTCCAGTTTCGACTGGCTCATCCTGCGCCCGGGCAACGTCTACGGCCCGGGCGACGAGGTCATCTCGACGCTCTTGAAACTCGTGCGCGCGCTCCCGGCCGTGCCCGTCATCGACGCCGGCAACCAGCCCTTCCAGCCCGTCTGGCACGAAGACCTCGGGCGGGCTATCTTGCGCGTGCTCGAAACCCCTGCGCTCAAGCGCGAGACGTTGGAGCTGGCGGGCGAGGAGGTGACGACGACGAGCGACATCATCGAGCGCCTTTCAAACATCACGGGCCGGACGGTGGCGCGCGTGCCCGTCCCTTCGTTCCTCGCCTCGCTCGGCGTGCGGCTGGCGGAGAGTACGAGCATCGAGAAGTTGCTCGGCGTCAACCTCCCGCTCAACGACGCGAAGCTGAAGATGCTCCTCGAAGGCAACTACGTCGAGCACCCGAGCGCGAACGCCCTGACCGCGCGGCTCGGCTTGAAGCCGACCACGCTCGACGCGGGGCTGACACGGCTCGCCGACTCCATCCCCGAGCAGTTGCCCTCCGAAGGCGTCGGCCCGCTCCGGCGCAAAAAATTCTGGGCCGACATCAAGGGGAGCCGCCTCACGCCGACCGCGCTGGTCGAAGAGTTCCGCGAGCGCTGCGCGGAGGTGATGCCGCTTGAGTTCTCGGCCGAGCCGGGCACGCCGCGCACAGTCGAGGAGGGCTTGACGCTCACGCTGGGGCTCCCCGTGCGCGGCAACGTGCAGGTGCGCGTCGAGGAGGTCGCGCCGCGCCGCGTCACCTTCTCGACGGTCGGGGGGCACATGCTCGCCGGGATGATTCAGTTCAACGCGAGCGGCGACAGGAGGAAGTCCGTCCGTTTCCTCGTCGAGATACACGCGCGCGCGGCCAACGTGCTCGACCTGCTGGCGATGTCCACCGTCGGCGATTCGTTCCAGAAGGAGAACTGGGAGGAGGTCGTCACACGCGTCGTCCGGCTCAGCGGCGGCACGGCGCCTTCGGGTGTTCAGAGCGAGACCGAGACGCTCGACGACGAAGAGGCGCGCCGCATCGAAAGCCGCCTGAGCGACCTCATCAACCGCCGCAAGCGCGCCGCGGTCACGCCGCCGCAGGAGAGACTGCCCGCGCCCGCCGCGCGCAAAGGGGCCGCGAAGAAGCCGTCCAAACGCGCGCCGCTCAAGGCCACGATTAAGATTGGTAAGGGCTGAAGGTTTAGAGTGGGGCTCGGTCGCGTTACCGTCAGGCGCGACCTTTGGGGTGGTTAAGGTTTTCGGCCACCTCCCGAATGCTCGCCGCGATGGCCGTCCACGCGGCGTCGCGGTGCTCGAACGACATGACGGGCGTCATGTCTCGCGGGAGACCTTTTATCTTCTCGAACGGTGCGCCCTTCCAGTCGCAAGACCTCAACAGGATGGGGATGACGGTCGCCTCCCGCGCCTCGTGACGCTCGACGGCGCGCCTCACCTCCTTGTCCCAGCAGTAATCCGACGCGAGGAAGTCCGAGCTGACGAGCAGGAGGATGATCTTGGCCCTTTCGAGACGGCTGTCAATTTCGTCACCCCACCCGCCGCCGGGGAGGAGCTTCCGGTCATGCCAGGTCGAGATGATGCCCTGTCGTTGTAGCAGCTTGAGGTGAGTCTCAAGCTCGTCACGCAGCCATTCATCCTTGTGCGAATAGCTGAAGAAGACCGCCTTCGCCTGCGTGATCGTCTCCAAAGACACCGAACGCTGCTTCTCCAAATCCACCCCGTTCAAAAGCTCTGAGACCTGCACCGTGACGACGCGCTCGCCGATGAATTCGGGGAAACTCCTGACGCCCTTCTTCTCGAAGGCAGCCAGTTTCTTGTAGTCAACCGCGAACTCGGGGAAGTCGGTCAAGGGGACTTTGGGCTCCGCCTCAAGACGGTCTTTGAACTCCGCGTTTATCCGGTCGAACTCGTAACGGACGAGCGCCAGAAGCCGACGACGCGCCCCCGCGTCACCCTCTTTTACGCGCACGAGGACGCGGCGCTCGGCGGGCTCGGCCTTGACCAGCGCCTTGCAGTCTTCGTAGGCGAGAATCACGCCCGAGCGCCAGCGCGCACGGCCGCGGCTCAAGGTGTGCGAGCGGACGATGAAGCGCGGGATGAGTCCCTCCGGCAGAACCCCGTAGTGGTACTCGAAGTTCAGGCAGTCGCCCGGCGGGAACGCGGCCGCCTCTTCGGGCTCCTCCTTCCCGAGGAGTTCGGGAATCAGGTAGCGCTGCTCCTCGTCGGGGAAGGCGAAGCACAGGCTGAACTTGCGCATCAGTTCCAGCAGGAAGAGGTGTTTGTCCGTGGGGTAGCGGCGCGCGGGCAGGAGGTGTTGCAGGTCGTCGAGGTGTAGCTCGCCCTCGCGCTCCGCAATCCTCTTCGCGTTGAGGAGGCTGTAGATGCCCTGCGTCACCCATTCCGGCTTGAGGACGCTCGTCTCGCGCAGCCTCGAATCGTCGCTGTAGTTGAGCGCGATGCCGAGGCAGTGCAGCACCCAGCGCAGAGTCTCCCGGTCGGACTCTTCCTCGATTCCCTCCTCCGCACACAGCCCGCGGAATCTCTCGTAACTCATGTACTCGTCTTCCGCATCCTCCAACCGCTGCTTGACGGCGAACCAGTCCGCCGGAAACTCGATGCGCGTCTCCGGCATCTCCTCGACCGCCTCCCGGATGGCCGCGCGGAGTTCGTCTATGCCCGTCCCGTCCTTACAGTCCGTCTTAACGAAGACCCGAATCTGCGGATACCTCGCTTGCAGCCCACGGTAGTTCAGTTCGAACGGGTGCTGCCCGACCTTGTTCTGGACGACGATGACCGGGGACTCGGCGCCGAAGCTCTCGATGTGTTTGAGCCAATACTCGGCATCAACGTCCTCCCCTCCCTCGCGCCCGTTAAGCACCAGTAGATAGAGGCTGCGCTCCGTCAGGAAGAACTGATGCGTGGCGTGCATGATCTCCTGCCCGCCGAAGTCCCAGATATTCAACCGGTACTTTTCGGACGAGCATTCGAGCGGCCACACAGAGATATTAATGCCCTGCGTCTTCGACTCGTCCCCCCGAAAATCGTTGTCAACGAGCCTCCGCACAACAGATGTCTTCCCGACCTCCCCCCTCCCCACGAGAATCAGCTTCCCCTCATTCAGTGGCCGCTTCTCCTGCCGCTTTCCGTTCTCCGGTTCTGTCCGTACATCGAATTTTTGCCTTTCACGCGGCTGTTCTTCTATTACGCTTGGAGGAATTGAGGCTGATATGTGTTGGAATTCCCCCAGTATATTACTAATAATCCTTTCGCTCGGCCCGATGAGAAGGTTCGCCATCTCTTCTGCCTGCCAACCAGTATCTTTCAGAAAATCTGGAACATCATCGAAGGGGATAAGTCCCAAAAACATGATTGGTATAATTTTGCGGTCGAGGAGGGGACTGAAGAAATTGAGTTCGAACAGAATCGACTGTGATTTGAACGCGGACGGGCTTCCCACGAGAATTAATATGTTGGCATCCCGAAGCTGATTTCGGAATGTCTCCGCGAACATGGCGCCCGGATTCCCTTCCTCTGTGCCCATGAAAACACGCAGCCCGTGTTCATTTAAGGTACGGGCGAGTTCATGAGCATAGGGTGCGCCGTCGTCAGGGCTGTAACTAATGTAGCAGGTGAGACGGGCGGAGCGTGCCGGGAGTTGTTTCCACCATATACGTTTCTTCGTCGCCATCGCCAATCCCTTTCGCGTTGAGTCAGGGCAATAGGGTGAGGGTGTCTGTCAGGTGCAGTCGATTGTGATGTCCGTGAGGCTCGTTCCACGACCGGCGGACACGGGGGATTATACATACTTCAGTCCGTCACCACTGTGGCACGCGTCGGCCTCTCAATCCTTCATCTTGAAGACGCGGCGGAGGGCGGAGTTGGCGGCCCAGTGGCCGCACATGCCGTGGACGCCGCCGCCGGGGGGCGTGGAGCTTGAGCAGAGGTAGAGGCGGCGGTTGGGCGTGGAGTAGGGGTCGTATCTGGCGATGGGGCGCGCGAGGAACTGTTGGAGGTTGTTGGCGCCGCCGCCGATGTCGCCGCCGATCATGTTCGGGTTGTGCTGTTCGAGTTGGACGGAGTTGATGGTGTGGCGCGCGATGATTAAATCGCGGAAGCCGGGGGCGAAGCGCTCGATCTGGTTCTCGATGCGTTCGGTCATGTCCACGTCCGAGCCGTGGGGGACGTGACAGTAGGCCCAGCCCGTCTGCTTGCCCGCGGGCGCGCGCGTCGAGTCGAAGAGGCTCTGCTGCGCGATGAGGACGAAGGGGCGCTCGGGGTGTACGCCGCGCCAGACGGCGGCCTCTCCTTCGGCGATCTCCTCGATGCTGGGGCCGAGGTGGACGGTCGCCGCGCGCCGGCAGCCTTCGGCCTTCCAAGGTATCGGCCCGTCGAGCGCCCAGTCGATCTTGAAGACGCCGGGGCCGTATCTGAACTTTGACAAACGCTTCCTGTAACGGTCGGGCAGTTCGTCGCCCGCAATCGCGACCACCTGCCGCGGCGTGAGGTCGAAGAGCACGGCGCGTGACTCAGGGATGTCGCGCATGCTCCGCACGGAGTGGCCGGTGCGTATCTCGCCGCCGTAACTCTTCAGACACTCGGCCAGCGCTTCGATAATCTTAATCGAGCCGCCGCGGACGCACGGCCAGTTGATGGCGTGCGCCGCGAGCGCGAGCACCATCCCGAAAGAGGCCGTCCCCTTCTTCTCCAGAGGCAGCACCGAGTGCGCGCAGCAGCCGGCGAAGAGCGCGCGCGCCTTCCTCCCCCTGAACTTGGCCTGAGCGAGCCCCATGCACGAGCGCAGCCCCGTCAAAGCGAAGCGCAGCATGAAGAACGGGTGCGAGGGGACGCGCACGGGCCGCAACGTCTCCTCGAAGAAGTCGTCGGCGCGCGCGACGAACGGCCGCATCAGGTCTTGATAGGCGCGCGAGTCTTCGCCCAGCGTCTCGCCGGTCTGTTCCAGAGACTTGAGGAGCAGCGCCACGTCGCCGTCGTCGAACGGGTGCGCGAGCGCCACATCGGGGTAGACCCACTCGACGCCCCAACGCTCAAGGGGCAGCGTCTTGAAGAAAGGCGAGACGACGCCGACGGGGTGGATGGCCGAGCACACGTCGCTCAAGAAGCCGGGCGCCGTCAACTCTTCGGTGCGCGCGCCGCCGCCGATTGTCTCCTTCGCTTCGAGGACGCAGACCGAGAGCCCGCGCCGCGCAAGCTCGATCCCAGCGCTCAGTCCGTTCGGCCCCGCGCCGACCACGACCGCGTCGTAACGTTTCTCGCTCATATCAACTGTTTGGAGACGAAGTTGCCCCAAGTTAGCAGCAACCGGGGCCGTTTGTGAAGCGTCTCACATCGTCCGCCGGGACTAAAAACATTTCCCCGGACGCGCCGCAAAATTCCGCGCGCGCGGGTTTGCCCGGCCTTTTGCGAAAGGGTAAGCTGTCGGCGTCACCCAGGAGCTAAACGAGACGCCGCCTTGAAGGCGCAGAGAATTTCAACACCTCGAAGTGAGACTCAACCCATGTCCAAATTCATCACCCGCACACGCGTGCTGCTGCTGCTCGCGACCGCCGTCGCGGGCTCTGTCGTCGTTATGAAAGCCGACGCCGAAAGCGCCTTATCCGGCCACGCCGCGCAGACCGCTGCGGCGCCCGCGAACTCGCCCGCCGACAACTCTTTGCTCGCCGAGTGGGCGGGGCCGCACGGCGGCACGCCGCCCTTCGACCGCGTGCAGGTCTCGCAGTTCAAGCCCGCGCTCGAAGTCGGGATGGCCGAGAACCTCGCCGAAGTGGACAAGATCGCCGCCGACACCTCGGCGCCCACCTTCGAGAACACCATCGCCGCGCTTGAGCGCGCCGGGAGCAGGCTCGACCGCGTCTCGACCGTCTACGGCGTCTGGTCTTCGACGATGAACACGCCGGAGTTCCAGGCCATCCAGCGCGAGATGGCGCCGCGGCTCGCCAGCTTCAACGACAAGATCACGCAGAACGAGGCGCTCTTCAAACGCATCGAGGCCGTCTACAACTCGCCCGACAAGAAGAAGCTGACGGCGGAGCAACAGCGCCTCTCGTGGCTCTACTACACGAACTTCGTCCGCGCGGGCGCCCGCCTCGACGCCGCCTCGAAGGCGCGGCTTTCCGAGATCAACCAGAAACTCGCCGGCCTCTACACGCGCTTCAGCCAGAACCTCCTGGCCGACGAGACCGACCTGTTCTTAACCCTCAAGAGCGAGGACGAGCTGGCCGGGCTCCCGCAGTCTTTGCGCGACGCGGCCGCGGCCGCCGCCGCCTCGAAGAAGTTGCCGGGGCAGTGGGTCATCACGAACACGCGCTCCTCCGTCGACCCGTTCCTGACCTACTCCGACCGGCGCGAGCTGCGCGAGAAGGTCTGGCGCATGTTCGTCAACCGCGGCGACAACGCCGACAAGAACGACAACAACGCCATCATCACCGAGGTGCTCGGGCTGCGTGCCGAACGCGCCAAGCTCCTCGGCTACCAGACGCACGCGCACTGGCGGCTGGAGAACGCGATGGCGAAGACGCCCGAGCGCGCGACCGAGTTGATGGAGGCGGTCTGGAAGCCCGCGGTCGCGCGCGTCCGCGAGGAGGTCGCCGACATGCAGGCGCTCGCCGACAAGGAGGGCGCGAAGCTCAAGATCGAGCCGTGGGACTATCGCTATTACATGGAGAAGGTGCGTAAGGCGCGCTACGACCTCGACCAGAACCAGGTCAAGCAGTACCTCCAGTTGGTGAAGCTGCGCGAGGGCATCTTCTGGGTCGCGGGCGAGCTGTTCAACTTCAACTTCAAGCCCGCGCCCGCAGTCCCCGTCTACCACCCGGACGTGCGCGTCTGGGAGGTGACCGACCGGGCGTCGGGCAAGCACATCGGCCTCTGGTACTTCGACCCCTACGCGCGCGAGGGCAAGCGCTCGGGCGCGTGGATGAACGCCTACCGCAGCCAGGAGCGGATGGACAAGGCCGTCACGACCATCGTCTCGAACAACTCGAACTTCGTGAAGGGCAAGCCGGGCGAGCCGGTGCTCATCTCGTGGGACGACGCCAACACGATGGTCCACGAGTTCGGGCACGCCCTGCACGGGCTCTCCTCGAACGTCACCTACCCGACGCTCGCGGGCACGGCCGTCTCGCGCGACTACGTCGAGTTCCCGTCGCAACTCCTCGAACACTGGCTCTCGACGCCCGAGGTCTTGCAGCGCTTCGCCGTCCACCACCAGACGGGCAAGCCCATCCCGCAGGCGCTCGTCGATAAGGTCATGCGCGCCTCGACCTTCAATCAGGGCTTCGCCACGACCGAGTATCTGGCGAGCGCGCTCGTGGACATGCGGCTCCACCTCGCGGGCGCGCAGAAGATTGACCCGGACGCCTTCGAGAAGAAGACGCTGGCCGAGCTGGGCATGCCCGCGGAGCTGGTCATGCGCCACCGCACGCCGCAGTTCGGGCACGTCTTTTCGAGCGACTCGTACTCGGCCGGCTACTACAGCTACCTCTGGTCGGACGTGCTGACCGCCGACGCCTTCGGGGCGTTCACGGATGGCGGCGGCGCCTACGACAAGAAGGTGGCCGAGCGTCTGCGCCGCTTCATCTTCTCGGTGGGCAACACCGTAGACCCGGCCGAGGGCTACCGCAGCTTCCGCGGCCGCGACCCGCGCATCGAGGCGCTCATGCGTAAGCGCGGCTTCCCCACCGGCGAGTCGGAGTCGGGGGGCGGCGGCGACAAGTCCTCGACCCGGCCGGCGACCAAGCGCAACTAAGACCGCCTGAGAGAAACGGACGTGGGAGAACGCTCATTCACGAAGAGGCCGCCCCGGGTGAAGACACTCGGGGCGGCCTTCTGCCTGTCGGCTTCCCTCTGCCTCTGCCCGGCGCCCGCGCCCGGACTCCAGTGCGTCGTCTCCGACACGCCCCGGCAGTCGAGCAGGATGCTCGGCGTCAGGCTCGGCACGGAGGTCTCAGCGTGGCTCGACGAGGTGGAGCGAAAGTTGGGCAAGGAGGTCTGGGCCGAGTTCGCCGAGCTCGACCCGGCGGACGCGGGCGGGGACTACACCCTGGGAACGAGTTATTTGACGAGCGCGGGCGT
Organism: Pyrinomonadaceae bacterium; assembly: GCA_040510435.1. Lineage (GTDB taxonomy): Bacteria > Acidobacteriota > Blastocatellia > Pyrinomonadales > Pyrinomonadaceae > QHXN01. The sequence continues at coordinate 1,021 of JBEVJD010000605.1, read as the reverse complement.
CGGCGTCCTCCGCGTGGACGAGAGTTTCAGGGGTCGCGGCGAGAAGTTGACGGAGGCCGTCATCGGCCACGAACTGCTCCACCTGCGGCTGCGCGCGCGCGGCTACCCGCTCTTCCTCTTCTCGCCCGAGGTGCAGACGAAGATGGGGGCGGCCGAGGACGTGGAGCAGCCGAACGTCAACGACCTCGTCAGCATGATCGAGCACCGCGTCTTCGCCCCCGAGATGCGGCGCACCGGCTTCGACAAGCTGATCGACCTCACCAACTACCTCGCCTCCGCCCGCCGCCTCCGCGGGGCGCCGGACGGACAGGCCGAAGTGCTCAACTACGCACGCGCCTCTCTGGAGTGGGACAACCCCCGACTGCTCGAAGAGCTGACGAAGATTTACCGCGCCAACGGCTGGACGCGCGCGCTCGCGGGCGGGCGGCGGCTGGCCGAGACCATCCGCGCCGCCGACGCCCGGACGCCCGCCGAAGTGACCGCCCTCTTTCTGCGCTGCCTGCCCATCCTCTACGGCGCCGAGTTCCGCGTCGAGCCCGACACGAAGTTCCCGCTCGCGCGCATCTACCCGCAGATGCTCATCCGCGTCCGCCGCCCGCAGCGCCCCGCGCGCACGCGCCGCCGCGGGTGACGCGCGCCCCGTCCCTACAAATGCCCCGCCGTTTGCCTTATCATATAGGCTAAGTATGACAACAGTTCTTTACGTCCTGCTCGTGTTCGTGCTCGTACTGGCGAACGGCTTCTTCGTGGCTTCGGAGTTCGCGCTGGTCGGCGTGCGCCGCTCGCGCGTCGAGACGCTGGCCGCCACGGGCAACCGCGGCGCGCGCCGTCTGCTCGGGCTGCTCGACAACCTCAACGCATACATCTCCGCCACACAGCTCGGCATCACGATGGCTTCGCTCGCCCTCGGCTGGATCGGCGAGCCCGTCGTCGCGCACATCCTCGAAGAGCCGCTCAAGCCCTACCTCTCCGAGACGGCGCTCCACACCGTCTCGTTCGCGGTCGCCTTCACCATCATCAC
>JBEVJD010000604.1:0-10181 GCA_040510435.1 Pyrinomonadaceae bacterium | reverse complement strand
TGGCGGGATGGCCGCCGGCTCACTAGCGCCCCCGGCTGGGATATCAATCCGGAGGGCTGCAAGGTAACACGCGCCCCGCGGCGTGTCATGGGAATGAAGTTGGGGACTCTCCTCCAACTTTAGTTGGAGCCGCGCGGCGCGTCCGGGAGGCGCACGAGGCCGCGGCGGATGGCCGTCGTGGCGGCCTGCGTGCGGTCGGCGACGCCGAGCTTGCTGAGGATGTTGTTGACGTGGCTCTTGACGGTGGCCTCGCTGATGCCGAGCGCGTCGGCGATCTCCTTGTTGCTGTGGCCGAAGACGATCTGCTCAAGGACTTCCATCTCGCGACCCGTCAGGTCTGACCCGCCGACGCGCCCGGCGAGGCGCTCGGCCACGATGCCCGGGATGCGGCGCCCGCCCGCGTGGACGGTGCGGATGGCGTCCTCCAACTCCTCGAAGAACATGTCCTTGAGCAGGTACCCCATCGCGCCGGCCTGGAGCGAGCGGTAGATGTCCTCGTCGCCGTCGAAGGTCGTCAAGACGATGAGGCGCGCCGTGGGGAACTCGCGCCGGATGGCGGCGATGGCCTCGACGCCGGTCATGACCGGCATGCGCAGGTCGGTCAGCAAAACGTCGGGTCTGAGCTTGCGGTAAAGCTCGACGGCCTGCCGCCCGTCCGTGCCCTCGGCGATGACCTCCATGTCGGCGACGGTGTTGATGAGTGAGACGAAGCCCTGGCGCACCACCGCCTGGTCGTCCACCACGACTATGCGAATCTTCTCGTTGCTCATCGTGTGTACCTTACCTGCTCAAGCCTCAATCGGCACGCTGACCGTCACCTCCGTCCCGCGCCCGGGCGTGCTCTTGACCGAGGCGGTGCCGCCCATCTGCTCGGCGCGCTCGCGCATGCCGACGAGGCCGAAGTGCCCGCCCGCGCCGCCGTTGTAGTTCTCTGAGTCGAAGCCGCGGCCGTCGTCTTTTATCTCCAGACGCGCCTCGCGCGCGCCGAAGTCGAGGCTCACGGTTATCAATTGCGCGCGCGCGTGGCGCACGGCGTTGTTGACGGCCTCCTGCCCGATGCGCAGAAGGTTGTTCTCGACCTGCGGCGCGAGCGGGCGGAACGTGCCGCCGACCGAGAACTGCGTCTGCACGCCGCTCTCGGCCGTCAGCCGCCGCGTCATCTCGGCGAGCGCCGCCGGCAGGTCGCGCTCTTCCAAGGTCTGCGAGCGCAAGTCCCAGACGTAGCGGCGCGCCTCGGCAACGCTTGAGCGGACGAGTGCGCGCGCGCGGTCGAGGTGCTTGCGCGCCGCGTCGGGCGCCGAGGCCATCGTGCGCGCGACGATCTCCAACTGCACGGAGATGCCGAGTATCTCCTGCGCGAGGTTGTCGTGTATCTCGCGCGCGATGCGGTTGCGCTCCGCGAGCACCGCGCCGTAGCGCGCGCGCACCTGCCGCAGGCGCAGCGCATAGAGCTGCCACGCGACCAACCCGGCGCCGACGAGGACGAGCGCGTAGAACCAGTAGGTGCGGTAGAAGTGCGGCTCAAGCCGGAAACGGAACGTGGCGGGCGCGCTCGACCAGAGGCCGTCATTGTTACAGGCCACGACCATGAAGCGGTACTCGCCTGGCCCCAGGTTCGTGTAATAGGCCACGCGCCGGTCGCCACCGTCAACCCAGTCGGGGTCGAACCCTTCGAGCTTGTAGCGGTAGCGCACCTTCTCCGGCGCGACGAAACTGAGCCCCGCGTAGTGGAAGTCGAAGCGGCTCTTGCCCGGCGCGAGCCGCAGGTCAGGCGCCGAGGCGACCGCCTCGCCGTCCACGCGCACCTGCTCGACGACCGCGGGCGGCGGCTGCGCGTTGAGCGGCAGGCGCTCGGGGTCGACGGTCGCCACGCCCTTGATGGTCGAGAACCAGAGGCGGCCTTCGCGGTCGCGCCACGCCGAGGGGTGGCCGCCGCCGCTGCACTCGCGCGTGCGCATGCCGTCGGCCGTCCCGTAGACGACCGGGTTGAGCGAGCGCGTGCGACCCGCGGCGAAATCTTCCAGCTCGGACTTGTCCAGACGAAAGACGCCCTTGTTGCAGCTCATCCAGAGGCGCCCGCGCCCGTCTTCGAGCACGCGGTAGACCGTGTCGTTCGGCAGGCCGTCGCGCGTGGTGAAGGAGGTGAAGCGGCCGTCTTTAAAAAGATTCAGCCCGCCGCCGTTCGTGCCTATCCAGAGACGACCCTCGGCGTCGCCGTGGATGGAGATGACGACGTTGTCCGAGAGCCCGTCGCGCGTCGTGTAGGTCTTGAAGTGGCCGCCCTCGAAGCGGCTCAGGCCGCCGAGCGTGCCGACCCAGAGGACTCCGTTCGCGTCCTCGTAGATGGTGCCGACGAAGTCATCAGGCAGTCCCTCGCCCGTCGTGTACGTCTCGAACTCCTCGCCCGAGAGGCGCGCGAGCCCGCCGCGCGTGCCGACCCAGAGCACGCCCGCGCGGTCGGCGTAGATCGAGCGGACGAAGTCGTGCGGGAGCCCTTCGGCCGAAGTGTAGGTCTTGAACTTCCCGTCGCGCAGACGGCTCAGGCCGTCGGGCGTGCCGACCCACAGCGCGCCGTCTGCGCCTCCGGCGAGCGAGAGCACGATGTTGCTCGCAAGGCCCTGCTCGGTCGTGTAAGTCTTGACGCCGCCGTCCTTCATTAAGCTCAGGCCGCCGCCGTACGTGCCGACCCAGATGCCGCCCTGCCGGTCTTCGTAGATAGACTTGACGAGGTCGCTCGCCAGTCCCTCGCGCGTCGTGTAGGTGGTGAACTTCCTGTCCTTCAGTTGCGTCAGTCCTTCGGACTCAGTCCCGACCCACACGCTCCCCTCGGCGTCCTCGAAGAGCGCGAGGATGATGCCGCCCGAGAGTCCGTCGCCCTCCTCGCCCTTGAACGTCTCGAAGCGGCCGCCGCGCAGGCGCGCGAGTCCCGCGGCCGTGCCGACCCAGAGGCCACCGCCGCGCTCTGCGCGCAGCGCGGTGACGCGGTCGTTGGGCAGACCCTCGCGCGTGGTGAAAGTCTGGAGCCGGCCCTCGTGCAGGCACGACAGCCCGTTCGACGTGCCGAACCAGAGCCGCCCGTCGTCGCCGCGCGCGATTGTCCCGACGGCGCGCGCCGAGCCCTCGCCCGTCGTCTCGGTCGTGAACGCGCCTTTGCGGAAGCGGCTCAGCCCCTCGTCCGTGCCGACCCAGAGGTTGCCTTCCGCGTCCTCGGCGAGGGCGAGGACGCCGCCGCCCTCAAGGCCGTCCTTGGCCGTGAAGTTCGTGAACTTGTCGCCGTCGTAGCGGCTCAGCCCCGCGGAGGTCGCGAACCAGACGACGCCCGAGCGGTCTTCGTAAGCCGCGGCCACGTCGTCGCTCGCCAGTCCGTCGGCGGTCGTGAACGTCCGCCACTCGCCGCCGGAGAGGCGCGCGAGTCCCGCGGCCGTGCAGACCCAGAGGTCGCCCGGCTTGTCCGCCACGAGCAGCGCGCGGATGTCGTTGCTCTTGAGCGCGGGCGTGTTCTGCCGGTCGTAGATGCGGAACGAGAAGCCGTCGAAGCGCGCGAGCCCCTCCTCGGTCGCGACCCAGACGTAGCCGTCCTGCGTCTGCGCGACGGCGTGAACGGTGTTCTGCGGCAGGCCGCTGTCGGTCTGCCACGCGCGGCGCGCGAAGTCGCCGGACGAACGCTCGGGGTCGAGCCCGCCCGCGGCGCCTGCACACAGCAGCAGCACGGGGATGAGCAACTTGAGTGGGAGTGCGCTACACTTGCCGCGGCGGGACGTTGATTGCATCGTTGACGAAGGGCCCGAACTTTTCGGCCGCGCTCGCGTGGACTTAGCGCCGGATTATAACGGAAGACGCCGCGCGACGCCCGCCGCATTCATCACGCAAGAGAACCCAAAGGCATTCATCGGAGGAGTCGGATGAGGAACGCGAAACTCTGCGCCGCCGTCGCGGCGTTAACCCTCGCGGCCGCGGGCGTGCTGTCGGCCGCGCCCGCGCGCCAGCGCTGGCGGACGGCCACGGCCGACGAGCTGCGCCGCGTCGTCCCCGCGCGCGCGCCCGTCATCAAGGAGCACATCGAGACCGAGTTCCGCACCGCCTCGGGCGTGACCGACGGGCGCGGGCGCTTCATCACGGGCGTGGTGATGATCACGGCCGGCTACTCGGCCGAGGGCAAGTACTCGCACTTCTTCCTCACGCAGGCGCCTCTGCGCGTGGGCGAGTTGGAGCTGCCGGCGGGGCAGTACGTCTTCGGCTACGCGCGCGCGGGCGACGACGCCATCCGCGTCAGCTTCTACCGCGCCGCGACCGGCGAGGCGGTCGGGGACGTGGAGGCGCGCCGCAGCCGCAAGCCCGTCGGCGTCCGCTCGCTCCTCATCAACCCGCCCGCCGCCGGCGGCAAGGCCAACATTCAAATAGGACGCTTCCTCCTTGAGTACCGCGTGACGGAGTAGAAGGCAGTAGGCGGTAGGCAGATGGCAGATGGCAGATGGCACATGGCAGTAGGCGGTAGGCGGTAGGCAGTTGAAAGCCGTTAGAACATTCGGGAAGCCCCGGAGGGGCGGGATGTTTATAGCCCCGACGTGCTAATTCACCCCGAGCCCCGTCAGGGGCGACATCTACATGCCGCTCCTCCGGAGCTTGTGATGAATATTATTGCCGTTGGCTATAAACATCTCGCCCCTCCGGGGCTCTTACAGCGGCGTTCATACGGGTGCGACGCCAGAGCGGTCAGTCCCACCCGCGGCGGTCGCACTCGACTGCACTCCGCTATAACTGCCTACTGCCTACTGCCTACTGCTTTCCTCAAACTAAAGTCGGGTGTGCATCTCCAACCTTGTTCCCATGACAGCGCGTCGGAGTTGTGTAAGTAATACACCGTCACGCTCTACCGCTCGCATTCAGACCCGAAGACAGGCGAACCCCGATGATAAAAAAGATTCGGCAGGCGGCCGCGGCGCTCGCGGTCTGCGCGGCGCTGCTGCTCGCGGCGCAGTCGGTTGCGGCGCGGCAGCAGTCGGCGTCGGCGACGCTGCGCGGCGTCCTCCTCGACTCCCACGGCGCGGCCGTCCCCGCCGCGACCGTCAGGGCCACCAACGTCGCCAACGGCGCCGCGCGCGAGACGCGGACGAACGACGAGGGCGCGTACGCGCTCACGAACCTCCCGCCCGGCGACTACGAGGTGCGGGTCGAGGCGACGGGCTTCGCGCCGAAGGTCTCGAAGGAGCCCGCGTCGCTGCGGGTCGGGCAGGACGTGAAGCTCGACGTGACGTTGGAGCCGGGCATACAGGAGATCGTTGACCTCGTCGGCTTCTCGCCGCTCGTGGACACCAACACGTCGAAGGTGGACAGGGTCATCGACAAGACTGAGATCGAGAACCTGCCCCTGAACGGCCGCAACTTCCTCGAACTCGCGCTGCTCACGCCGGGCAACGCGCCCGCGCCGAACTTCGACCCGACCAAGACCAACACGGTCGTCATCTCGTCGGCCGGGCAGTTCGGCCGCGGCGGCAGCGTCACCGTGGACGGCGCCGACACGAACGACGACGTGGTCGGCGGCTCGGTGCTGAACGTCTCGCAGGACGCGGTGCGGGAGTTCCAGATCGCCACCAACCGCTTTGACGCGCGTCTCGGCCGCACGGGCTCCGGCGTCATCAACGTCGTGACCAAGCAGGGGGCGAACGAGGTGCACGGCTCGGCCGCGGCCTACTTCCGCGGGAGCCTCTTTCAAGGTCTGCCCGCCACCTTCGACCGCACGCTCTCGGAGGAGCCGCCCTTCGACCGCGAGCAGTACTCGTTCACGCTCGGCGGCCCCGTGAAGCGCGACCACGCGTGGTTCTTCGGCTCGCTCGAATACCGCAACCAGGACGGCGCGGTGCTCGTCGGCGCGCGCGACCTCGCGCGGCGCGCCATCACGCGCTCGTTCGCCGACGCGCCGCTCGACGACCTGCTCTCGACCGAGCGCTTCGACTGGCAGGTGGACGACAGGAACCGGCTCGGCTTCCGCTACTCCGTCCAGCGCGAAGAGTCCGTCTCCGTCAGCACGCTCATCCGCTCCATCGGCTCGGCCTCGCAGCGGCAGGCGGGCCGCAACCGCTCGCACTCGCTCCTCGCCAACTACACGCTCTTGCTCTCGCCCGTCAGCGTCAACGACTTCAGCTTCAGCTACAGCACCTTCTCGAACGTGACCGAGCCCGTCACCGTCGCGCCGCAGCTCACCTTCCCGAGCATTCAGGACGGCTCCTCGTTCCGCGTGCCGCAGGCGACCAAGCAGAAGCGCTTCCAGTTCGCCGACAACTTCACACACGTCCGCGGCAACCACATCTTCAACCTCGGCGGCGAAGTCCAGCGCGTACTCTCCGACTTCGACCTCGGCGTCTTCCGGCAGGGGCGCGTCGAGTTGATCGAGGACTTCCCCGACTTCGACCGCAACGGCGACGGGCGCACGGACGACAACGACCTGCTCTTCGCCGTCACGCTTCGCAGCGCCTTCCCCGACCGCGCGCTGCGTATTCCCGACGCCGACAACACGCACCTCGCCGCCTACGTGCAGGACGACTGGCGCGTCTCGGCGAATCTCACGCTCAACCTCGGCCTGCGCTACGAGCTGGACACGGACGTGAAGAACGTCAGCCGCTTCCCACGCGAGATCAACCCGCTCGTGCTCCCGTTCCTGCCCGGCGAGCGCCGCGCCGACCGCAACAACTTCGCGCCGCGCGTCGGCTTCAACTGGTCGACCGGCGACGGCGACACCTCCGTCCACGGCGGCTACGGCATCTATTACGACCGCGTGACGCTGGAGATACAGTCGTTAGAGCGGGGACTGGACGGCCGCGCGCTGCCCATCGAGGTGCGCGCCGGCAACGTCTTCTTCATCCCCGAGGCGTGTCTGTTCAACCCGGCGTGCGGGCAGTTCCCGCCGCCCGCGCCGACGCTCGCCAACCCCTTCGCGGGCTTCCTGCTGCCCGGCGCGGGCGCGGGCGGCATCAACATCATCGACAACCGGTTGCAGAACCCTTCGGTGCAGCAGTTTAACCTCGGCGTCCAGCGGCAGTTCGGCAGCAACTTCGTCCTGCGCGCCGACTACCTGCACAACTTCGGCACGCACTTCATCATCGGCCGCACCATCGGCCAGGTCTTCAACCCGGTCGTCGGCGGCCCTGACTTCGTCAAGAACCTTGAGTCGAGCGTGAAGACGAAATACGACGGCCTCCTCTTAAGCTTCGAGCGGCGGCGCGCGGGGCGCTACCAGTTCCGCGCCTCCTACACCTTCTCGAAGGCTTTCAACTACGCGAACGACGACCAGATACCCTTCTCGAACGGGCCGGTTGACCCGAACAACTTACAGCTCGAATACGGCCCCACGCCCAACGACCAGCGCCACCGCTTCGCCTTCGCGGGGGTCTTCGACGGCCCTTTCGGCCTGCGCCTCGCGCCGCTCTGGACGGTGGCCTCGGGCGTGCCGCTGGACATCCTTCTGCCCGACGGGAGTTCGCGCATCCCCGCGCTCCAGCGCAACGCGGGCGGCCGACTGTTCCGCACCGGCGCGGAGCTGAACGCGTACCTCGCGCAGCTCAACGCGGCCACCGCAGACCCTGCGCGCCGCCTGCCGCTCGTCTCGCCGGACGCGCGTTTCAACGACTCGTTCAACTCGTTCGACCTGCGCCTCGCGCGCCCCTTCGAGGTCGGGCGCGGCGTGACCGTCGAGCCCATCGTGGAGGTCTTCAACCTCTTCAACGTGACGAACGTGCTCGGCGTCTCGAACGTCAACTACTCGGGCTTCTCGAACGTGCTGGCGCGTGACAGCAACGACCCCGCGAGCCCGGGCTTCCTGCGCTCCTCCTCCTTCGGCCGCGCGGTGACGACGGCCGGCGGCGTCTTCGGCTCCGGCGGCCCCCGCGCCTTCCAGTTCGCCGCGCGGATTGTTTTTTAGAGGATTAATGAGTGATAAGTGTTGAGAGCTCGTTTGCTGAGTCGCCGCTTCGGAGGGGCGGGATGTTTATAGCTCGGGTCAGGAATTGATTATCTTAAGCCCCGTAGGAGCGGCATGAACGTGTCGCCCCTGACGGGGCTCAAGGTCAATTGGAATTACCGTGCTATAAACATCCCGCCCCTCCGGGGCTTTCAATCAACGCTCGTCATTCATAACTTATCACTCTACTTCTTATGACCGATTCGGGGCTCAAGCGGCAGATCGGGCTGGCGACGGCGGCGGCGGTCGTCGTGGGCGAGGTCGTCGGCGTCGGCATCTTTTTGACGCCGGCCGTGATGGCGAAGTCTCTGGGCTCGCCGCTGCTGGTGCTGTTGGTGTGGTTGCTGTCGGGGCTGATGGCGCTCTCGGGCGCGCTCTGCTACGGCGAGCTGGCGGCGCGGTTCCCGGCGGCGGGCGGCGGCTACGTCTACCTGCGCGAGGCTTACGGCGCGCCGCTCGCCTTCCTCTACGGGTGGATGGCCTTCCTCGTGGTTGACCCGGGGCTGACGGCGGCGCTCGCCGTCGGCGCGGCCTCCTACGTGGGCTTCGCCGCGGGGCTCCCGCCCGCGGGCGTCAAGGGTCTGGCCGTCGGGTTCGTCGTCGCGCTGGCGGCGCTCAACGCGGGCGGCGTGCGGTTCGGCGGGTGGGTCGTGCGGGGGCTGACGGTGTTGAAGCTCGCGCTGCTGCTCTTCATCCTGGCGTGGGGCTTCGGGCTGGGCCTGGGCGACTGGTCGCACTTCGCGCCGCTGGCCGAGAGGCGTGCGGGGTCGCCTGCGCTCGGCGGGGCGCTGGCTGGCGGGCTCGTCTCGGCCTTCTTCTCGTTCGGCGGCTGGTGGGACTTGAGCAAGCTCGGCGGCGAGGTGCGCGACCCGCGCCGGACGCTGCCGCTCGCGCTCGTGCTCGGGGTGCTGGTCGTGACCGTGGTCTACGTCCTGACGAGCGCGGCCTTCGTCTACCTCGTCCCGCCGGAGCGCGTGACTTCGGGCGAGGCGTTCGCGGCGCAGGCGGGCGAGGCGCTCTTCGGGCCGGCGGGCGCGCTCGTCTTCACGTGCGTGGTGGTGGTCGCGGTGTTGGGCAGCCTCGCGGCCTTCACGATGTCGGCGCCGCGCGTCTACTTCGCGATGGCGCGCGACGGGCTCTTCTTCCGGGCGGCGGCACGGCTCGACCCGCGCACGGGGGCGCCCACGCGCGCGGTGTTGATGCAGGCCGCGCTCGCGTGCGTGCTCGTGCTGCTCGGGTCGTTCGACGAGATCATCTCGTACTTCATGTTCGCCGTCGTGCTCTTCATCACGCTGACGGTGGCCGGGCTGTTCGTGCTGCGGCGCGGGGGCGGGGAGGCCGCCTACATGACGCCGCTCTACCCTCTGACGCCCGCCGTCTACCTCGTCCTGAGCGCGGGGCTGCTCTTCCTGCTCGCGGCGGGCAGTCCCAAACAGGCGCTCTCGGGCGTCGCGGTGGTGGCGGCGGGGCTGCCCGTCTATTATCTTGTCTTACGCGGCCGCGCGGCGCGCGCCGGAGCCGAAGAAGGAGAAGACCCGAGACATGACCTGGATTAAGACCGTCCCCTTGAGTGAGGCCGACGAGCGGCTGCGCGCGGCGATGGAGGCGCAGCACGGGCTCTATCCCGTGGAGTACGCCACGCCCGTCCACCCCACGGCCGACGGCGCCACCGGCATCACGGCCTCGCACAGCCTCATCCCCGAGGCGCTCTACCACGCCTTCTCGACCTTCGGCGTGCTGATGTCGCCCGACCTGCCGCTCACGCGCGCGCGCCACGAGATGATCGCCACGGTCGTCTCGGCCGTGAACCGGTGCCACTATTGAATCGAGTCCCACGCAGAGTTTCTGCGTCGCGTCACCTTGGATGAGGAGCTGGTTCGGGCGCTGCAAGAGGACTACACCACCGCGCCCGTCTCCGAACAAGACCGCCTCATGCTCGACTACGTCGCGCAGCTCACGCGCGACGCTACGCGCATCGGCCCCGAACACCACGTGCGCCTGCGCGCCGCGGGCTTCGACGATAAGGCGATTCTGCAAATCACGCTCATCGCCTCCTGGTTCAACTACATCAACCGCGTCGCCGACGCGCTCGGCGTCGGGCGCGAGGAACCGGGGAAGGATTAACGACAGAGACACGGAGACGCGGCTTTGGAGATGTATGTCTTGAAAGCCGCGGGTCCCGGTGGCTGTGGTTAAACACCCTCGCGCCGTGGGCCCGCCGCGGTGG
>JBEVJD010000603.1:0-7165 GCA_040510435.1 Pyrinomonadaceae bacterium | reverse complement strand
GTCCACTTTTGACGACCCACCTCAGAGAGAGAGGTATGAGAGAGAGCTCAGGCCTTACCTCGGTAATCCCGAGAGGGAGGATTTGACTCTCCGACTGTGGGTCGAGTCTGTGGAGGAGGAAAGGAAGCGGTGAGACTCGAAAACAGCCAAGGGGGAATACCGACCCAGTAATTTCACGGGCGCCGGGGACAGGCCGTCAGTATACTCAGACCGGCGAGGGCGTAGACGGTAGCAGGACTCTTGCCCTCGTCTCTCATCCGTTCGCACTACACGCGGACGTCTGTGGGCTCGACTTCCCAAGGTGTCTTACTTACCAGTCGAAGAAGGCCGGATGAGCTTCTGTTTGTTCTTCAGCTGTTCCGCGCGGCGGCGCGTCTCGACGCCGGTCGAAGCGGACGCCCACAGCTCGATGGCGGTATGCAGCACCACCTGCAGGCGGTCGTCGTACAGGGCGAGTGCCGCGCCCGTCGATTCTGAGTTGCTGTCCGACCAGGGCTGGCGCGCGGTCCACTCGACGAGGTCGTACATGTCGCGGCGCTCCTGTGCGTCGAAGAAGCTGAAGGTGCCGCCGGAGCCGCCCGTCCCGCGACAGTTGGCGATGACGTGGACATAGTCCCGCAGCACGAAGAAGTCGCTGGCGCCTGCCTCGATGAAGCCCAGAGGGGCACCCAGGTCCTGTATCTGCCGGGGATAGGGCGAGGCAGCGACCAGCACCGGGAAGCGCCCGGCCACCGCGGGGCGGTGCACGTCGGCAAGCAGGTTGACCCCGTCGCGCATCGGCACCGCCACGTCGTCGTCGCGCGTCATGGCGTGGGCAGGCTGCGACAGATTACGGTATTCACGGCCGGTGGTCTGCGGGCCGTTGAGTTGACGCTAGCCGGGCTCCGTCCCGGACGCGCGAACGTCGGTCATGTCTTTTCTCCCGTGGACTGTTCGAAGGTGGTTCAGAGCGCAGCCTGCCTGATCCTTGATGAATCAACCGCTTCCGGCGCCTGAAGCTCCGCTACGAGCACCGGGCTGACATCCATTTGGCCTGCTTGCAGCCTGGCTGCGCCCTCATCTTCCTGCGTTTTCTCGGCTCACCACGTCCAACTTGCGAGAACGGTCGGATAGGTTTATGGCCGATGCGGGTCAGGATCGCGTAGCCACAGTGAAGAAAATAACGATAAATATATATTGACAAACGATAAGCGCTGGAATAACGTCGATGGATAAACCATTCATTAGGATCAGCTATGAAACGAGTCTCAACGATCTTCCTTCAGATAGTAATCGTACTTCTCGGCGTGGGCGTTCTGGCCTTCCTGCTTTGGGAACCCCACCTTGAGGGCAGGAACGCGAACGCCACGCTTTTTGAGATATATTTCAAGGACCCATTCCTGGCCTACATCTACCTGGCCTTCATCCCATTTTTTATCAGTCTTTATCAGGCATTCAAGCTTTTAGGATTTGCCAGGCGAAACGAAATATTTTTTCAGCATTCCGTGCGAGCTTTGCGGATCATAAAATTCTGCGCATTAACCACGGCCCTCCTTATTCTCGGGGCGGGCGCCTATTTATTCATATTCGTACGTGGTAAGGATGATATTGCCGGTGGAGTTATGATGGGTGTCTTCATTATTTTCGGCTCTGCCGTCATCTCCACGGCCGCCGCAGTGTTTGAGCGGGTCTTACAAAATGGCGTGGATATAAAAGCTGAGAACGATCTGACTGTCTAACACACATGGCAATCATCATTAACATAGACGTCATGTTGGCGAAAAGAAAGATGAGCGTGACCGAGCTCGCCGATAAAGTCGGCATTACGATGGCTAATATCTCCGTGTTGAAGAATGGCAAAGCGAAAGCGATTCGGCTATCAACCTTGGAGTCGATCTGTAGAGCTTTGCAATGTCAGCCCGGAGATATTTTGGAATATGTGGAGTAGCCAAGGGCTGCCATGATCTAACATGACTTGAGAGTATTTCCTTGGGCCGCCGCGCACTACCTCTACTATACTCGGGACATGACGATCAAGAGATTGGACCACGTCAGCGTCGTCGTCGAAGACCTCCCAGCCGCTATCGATTTTTTCACCGCGCTCGGCATGACGCGTGAAGGCGAGATGCTAATCGAAGGCCCCTGGGTGGACCGCGTCAACGGGCTCGAAGGCGTCCGGGTCGACATCGTGATGATGCGGACCCCGGATGGGCACGGGCGGCTTGAACTGACGAAGTTTCGCAATCCGAAACTGGTCGAGATCGAGCCGGCTATCGCCCCGCCGAACGCGCCGGGTCTGCGAAGCGTCATGTTTACAGTCGAAAGCGTCGACGACACCGTGGCCCGCCTGCGCGAGCACGGCGCCGAACTCGTCGGCGAGGTGGCCCGGTACGAGGACAAGTACAGGCTCTGCTACCTGCGAGGCCCCGCGGGCATCATCGTCGCGCTAGCCGAGGAACTCTCCTGAAGCGTTCACTCCTTCCGGAATAGCGGAGGCGCCCATCCGTTCGAACATCGCCCACCGGCTCGCCGCCCAACGCGCGCGAGGGTGCAATTCCTCTTCGCGCCTGCGTCTCTCATGGCCGGCAGGGATGTCCGAGTACCCGGCGCCGTCCCATCTCCTGCCTTACGAGTGAGACAGGGGTAGGTCGCGCCTGCCACATCTGTGGAGCGACAGCCGTGGGGAGAGCCCCGCCACTTACGAAGTGGCGGGGCTCTCCACTTTTAAAATTGAGGCCGAGTTGCAGACGTTGAGGTGAGGCAGACGAGGGGATAAGTTGCAGAGATTATTGTTCCAACGCAGAAGGGCCGCGGGGCCTGCCAGACTCCGGCTTGAGCCCGCTTCGCCTGCTCGTCGGCCGCGTACACTACCCGTCAGACCGGACGGCGCCCAATGCCTGTTCCCAAGCGCTTCTGAGAGCAGGGTGCGCCCCCGCGTCGCGGAGGTCCGCGACTCTCGCCCTAAATTGCTCGTCCGACAGGGCCCCTTCCCCGGCGGTGTGCCCCGCCTCTGCCGCCGCCACTTCGGCGAGGGCATGCGTGCGGGCAAGTTCCGCGAACCCTTCCGCTTCATTACAGGCCAACAGCCACCGGACGGCCTTCGAGAGTTGTCGCCTGAAGTGGCCCGAGCGGCGCGTGTGGCCGCCGCGCACGAAGGCCAGCACGGCGGCCGCTGTGAACTCGACCTCCACGTCGCCCGCGCCCCACGACCCCGAAGCGTTCTGCGTTCTTGCCAGCTCTCTGAGCGCACGCTCCGGGTTCGTGGACAGCGCCTTCGGTGTTTCCGCCGGATTCGAGCCCGCGGTCTGGTACGGTGCGGCTTCGGCGTAAGAGCCCGGGTCAGGGGGGGGCGGTTCGGCGTTCCCAAACGCCTTTGCGGAAGCGCGCTTCCGCTTGAACACGCTGAAGATGGACCTGCCGCTTCTCGCCATTCTCGGCGCCGCCATGGGTATCTGGTCCATGGGTGCTCGGGTAAAGGGCACCGGGGCCACCGGCATGCACGCCATCGCCTGCGGTGCGGCACCTATGATTACGCCCTCGGGCAGCGGTTGCGACACGGCGACCTGCCTGGGCCTGCCGTCGCCCCTCGCCTCGCCCTCCGGATCGACCGCCAACAGTGCCGTGTAAGGCGTCACCAGCCGGTGCTCGACCGCCAGCGCAATGACCTGCTCGCGCGCGGCCGGCAGGTTCCTCGCGCTCTCCGAGCCCTGCACCAGCAGGTCGTCAATTCTCGCACGTGCCCAGGCTCTCTCCACCGCCCCGTCTCCGCCCACGGGCCGAGGCAGCGTCACGCGCACACGCACCTCCCCGCCGCCGCGCGTGCCGATTAGCGTCAGCGCGCCTTCGCCCGCGCCCGCCTCGTGCGCGGCGCAGGCCACCAACTCAAGCGGCTGCCCGGCGTAAAGGTCGGGTAAAGATCGAGGGTAAACGTCCCACGCCTTCACCCCTTCCCACTCCAGCCGCAGGTCAGTAAGCACGGGGTACGAGACGCGGTCCTGGAAGCGGATGATCGCCCCCTCAACGTCTTCGCCCAACTGTAGGAACTCGGCCGTGCCCCGGCCCGCCTCGGCCGCCTTCGCCAGCAGCCCCCGGTTGACCGAAGGCCCCAGCCCGAAGGCGAACAGCCGCGAACTCCCCAGTGACCTCCTGACGGCTTCGAGCGTCCCGGCCTCGTCGTGCACAGCCCCGTCGGTGAGGAAGACGACGTAGCGCCTGCGTTCCGAGTCGGCCGCGAGCGAGAGCGCCGCCCCGAGGGCCCCCGCGATCTCCGTCCCGCCCCTCGCGTCCAGCCGGTCCAGCCAACTGTCGGCCCCGTCAACCGCCCTCTGTGTGAAGGGGGTCGGCCTCTCGCGGTGCCACTCCAGCCGGTCGTCGAAGGCGAGCAGCGCGAAGGTGTCGCGCTCTCCCAGCATCCGCAGGCAGGCGCGCAACGCGTTCTTAGCCTCGGCCAAAGGCTCACCCGACATCGAGCCCGAGCGGTCTACCACGAAGACGAACTCGCGCGGCGGGGGCTCGGCGTCATCCGTCCTGGCGGGCGGGATGAGCGTCGCCAGCAGCTTCGCCCCGGCGGCCGAGGCCGAGAGCCACGTCCGCGCCCCGACCTCTTCGCCGGCCGCGGCGTATCTGAGGACGAAGTCCTTGTTCGGGACTTGGTCTCCGGCGAGCCGCACCTGCGCCCGCCGCCCGTCGAGGCGCGTCACCTCCAGTGGGTGTGAAGGACTCTTGATGGCGTTCGTGTCGGCGAACTCGGCCCCGGCGTCGATTGACACGAAAATTTCAACCGGCGGAACGGGCGAGCCGGGCGGCGAGATTGGCGCGTCGGCGCCGTCGGCCTCATCCGGGGTGCGCGCGTAGCGGGGCGTCAGGCCCATCGGGAAGACGAACGTGTAGCGGCCGTCGTCGTAGCGGAGCCTCTCCTGATAGCGGAGCACCGCCCTGACAGTCTCGCCGGGCTTCACGTTGGCGAGGTCGAGCGAGAAGAGGCTCAGCCTCTTCTGCCCGAGGAGTGAGGCGAACCGGCCCTGTTCGCGCGCCTCCTCGTAAGTCCTGCGCGCCGCCTCCAACTCCTCGACCGAGGCCGTGATTACCCTGCCGCCCGCGCTCAGCTCGAAGTCGAAGACTGCCGCCTCGTGCGGGAGGGGGAAGAGGTAGGAGAGCTCGACCGGCTCTTGGAAAGGGTTGCCGAAGACCTGCGTGACGGTGACGGAGGCGAGCGGGCCCGTGACCTGCGCGGCCACGTCCATGCTCTCAAGCGGGAGCGGCGAGGCCGCGGGCACCCCCGCCAACACGAGCGTCCCCGTCTTGATCTCGCCGGCCTCGACCCAGGGTTGTGCCGTCATCTCTCACCTCCGTCCGGGCGGCCTTAGTCGCCGCCGAATATGTGGCCGCAGGCGCGTAGCAACTCCGCCACGCGGGCCATGGTCTTCTGTCCGGCCCCGGCCTCCACCGTCAGCTCGACGCCCGGGGCGATCTGGTAGCGGGTCAGGGTTTGGGCCGTTGGGACATCCGTCGCGCGGCCTCCGGCGTCGGCGGCGACTGCCGTCACCGGCCTCGAAAGCTCGGCGAGCAGCGCCTCCACCCCTTCAGGCTTGAGTTTTGACAGCCGCTCGCGAATCTGGTCAAGGCGCAGGCCCCTCGCGCGCAGCAGCGGGATGACTTTCAGCTTGAGCAGGTGCGCGTCCGTATACCGCGCGCCGAGCCCTGCCCCCACGGGGGGAGGCAGGAGCCCCTGTTGCACATAGAAGTGCACGTTGCGCCGGGTGACGCCGCTCAGCTCCGAGAGTTCGCCGATGTCGTAATCTGCCATGACGAATAACTTGACAGTGAATGTAACAGTGGAATATCGCTACTGTCAAGAGGTTTGTTGTCCGTTCGGAATTCAACTTTCAAGCGATCTCACGCCCGGCATCACCGCCCGCCAGCTACATTGCTCTTGATGACAGGCGGCGTGTCGCGGGTCGCGTCAACCTTGTAGTTGAAGCGCGTGTCGTATGCTAGTCTTGCGACTTTCAGAGCTGGTTCGGGTTCGAATGTGAGGGCCGAGCGGGCGGTAGTCCGCCAGTCAGCCCTTCTGTTTGGGTAGCAAGTAGCGGTCCTCTTCCCCGGCGGCTCGTGCCGTTACATCACACATGTTCCGGCCGAGTCGCTCGCAACTACTATCGCTTGTAAATATTGGAGGTTTGTTTGATGACTCTAAAAGCCCTACTCCGGGGCGCCGCCTTCTGCGCTGTCTACGCCCTCACCTTCGCGCACGCCTAGGCCCAGACGCCGCCCATGGCGCCCGACATCCCTGCCCAGTTCGAGCTGGTCATGGACATCTTCCGCGGCCGCTATCGGGAGAGCTTCGAGAAGCCCTCATCAATTCCGGCGAACAAGGTACAGCGCTACCGCTTCGACCTCCCTCCGACGAACCACGTCTTCCTGCCGGGCCACCGGATCATGGTGCAGGTCCAGTCCACCTGGTTCCCGCTCTACGACCGTAACCCGCAGACCTACGTGGAGAATATCTTCCTAGCCGAGCCCTCCGATTACCGGAAGGCGACGCAGCGGATCTATCACACGCCAGCCGAGACCTCCGCCATCGAGCTGCCTGTGGTCCCGGCGCCGTAGGCGGCCCGAAGTCGAGCCGAGCTACAACGTGGCGCCGACTCATAACATCTAGGCCATGCGCCAAGGCGGCGCCGTCCGCGAGATGGGCTTGCTCAAGTGGGGGCTCGTGCCCTCGTGGGCCGCAAAAGAGGTCTGGTGGCTGGCGACCGACTTGACGAACGCCGTCTCGAAGGTGGTCTCAAGCAGCGGGCGATAGCTGCAACGTCGCTGGAGAGAGGCGGCCGTGCTTCGAGAGCGCGGCCGCCTCTCGGGTTGAGTCGCAAAAAATTGTTTTGGGAACGCCCAGTAAAGCATTTATTCTGCTAGCGCCCGCTGCCGGAAGAAGTGAGCCTCACGAGATGCCGCGCAGAGGCTTCCGATACTTCTCGGCGTAGCGCAGCAGGAAGTACTCGGCCAGCAGCATCACGTCGTCCGAGCGCTCGCGCAGCGGCGGCACCCTGACCCTGACGGTGCTGATGCGGAAGTAGAGGTCTTTGCGCAGCACGCCCTCCTGAATCATCAGCGACGTGTCGCGGTTGGTCGAGGAGACGAGGCGGAACTCGACGGGCATCTCCTGCTCGTCGCCGAGCCGGCGCAC
>JBEVJD010000602.1:0-8191 GCA_040510435.1 Pyrinomonadaceae bacterium | reverse complement strand
AACTAAGACCGCTCTCAACACAGAGACACAGAGACACGGAGACACGGCTAAAGCATTAAGCTGTGTCTCCGTGTCTCCGTGTTGAAAATCTCATCCACCATACCGCCGGTTGAATCCTCTCCGCGCCGCGAGTAAGATGCGTCGCCGTTTCAAAGACCCGACAGCAGGAGGCCGCACCCGAGATGTCCGCACAGACGCCGCAACCTTCTCCCGAGCACTTCTTCCAACTCGCCAACGCGTACCAGGGCACGGCCGCGCTCAAGGCCGCCGTCGAACTCGAACTCTTCACCGCCGTCGCCGAAGGCAACCGCGACGCGCCGACGATAGCCGCGCGCTGCGGCGCCTCCGAGCGCGGCGTCCGCATTCTCTGCGACTACCTCGTCGTCACGGGGCTGCTGACGAAAGACGCCGAGGGGTACGGGCTGACGCAGGACTCGGCCATCTTCCTCGACCGGCGCTCGCCGGCCTACCTGGGCGGCTCTCTTGAGTTCCTGCTCGCGCCGACGCTCACGTCCAACTTCGACGACCTCGCGGCGGTCGTGCGCCGCGGGGGCACGGTCGCGCCGGAGGGCGGGACGGTCGCGCCCGAGAACCCGCTCTGGGTGAAGTTCGCGCGCGCGATGGCGCCGATGGCCGCGCCAGTGGCCGACGCTCTGCCGCCGCTAGCGGGCGCACGTGCCGGCCGGCAGAAGGTGCTCGACATCGCCGCCGGCCACGGCCTCTACGGGCTGGCGTTCGCGCGGCACAACCCCGAGGCCGAGGTCGTCGCGCTCGACTGGCCCGCTGTGCTCGAAGTGGCGAAGGAGAACGCAGAGAGGGCGGGCGTCGCCGAACGCTTCTCGACCATCGAGGGCGACGCCTTCACGGCGGAGTTCGGCGAGGGCTACGACGTGATCCTGCTGACGAACTTCCTGCACCACTTCGACCCGCAGACCTGCGAGAAGCTTCTGCGCAAAGTCCGCGCGGCGCTGGGCGAGGGCGGCGTGGCGCTCACCCTCGAATTCGTGCCGAACGAGGACAGGGTCACGCCCCCCGTCTCGGCCGCCTTCAGCCTGATGATGCTCGCCGGCACGAGCGGCGGCGACGCCTACACCTTCCCCGAACTCCAAAGCATGTTCGCGGGCGCGGGCTTCGCCAGCAGCGATGCGCACCCGCTCCCCGCCTCGCCGCAACAGGCGATTGTTTCGAGAAAGTGAACCGTAAACCGTGAACCGTGAACCGTAAATCGTGACAAGAAGAGGGCCGTTCTTCACCTGTCACGGTTTACGGTTCACGGTTTACGTTCCTGACCCTTTCCGTCCGCCGTTTGCGCGTTAGTGTTCGGGCACCATTGCGTGCCCGAACATTTTCAAGGACGGAGAAACGGATGAGGTTCTTAACGCTCGCACTTCTCGCTTTACTGCTCTTGACTCCCTCCGGCTCGGCCGCCGCGCAATCGCGTGTGCTCGCCGAAGGGCAGCCGCCGCTGACGACCCAGACGGTGAACGAAGTGGCCGAGTTCTTCGGCTGGCTCTTCGAGTCGCGCTTCACGCCCGCGCAGCGGCGCGAGCTGGAGCGCGTCCTCGTCGCGACGTGGCGCGCCAACGACCGGAAGGAGATCGCGGCCGCCGCGCAGTTCGGCGAGTTCAACGCCAAGTTGAAGACGGTCTCGGAGGAGAAGAGCGCGGAGCTGCGCGCGGCCGTGCTGCCCGACGTGCTGAAGAGCGCGCGGGCGGAGGCGACCGACTTCTCGCGCCTGCTCTTGAGCGTCTACGAGTCGCGCGGGGGCGTCGAGCCCGGGGCTCGGAGTGAGGTCGCGTCGGGGGGCGACGCGGCGTCTCTGGTCGGGTCGTGGCGCTCGTCGGAACTAGGGATGATCAGCTACCAGAACAGCGTGACCGGCGCGTCGAGGCCGGGGCGCGGGACGACGATGCAGTACAAGTTTCTGGCGGGCGGACGCTTCGAGTATAACGGCTACTTAGAGACGACGATGTACAACTGCACGACGACGCTCTTCAACCCCGTCGCCGGCTCGTACCGCGTCGAGGGCAACCGCCTGACCATCATCCCGAAGACGAGCAAGTGGCAGCAGACCAACAACTGCGCTTCGAGCATGAACAAGGTGCAGCCCGGCAAGCTCGACCCGGAGACCTACGCCTTCCGCTTCGCGGACGAGGCCGGCGGCCAACGCCTGTGCCTCACCTCCTCGAAGGGCAACGAGGTCTGCTATCGCGCGGAGTAGATGGCGAGGGAATTTCAACACGGAGACACGGAGACACGGCTTGTTGAGTCATATCTCTTCAAGCTGTGTCTTTGTGTCTCCGCGTCTCCGTGTCTAAAGCCTTCTGCTTAACGCTCAACCAACTCAGCTATACGGAGGCGAAGGACGTGAGCCACCGCGGACTATTTAAACGTACGCTGCTTCTCGCGGCGCTCTGCTGCTGCCTGCTGCCGGCGGCGGCGCGCGCGCAGGAGGCGGCCGTGAAGACGGTGAAGACCTTTAAGCTCGGCGAGACGGACGTGCGCGTGAACGTCTACGAGCGGGCGGGCGCGGCGGTGACGCTCTTCGCGCCGCACCACAACGAGCAGGGCGCGTCGAGGGCGGGGCGCGCGGCCGTCGCGGCGCGCGGCGGGCGATTCGTCGAGGTCGAGGCGTTCGACGACGCGGGCGCGCCCGCGCGCCGCCTGCGCTTCCGCGCCGGGGGCCGCAGCCACAGCGTCGACCCCAACCGCATCTTCAGCGCCAACGGCCGCAAGTGTCTGGGCCTCCCGCCCGACGCCGAGGCCGCGGTCGAGGCGTTCGCCGAGAACCTGCTCGGGCTCCTCTTCGCGCCCGGCGGCGCGCGGCTGCGCGAGGGCGAGACGCTCTTCGTCGCCGTCCACAACAACTCGGACGTGGAGAAGAACCCGCCCGCGGAGCGCGACGGCGACCTGACCGCGGTCTCCTTCGTCCGGCCCCTGCGCTCGCGCGCGACCTTCCGCGGCGCGTTCGAGGAGTCGGCCGCGGGCGTCTACCTCTCGAACGCGGAGGAGGACGAGGACAACTTCATCATCGTGACTGAGCCGCGTCTGCTCACGCCCTTCGCGGCGCGCGGCTTCAACGTCATCGTGCAGAAGCCTGCGGCGCAACTGCGCGCCCCCGGGTGCTCACTCGACGACGGCTCGCTCTCCGTCCACGCGGCCTACAGCAACATCCCCTACGTCAACCTCGAAGTGGACATAGGCGGCGGCGCCGCGCGCCAGCGGCAGATGCTCGAAGCCGTCTACGACTTCGTCAAGACAAAACAGTAAGGGCTGGTTCAAAGTATTCCGGCTGAAGAGAGGCGCGGGCGAGTCCATCTCGCCCGCGCCTTCTCCTTTTTGCCCGCCTGCTCTCCTCCCATTCATCTACGCGCCGGCTGAAAGGTGATCCGTTTGCCGCGCGGCGCACGCGTTACAGGTGAGCGGGGACGAAGCCGTCTCCGTGCAAGGCCGGTGGGCGGTCGCGTTCCTCCGGTGAAGGTTGAAAGGGCCATGAGAGCAGCGTTCGTTACAAGCGCCACGGCGCCGGTCATGTTCAAACTCGCGGCGGCGACCCTGCTGGTCTGCGTCGCGTGCGCGGGCGCTCTCGCGGCCGATGGCGGCAACGTCGGCAAGACCCCTAATCCCGCTCCCTCGCGGGGGACGACGACGAACATGAAAGTTGCTAACTTCGACGACGCGCTCTCGACGGCGCTCGCGCGGCGCGGCGCGGCGGCGTCGCGCGTCACCTGCGACGGGCGTGACCCGGTCGCGCGCCGCATCCTGAACGAGTACGGCGCGGTCTTCGTCGCCGCCGCCGGGGTGCTGCCGCCGCCCGTCTGCATCTTCACGGGTGCGGAGGAGGTCGAGACGTTTCAGCGCGCGGCGCAGGTCGAAGCGCGCGAGATCAACGGGGTCTTGATTGAATTGCAGCCGGCCGCGATGCGCGCGTTGCTGGCCGCGCGCGAGGAGGCGATGGCCTCCGGGCTCGACATCACGCCGCGCGACGGCTCGGAGTCGGCGCGCCGCGGCTACGCAGACACGGTGAGGCTCTGGAACTCGCGGCTGCTGCCCGCGCTCGAACACTGGCGCGCGCAGGGGCGGCTGACGGACGAAGAGGTCGAGCGCGTGCGGCGTCTGCCCGTGCGCGAGCAGGTCGGCGCGGTGCTCGAACTCGAACGCGGCGGCGTCTACTTCAGCAAGGACTTTTCCAAGTCGATTCTCTACTCGGTCGCCGCGCCCGGCGCCTCGCAGCACCTGTCGCTGCTGGCCTTCGACGCGGCCGAGTACGCCGACGTGCGCGTGCGTGCCGTGCTGGCGCGCCACGGCTGGTTCCGCACCGTGAGGAGCGACTGCCCGCACTTCACCTACCTCGGGTTGCCTGAGAGCCGCCTGTCCGCGCACGGCCTGAAGAAGATCAAGACTTCGGACGGCGAGTTCTGGGTGCCCAACAGCGGCGACGCCCCCGCCGGGTTGCAGCCGGACTTAGCACGGAAGAATTAACCCAGAGGCACAGAGACACAGCCTGGAACACAGCTCAAGTCAAAGCTGTGCCTTAGCTGTGTCTTTGTGTCTCTGTGGTTAACGCGGCATCCGGTATACTCGGGCGCGTGCGAGATGAACATCCGACGACAGTGAGCGAGACTTCGACGGAGACGGACTCCGTGCCGGCGGAGCCGCGGCTCATCAGGGGCGTGGGGCTCGTCGGCGCGACGACGCTGAACATGATTGACATGATCGGCGTCGGGCCCTTCATCACCATCCCGCTCATCGTGGCGGCGATGGGTGGGCCGCAGGCGATGATCGGCTGGATCGTCGGCGCCGTGCTCGTCATCTGCGACGGGCTGGTGTGGGCCGAGCTGGGCGCGGCCATGCCGGGGACGGGCGGGACGTACCGCTACCTCGGCGAGATTTACGGGCGCGGCCGCCTGGGGCGGCTCATGTCGTTCCTCTTCATCTGGCAGTTGACCTTCAGCGCGCCGCTCTCCATCGCCTCGGGCTGCATCGGGTTTGCGATGTACGCGGCCTACGCCTTCCCCTCGCTCGACACGCAGCTCGCCGCGCGCGAGCTGCACGTGCCGCTCTCCTTCCTCGGCGACATCAACCTGAGCGTGGCCGTGACCCTCGGCACGTTCGTCGCCGTCGGGACGTGCGCGGTCGCGGTCGCGCTGCTCTACCGCAAGATCACGATCATCGAACGCCTGTCGAACCTGCTCTGGCTCGGCGTGATGCTGACGATACTCTGGATCGTCGCCTCGGGGCTCTGGCACTTCGACCCCGCGCTCGCCTTCGACTTCCCGCCCGATGCGTTCACGCTCCGCCCCGAGTTCTTCTACGGCCTCGGCTCGGCGCTGCTCATCGCGGTCTACGATTACTGGGGTTACTACAACGTCTGCTTCCTCGGCGGCGAGGTGCGCGACCCCGCGCGCACCATCCCGCGCGCCGTGCTGCTCTCCATCGCGCTGGTCGCGCTCATCTACATCGTGATGAACGTCTCGATCCTGGGCGTCATCCCCTGGCGCGAGTTCGAGGCGACGGCCACGTCGGACGCGCGGCGCTACGTCATCTCTTCGTTCATGGAGCGGCTCTACGGGCGCGGGGCAGGGCTGCTGGCGACGGCGCTCATCATGTGGACGGCCTTCGCGTCGGTCTTCTCGCTGCTGCTCGGCTACTCGCGCGTGCCGTACGCGGCGGCCGCGGACGGGAACTACTTCCGCGTCTTCGAGCGCGTGCACCCGCGACATCGCTTCCCCTACGTCTCTCTGCTCGTGCTCGGGGGCTTGGCGGCGGCGTTCTGCTTCTTCAGGCTGGCGGACGTGATCGCCGCGCTCGTCTGCATCCGCATCATCGTGCAGTTCCTCGCGCAGATCGCGGGCGTCGTCGTGCTGCGCGTGCGCCGGCCCGACATGCCGCGGCCGTTCCGCATGTGGCTCTACCCTGTGCCGGCGGTGCTGGCGTTCGCGGGGTTCGTCTACGTGCTGCTGATGCGGCCGAACTTTCAGAAGGAGGTGCGACTGGCCTTCGTGCTCATCGCCGCGGGGCTCGTCGTCTACCTGCTGCGTGCGCGAGCGCGCGGCGAGTGGCCGTTCGGGCGCGCCCACGAGCGCGGGGAGGCTTAGTTGTTCTTACCGTTGAGGAGGGATGTTTTGAAGAGGAGTTTAGTGAGGGCAGTTAACTTTTTGTTGGCGGCCGCGCTGCTGGCCGTCTCGCACGCGCCGCTGGCGCGGGCGGACGAGGGGATGTGGACATTCGACAACCCGCCGCTCAAGTTCTGGAAGGAGCGTTACGGGTTCGAGCCCGGCGCGGCGTGGCTCGAACGTCTGCGTCTGTCCACCGTGCGTCTGGCCGAGGTCGGCACGACGACGGGCGGCGGCACCGGCGTCTTCGTCTCTCCCGAAGGGCTGGTGGTGACGAACCAGCACGTCGGCGGCGCCCAGATCGCGAAGCTCTCCACGCCCGAGCGCGACATCGTGAAGAACGGTTTTTACGCGCGCACGCGGGGCGAGGAGCTGAAGTGTCCCGACTACGAGGTGAGCGTGCTCGTCTCTTACGAGGACGTGACGGCGCGCGTGCAGGGCTCGGTGAAGAAGGGAGCCACGCCCGCGGAGGCGAACGCGCAGCGGCAGGCGGAGACGGCCGCCATCGAGAAGGAGTCGGCGCAGAAGACCGGTTTCGGCGCCCAGGTCGTCAGGCTCTACAGCGGCGGCGAGTATTGGCTCTACCGCTACAAGCGTTACACGGACGTGCGCCTCGTCTTCGCGCCCGAGGAGCAGGCGGCCTTCTTCGGCGGCGACTACGACAATTTTACTTACCCGCGTTACGCGCTCGATGTCTCCTTCTTCCGCGTCTACGAGAACGGGCAGCCCGCGCGCACGGAGAACTTTTTGAAGTGGTCGAAGGCGGGGCCGAAGGAGGGCGAGTTCGTCGTCGCGTCCGGCCTCCCCGGCTCGACCGACCGCCTGATGACCGTCGCGCAACTCAAGTATCAGCGCGACGCCGGCAACCCCTTGCAGATGCGCGTGTGGCGCTCTCGCCGCGAGGCGCTCGCCGCCTTCGCCGCGCGCGGCCCCGAGCAGGCGCGGCGCGCGCAGTCCGCGAAGCGTTCGCTTGAGAACTCCATCAAGCGGCTCACGGGTCAGCAGGAGGGCTTAGGCAACCCGCGCTCGTTCGCGCGCAAGGAGGCGGAGGAGAAGTCCCTGCGCGAGGCGGTCGCGGCGCGCGCAGAGCTGCGGCGCGACTACGCGGGCGCGTGGGACGAGATCGAGGCCGCCTACCGCGACTACCCCGCGAAGGCCGCGCGCGTCGCCTTCACGACGCTCGTCCCTTCGCGCCTCGGCACCATCGCCACGAACCTCGTCCGCCGCGCCGAAGAGGTGCGCAAGGACGACGACAAACGCATCCCCGAGTTCCGCGTCGGGCGTCTGCCTTTGCTCTCCATCAGCATCCTCTCGACCGCGCCCGTCTACGCCGACATGGAGGAGGCGGTGCTCGCCGCCTGGTTCGCCGAGGCGCGCGCGGCGCTCGGTGCGGACGACCCGTTCGTGCGCGCCGCGCTCGGCAACTCGACGCCCGAAGAGGCCGCGCGAAAACTGATCGCCGGGACGAAGCTCGCCGACGTGAACGTCCGCCGCGCGCTGCTCGAAGGCGGCGCGGAGGCCGTCGCGAAGTCCGACGACCCGCTTATCGTCCTGGCCCGCCAGATCGAGCCCGTCTACCGCGAACTGCGCGCGTGGGAGGAGTCGAACGTCAAGGGGGTGGAGGCTTCGGCCGGGCAGAGGATCGCGCTCGCGCGCTTCAGTGTCTACGGCAAGACGACCTACCCGGACGCGACCTCGACGCTGCGCCTCGCCTACGGCACGGTGAAGGGCTACGAGGAGGACACGACGCTCGTCCCCTTCAAGACGACCTTCTACGGCCTCTACGACCGCGCCGAGGGCTTCGGCGGTAAGGTGCCATACGATTTGCCCGCGCGCTTCCGCGAGAGGAAGGAGCGGCTTGAGCTTTCGACCCCGCTCGACTTCGTCTACACGGCCGACACCATCGGCGGCATGTCCGGCAGCCCCGTCGTCAACCGCGACGCGGAGGTCGTCGGCCTCAACTTCGACAGCAACATCCAGAAGCTCCCGAACCGCTACTGGTACGTAGACGAATCGGACGGCGGCCGCGCCCTCGCCGTCCACACCGCGGCCGTCCTCGAAGCCCTCCGCAAGCT
>JBEVJD010000601.1:0-27685 GCA_040510435.1 Pyrinomonadaceae bacterium | reverse complement strand
CGCGCCCCAGACCGCGGGGGTCCTCCCCCCCCCCCCCCCCCTCCCCACTCGGAGACCACCGCGCGCCGCCCCCAACAACAACCTTGGGGGGCGCCCCCCCGCTTCTCTATTTAACGAACAAGCTGTAGATATTGATTATGGCGAGCATCTACAAGCCGACGAAGGAAGAGGTGCAGGCGGCAACGGGGCGGACGGTGCCGGACGTGATCGCGCCCGACTTGAGGGTGCTGTTCTGCGGCATCAACCCCGGGCTGTACACGGCGGCGGTGGGGCACCACTTCGCGCGGCCTGGCAACCGCTTCTGGCCGGCGCTCCACCAGTCGGGCTTCACCGAGCGGCGCCTGTCGCCCTTCGAGGAGCGCGAACTGCTCGCGCGCGGCCTGGGCATCACCAACGTCGTCGCGCGCGCGACCACCGCCGCCGCGGAACTCGCGCCCGAAGAGTTCGAGCGCGGCGGCTGGCTCCTGCGGGCCAAGGTGAAGAAGTACCGACCGCGCTCCCTCGCCGTCCTCGGCGTCGGCGCCTACCGCGCCGCCTTCGCGCGCCCGAAGGCCCGCCCCGGCCGGCAGGAGGAAAAACTTGAGGCCGCCACGGTCTGGGTGCTCCCCAACCCGAGCGGCCTCAACGCCAACTACCGCCCCGCAGACCTCGCCCGCCTCTTCCGCGAGCTGCGCGAAACGGTCGAGCGCGAGCTTTAACCTTCGAGCCGCGCCCTCCCGTTGTGACCTTCGGCGATGTGCCGTTCTACTGTCGCGGCCAAGCTGTCCATCCGCTCTCCAAGCTTTCTGACTACTTCCTCGGTTAGCATTTGCGAGTTCACGAGCGCGGCGAGCTTTCTGTCCGTATCCTCGAAACGCTCGGCCGTCGCCTGAGCCAGCCGCCCGACGGTGTCAACTACCCGTTCGACGACCCCGACCAGCCGTGTGAGTCCGTCTTCTAACTGGCCGATCTTGGCCGCGAACTGGGCCTGCTGATTGAGGATGAACTCCTTCTGCCTCTCGAATTGTTCGTTGTCCATCTCGGTAAACCTTTCTTGCAGCCTCCGCCCGTCCATGCAAGGCGCGGCTGCTCTCGTCGTCAAGGTCGAACCGGAGCGGCTGGCGGACTGCCCGAAGACTTCGGGGTCAGCGTCGATAATTTACTCTTTCGCCGCGAGGCGAGCCAGGGCGCACGCGGCGCGGGCTCAGGCTTTGAGCTTTTCGAGGAAGTGCTTGCGGAACTTCGAGACCTTGGGCGCGACGACGGCGCGGCAGTAGGGCTGGGAGGGATTCCGCTCGAAGTAGTCCTTGTGGTAGTCCTCGGCCGGGTAGAACTTTTCGAGCGGCACGACCTCCGTGACGATGGGCGAGTCCCAGACGCCCGCGGCCGTCAGCTCCGCGATGACCTGCTCGGCCGTCTCGCGCTGCTCTGGGCTGTGGTAGAAGACGGCCGAGCGGTACTGCGTGCCCACGTCCCCGCCCTGCCGGTTGAGCGTGGTCGGGTCGTGGATGGTGAAGAAGACTCCGAGCAGTTCGCGGTAGGAGGCCGCGGCCGGGTCGAAGGTGACCTGCACGACCTCGGCGTGCCCCGTCGTGCCGTCGCAGACCGCGCGGTAGGTCGGGTTCTCGACGTGCCCGCCCGCGTAGCCCGACACGACGCGCTCGACGCCGCGTAGCTCCTTGTAGACCGCTTCCAGACACCAGAAGCAACCGCCGGCGAGCGTCGCCAGCTCCCTTGTCTGTTCAGTGCTCATCTTTACCTTAGACTGCCAAAGCTAGTTTGAAGTACGCGAAGATTATAACCCGGGCGGGCGAAAATTAACTCGGCTGAGAGCGCGTTTTCGGTCGTATAAAAGGGTGATTTCGACGGCGCGGCTGTGGCAAGATGGCGGGACGTTACCGGAGACGCCCTTCCGCTGCCTTGCCTGAGTGTTGGGTCGCCCGAGCCGCGCTCCCGACTCATGACTGACCGCGACGCATCTTCGCTCCCGAAGAAAGACGCTGAAGACTGATGCCTGACTCGACGGAAGTTGTACGACCACCCGACCACCAGCCCGAGCCCGAGCCCGGGCTCTTCGCCGCCGTGCGCGAGGCCGTGCGCGGCGCACACCCGAAGTACGACTACACAGAGGGCTCCATCGGCCGCGCCATCCTCCTGCTCTCCGTCCCGATGGTTTTGGAGATGCTGATGGAGAGCCTCTTCGTCGTCTGCGACGTGTACTTCGTCGGCCGGCTCGGCAAGGAGGCCGTCGCCACGGTCGGCCTGACCGAGTCGATGATGGTGATGGTCTACACGCTCGCCATCGGCCTGAGCATCGGCACGACGGCGATGGTCGCGCGTCGCACGGGCGAGCACGACCCGGAGGGCGCGGCGCACACGGCGGCGCAGACGATCCTGCTCGGCCTCGGCCTCTCGCTCCTGCTCGGCGCCGTCGGCGTCGCCTTCGCGCCGCAACTGCTCGCGCTGATGGGGGCCGAGCCCTCGGTCGTCGCGGGCGGGAGCACCTTCACGCGCGTGATGCTCGGGGCCAACGCGACGGCCGTCATGCTCTTCCTCATCAACGCGGTCTTCCGCGGGGCGGGCGACGCGGCCGTGGCGATGCGCGTGCTGTGGCTCGCCAACGTCATCAACATCGCGCTGGGGCCGTGCCTCATCTTCGGGCTCGGGCCTTTCCCCGAGATGGGCGTGACGGGCGCGGCCGTGGCGACGAGCATCGGGCGCGGCACGGGCGCGCTCTACGCCTTCTCAAGACTGTGGCGCGAGGGCGGGCGCGTGCGGCTCGCGCGCCGCCACTTCCGTTTGAACACGTCGTTGATGGCGCGGCTCGTGCGCCTGTCGGGGACGGCGACCTTCCAGGTCTTCGTCGGCATGGCGAGCTGGATCGCGCTCACACGCATCGTCTCCAGTTTCGGGAGCGCGGCCGTCGCGGGCAACATCATCGGGATGCGCATCATCATGTTCGCGCTGCTGCCGTCGTGGGGGATGTCGAACGCGGCGGCGACGCTGGTGGGTCAGTCGCTCGGGGCGGGGAAGCCCGAGCGCGCGGAGCAGGCCGTGTGGCGCGCGGGCTTCTACAACATGATCTTCCTCGGGATCGTCGGGCTGCTCTTCGTCGTCTTCGCCGACCCCATCGTCGGCCTCTTCACGCAGGCGGCGGCGGGCGAGGAGGTGCACGCCTACGGCGTGGAGTGTCTGCGTATCATCGCGTGCGGTTTCCTCTTCTACGCCTACGGGATGGTCTTGACGCAGAGCTTCAACGGCGCGGGCGACACGCGCACGCCGACGCTCATCAACGTCTTCGTCTTCTGGCTGTGGGAGATTCCGCTGGCGTGGGCCCTGGCCTTCGGGCTGGGGATGGGGCCGCGCGGCGTCTTCCTCGCCGCGGCCATCGCCTTCTCGACGCTGGCGGTGGTGAGCGCCTACTTCTTCCGGCGGGGACGCTGGAAGACGAAGCGGGTGTAAAATCGGACGAAGGAGTTAGGGACGAAAATGTTCGACAAGCTCGTGGAGCAGAAGATACGCGAGGCGCAGGAGGCGGGCGAGTTCGACAATCTCGAAGGCGCGGGGCGCCCCGTCAACCTCGAAGCCTATTTCAACACGCCCGAGGAGCTGAGGGCCGGCTACGCCGTGCTCAAGAGCGCGGGCGTGCTGCCCGAGGAGGCGGCCGTGCTCAAGGAATTGAACGAGACGGCCGCGCGCCTCGAAGAATGCCGCGACGAGGTGGAGCGCGAGCGCCTGCGTCGCGTCGTCCGAGACCTCCAGCTCAAGTACGACTTATGGGTCGAGCGCAACGGTGGCGGGCTCGTCCGGGCTGAATATCCGTAATTTTCCTCGCTTTTTACCCTCCCTCCCGTCCCCCACTTTTTTCTGAAACCTTCCGCACAGGTCTGCCACTAACTACCGGTGTCAGAGATGAAGCGGCTGGCAATGGGCACAATGAGTTTAGAGCTGGGGCAGTCGGGCGCGCAGCACGCTGGGGCCTTGATGAACAGCACCGAGGAACTGGTCGCGCGCGTCCGTGCCGGCGACGAGGAGGCTTTCCGCCTTATCTTCGACCGCTACTCGCGCCCCGTGCTTGGCTTCATCTACGACATGGTCGGCGACCGCGCCCTGGCCGAAGACCTCGCGCAGGAGACCTTCGTCCGCGCCTACCGCGGGCTCCCGGGGCTGCGCGAGGAGACGAAGCTCTCGACCTGGCTCTTCGCCATCGCGAAGAACTGCGCGCGCGAACAGCTCCGCACGCGCCGACGCAACGCGGGCAACGTCGAGATAGACGCCGAGCCGGCCTTCGAGCTGCGCGACCAGGGCCGCACGCCCTCGGGCGCGTTGCTGGATAAAGAGTTGAACGGGGTCATCCAGACCGCTCTGATGAAGCTCGACGAAGACAAGCGGACGGTTTTTACTTTGAAGGTTTTGCAGCAGCGCAGCTACGAGGAGATCGCGGAGATCACGGGCTTCTCCGTCGGCAAGCTCAAGACCGACCTGCATCGCGCGCGCGCCGAGATGCGCAAGCGCATCGGCCCGTACCTTGGGGGTGAGCAGTGATGAGATGTGAAGATTGCCTCCCGCTGATCGAAGAGTTTTTCGACGGAGAGGTCACGACCCAGACCGGCGCGTCGGTTCGCGCGCACCTGTCGTCCTGCGCCGATTGCTCTGCGGCGCTCGACGCGCTCTCCTTCGAGCAGGAGATTTACGCGCGCTACGACCGCGGCGGGCTCGAAGTCACCCCCGACCTCTGGGCGCGCGTCAGCGCCGAGATCGCACGCACGCCGCCCGTCCCCGACAACAGCCCCGCGGCGGGCCGGCCCTTTCTGAGCCGCGCCCGCGATTACGTGGCCGCCGCGCTCGGCACGTTCGCCGCGCGCCCCGCGCTCGCCTCCTCGCTCGCGCTGGCCTTGGTCGCCGCCGCGGCCGGCACGCTCTGGCTCTCGCGCCGCACGCCGCCGGACGCCCCCGCGGAGCAGTTGGCCGTGAACACCCCGAATACCCGAGGCTCGTCCCCCGCCGTGATTCCGACGGTTCCCGAACAGGGCGGCGTGGAGGGCAACCCGAAGCGCGAGAATCCTTTTGCCTCTAACGAGGGTGAAATCGTCCCCGCCACACACGAAACGCGCGAAGCCGCGCGCGAGTTGACGCCCGAGCAGCGTTTGATCGAGATCGCGGAGGGTGACCCCGCCACGAACGACGAGATGCAACTGCTGCTGTCCGCCCCTTCGGCGCCCGCGGCGAACCCCGGCCTCGTCGTCATTAAGGAAGACGAACATCCAGACGAGACGACGACGGCGGCGGCGCCGCTCGTGACGAACGCCTCGGCCGCGGACGGCGACATGGTGGCGACGGACACGCGGCCGCTCGACCCCGACGAGAAGGGCGTGGCGCGCCACGTCGAGCGCGCACAGATGCTCCTGCGCTCCATCAAGAACGTGCGCGCCAGCGAGGTGACCGACGACGACATCGCCTACGAGAAGACCCTCTCCCGCCAGCTCCTCGCCGAGAACTCCACGCTCCAACTGGAGGCCGAGGTCAAGGGCGACAAGGAGACCAAGCAGGTGCTCGACCAGATCGAGCCGTTCCTGTTGGAGATCGCGAACATGGGCGACAAGCCCTCGCGCGAAGAGGTGCGCTCGCTCCGCGAGCGCGTGAGGAAGAACGAGATCGTCGCCGCGCTTGAGGTGTACTAGGAGGGAGTCCGGCGCGCGGCCGGCTCACTTGAAACTTAATAAAGTAAGGAAGACTAAAGCCATGATTCACCCCAACACCCTTCATAGACGGAACACGGGCTCGCGCCTCCTGGCCGGCGCCCTGGCCTGCGCGGGTCTCCTGCTGGTGGCCGCCGCCCCCGCGAACGCCCAGCAGTACAAAGAGTTGCTCAGCCGGTTCGTGCAGTCGGACAGCGACGCGGCCATGCGCGCCTTCACGCAGGGGCGCAGCTTCGTGGACGCGCAGCAGTGGGAGCAGGCGGCCACGACCTTCGACCGCTTCGTCACGCAGTACCCGAAGGACAAGAACGTGGACGCGGCGCTCTACTGGCTCGCCTACGCGCACAACCGGCGGGGCAACCCGCAGGGGGCCGAGGCGCCGCTCACGCGCCTGCTCCAGAGCCATCCGAACTCCAACTGGGCCGACGACGCCCGCGCGTTGCGCCTCGAAGTCCTCTCGAAGCTCGGCAAGCCCGTCGTCGCCGGTGACGAGAAAGACCCCAACGACGAGCTGCGCATCATCGCCCTGAGGACGCTCTGCGAGAACGACCGCATCGGCTGCTCGGCGCGCGTCGGCGAGGTGCTGCGCACGAGCAAGTCGGCGCGCGTCAAGGAGGCGGCCATCATCCTGCTCGGCCGCTACGGCGGCACCGAGGCCATCCCCTCGCTCATCCAGATGTCGCGCAACGAGCCGGACGAGAAGCTGCGCATGCGCGCCATCAGCGCCCTCGGCTCGACCAACGACGAGCGCGCCCTCGACGTGCTCCGCGAGATCGCGATGGGCTCGGCCTACGCCGACGTGAGCCCGGCCGACTCGGCCATCCACGCGCTCGCCTCGCACGACAACGCGCGCGCCGTCGCCGTCCTCGGCGAGATCGCCACGCGCGCCCAGAACGTGAAGGCGCGCACGCACGCCATCGAGCTGCTCTCGCGCCGCCGCGGCGACAACGTCGTGGACGAACTCCTCCGACTCTACGACGCGGTGCCCGAGGTGCAGGTCAGGAAGTACGTCGTCGCCGCCTACGGCAACCGCAAAGACCCGCGCGCGCTCGCCAAGCTGATCGAGATCGCGCGCTCGGCCGCGGACGTGCAACTGCGCGCGCAGGCCATCCACGCCATCCCGAACCGCGGCGACGAGCAAGACCTGGACGTGCTGCTCCCGCTCTACGATTCGGAGCGCGACGAGGCCCTCAAGACCCACCTGCTCGGGGCCATCGCGCGCTACCAGAACCAGCGCACCTACCAGAAGCTCCAGCAGATCGTGCGCAACCCGGCCGAGCCTCTGGAGCGCCGCAAGTCGGCCATCAGCTACCTCAGCCGCAGCAAAGACCCCGGCGTCATGAAGTTCCTCGAAGACATGCTCAAGTAGCACGTGCCCGAAGCTCCGTAGGAGCGGAGTGTTTATAGCCCCGTTGGCTCAATCGCTGCGAAGCTCCGTAGGAGCGACATGTACATTCCGCCCCTACGGAGCTTGAAGGTAAAACGAAGCCTCGTTCTATAAACATCCCGCCCCTGACGGGGCTCTCCAAACAGCTTCCCAAGGGCTCTTTTAATACGGCAACGACGGCCGTCTACCGCAGACGGACGGGACACGTGTTGCCCGAAGTCGCCCGCGCTCCTTCTAAGGACGTTCTACTCGAGAGGAGTTTTCCCGATGCTCGCACTGCTGACCTTCATCCTTCTCGCGTTCGCGCCGACCTCGCTCCCGGCGCAGCAGGAGCAGGGCTTCACGCCCGCGCAGGGCGCGACGCTCCAGGCCAAAGCGGAGTCGGCCGCCGCGCAGGCGACGGCCGCCCGTCAGACGCGCTACTGGACGGCCTACGCCTTCGACGTGCGCCCGGGCGTCGCCGTGGACGTGGACTACGTGAGCGACGACGGCCGCTTCACCATCCGCGGCACGTGGGACGTGGGCGACGCGGGGCACTACTTCGTCGGCGACGGCGTCTCGGTCTCGAACTACCCCGGCCTTGAGACGCGCAGCCTCGGCGTCTTCGCGCTGCGGGACACGTCGGGGCGCGTCGAGCGCATAGACGTGTTCAACCTCGCGCGCCGCCACGAGTACTCGGGCTACCCCGTCTACTGGCTGGGTCGCGCGGCCAACGAGGAGAGCCTGAACTTCCTGCGCGGCATCGCCGTGACGCCGAGCTTCGAACGCTCCGACTCGCCGCAGACGCAGGCCGTGTGGGCCGTCTCGCTGCACGACGACCGGCGCGTGCCCGAGGTCTTGATGCAAGTCGCGCGCACGTCCACGGACGAGCAGGTGCGCGCGCGCGCCGTGCGCTCTCTGGGGCTGCCGCCCGTCTCCGACGCCGTGCGCGAATACCTCGCGCAGCTCGCGCGCGACGAGCGCGAGTCGCAGGAGGTGCGCCGCGCGGCCGTCTCGGCTTACGGCCGCTCGCGCGACGCGCAGGCGCTCGCGCTGATGCAGTCGCTCTACAACTCGAACGCCAACCGCGACCTGCGCCGCGCGGCGCTGACGCAGATCGCGCGCAACGACGACCGGCAGGCCGCCAGCGCCTTCCTCATCCGCGTGGCCTCGCAGGACGCGGACACCGAGTTCCGCAAGACGGCCGTCGCGCGCCTCGGCGAGATCGCGGGCGAGCAGGCCACGGCCGCGCTCAAGCAGACGGCGACGAGTCTCGACGCAGACACGGAGCTGCAACGCCAGGCCGTCTCGGCCATCGCCAAGCGCCACAACTCCGAAGCGGTGCCGCTCCTCATCAACATCGCCCGCACACACGCCAAGCCCGAGATACGCAAGCACGCCTTCGTCCTCCTCGGCCGCACCGGCGACCCCGCGGCCGTCGAGTTTTTGAAGAGCGTGTTGTTGAAATAGTATTAGAGAGTAGTCAGTAGACAGTAGTCAGTAGGAAGACGAAGCGGCGCGTCCGGTTTGAAGGCCGAGACGCGCCGCCTCTTTTTCTACTGACTACTGACTACTGACTACTGTCTACTGCTAAACTAGCCTCATGGCCTTGATGGAGATAACGGAGTTTCCCGAGCGCGTGTTGAAAGAGGTGGGCGAGCCGGTCGGAGAGTTCGACGGCGAGTTGGAGCGCCTCGTCGCCGACATGTTCGAGACGATGTACGCGGCGGAGGGCGTGGGGCTGGCCGCGCCGCAGGTGGGGCTGAGCCTGCGTCTCATCGTGATGGACTGCGAGGGGATAAAGCTCGTCGCCGCCAACCCCGAGATTCTGTCGGCCGAGGGCGAGCAGGAGGGCGAGGAGGGCTGCCTCTCGGTCGGGAAGATTCACGCGCCGCTGAAGCGCGCCGCGCGCGTCCGGCTCCGCGCGCAGGACGCGCGCGGCGAATGGTTCGAGCGCGAGGCCGAAGGGCTCGCCGCCCGCTGCTTCCTCCACGAGACAGACCACTGTGACGGCAAGCTCTTCATCGACCACCTCTCGCCCCTGCGCCGCGACATGGTCAAGCGCCGCTTCCAGAAGGTTAAGAAGTGGCGATGAAGGGGAAGGAGTAGACAGTAGACAGTAGCCAGTAGACAATAGGAAGACAAGGCGGCGCGCCCGGCCCGGAGGTTGGGACGCGCCGCCTCTTTTTCTACTGACTACTGACTACTGTCTACTGCTCTTCTCAGGCGAATCTCTCCAGCAACAACAGTCCCACCGACACAACGGCGAGCGCGTACATGACGGCGCCGACCTCGCGCCCGCGTCCGGCCAGCGTGTAGAGGCCGGCGTGCGTGATGAAGCCCCAGAGAATGCCCTGCGTGATCGAGAAGGTGAGCGGGATGAGGATGATCGTGAGGAACGCGGGCAGCGCGTCCTCCATGTGTCTGAAGTCGAGCCCGGCGACGCCGCTGAACATGAATGTGCCGACGAGGACGAGCACCGCGGCCGTCGCGTACGGCGGCACCATCCCGGCGAGCGGCGCGACGAAGAGGCACGGCAGGAAGCAGGCGGCGGTGAAGACCGAAGTGAGCCCCGTCCGCCCGCCCGTGTTGATGCCGGCGACCGACTCGATGTAGGCCGTCCCCGAAGAACTCCCCGCCAGCCCCGCGCCCAGAGTCGCCCACGCGTCCACGATCAGCCCCTCGCGGAGACGGCGCGGCTGCCCGTCTTCGTCGAGCATCCCCGCCGCCTGCGAGACGCCGATGAAGGTCGAGATGGAGTCGAAGAGGTCTGTGAAGAGGATGGCGACGACGGCCGGGAGCAGCGACCACTGCAACGCGCCGACGATGTCGAGCTTGAAGAAGACGCTCCGGAAGTCGGGCGCGCTGAAGAGGCTCGCGGGCGTCTGCACCATCCCGCACGCCCACGCGACGAGCGTCACGACGAAGATGCCGGCGAGGAACGCGAAGGGGCTTTTCAGCTTCAGCAGCAGAACGGTGACGGCCAGACCCAGCAGCATGAGCAGCGCCGGGTAGTCGAGCCGGCCGAGCTTGACGAAGGTGACGGGGTCGGCGGCGATGAAGCCCGCGTTCTTGAGCCCGATGAAGGTGAGGAAGACGCCGATGCCGGCGGCCGTCGCCATCCGCAGGTGGCGCGGGATGGCGCGCGCGATGCTCTCGCGCACCGGCGTCAGCGAGACGGCGAGGAACAGCACGCCCGCCCAGAAGACCGCGCCGAGCGCCACCGGCCACGGCACCCCGCGCCCGAGGATGACCGCGTAGACGAAGAAGGCGTTGAGGCCCATCCCGGGCGCGACCGCGAACGGCAGCCGCGCGTAGACGCCCATCAGCAGCGTCATCGTGAAGCAGACGAGCACGGTCGCCGTCAGCACGCCCGAGAAGGGCATCCCCGTCTCGACCGGCGGCTCCGACCCGCGGCCCGAGAGGATAAGCGGGTTGACGACCACGATGTACGCGCCATCGTGAAGAAGGTGGTTACGCCCGCCAACAGCTCTGTGCGCAGGTTGGGCTTGGGCTCAGTCTGTGTCTCCATAGAACGAGTCGAACGGCGCGGGCTGCACAGTATACTGCGAGCGGTACTGTTTGAAATCGGCGGGCACAGACTGTACCATCAAAGCCTCGCGCATGGACACACTCAGCCTTCAGAAAACACAGCCGGCTTCTGCGCTCGAACACGACCTCGGGCCGCACTTCCGGGAGTTGGCGCGCTTCCACTCGACGAAGGCGTTGGAAGCCTCGCCGCTCTACGCGCGGCTGCGCCCCGAGGTCGAGCGCGTGCTGGACGGCGTCGATCAGGGGGACTTCACGCGCGAGGGCGGCGGGACCGGCGCGCCCGCGACGGGCACGGTGCGCGCGACCGCGTGGAACATCGAGCGCGGGATACGGCTCGACGAGATCGTGCGCGTGCTCGGGCGTCACGAGGTGATGCGGCGGAGCGACGTGCTGCTGCTGACCGAATTGGACTACGGCATGGCGCGCTCGGGCAACCGGCACGTGACGCGCGAGATCGCCGAAGGGCTGGGGATGGCCTACGCGTTCGCGCCGTGCTACGTGAACCTGAGCAAGGGGAGCGGGCTGGAGAGCGATGCACGGGGCGAGAACGCCGAGGCCCTGCACGGGAACGCCGTGCTGTCGCGCTGGCCGATTCGCGACGCGTGGTCAATCGCGCTGCCGAACGGCAAGGACAAGATGCGCGGGCGCGAGAAGCGCCTGGGGTGCCAGCGCGCGGTCGTCTGCGAGATTGAGCACCCCGCGGCGGGGCGTTTCCGCGCCGTGAGCCTGCACCTCGACGCGCATTCGAGCCAGCGCCACCGCGCGCGGCAGATGAAGGTGGTGCTGGACTTCGTCGAAGGCTTAGCGGCGCCGCTGCCCGTCGTCATCGGGGGCGACTGGAACACCTCGACCTACAACTCGCGCCGCGCGGTCTACTCCATCGCGGGCTTTTTCCGGCGCGTGCTGATGGGCGTCGGCCACGTCATCGAGAACCACTACCTCAAACCCGAGCGTTGGTTCGAGCGCGGCCTCTTTCGGGAGCTTGAGCGGCGCGGTTACGCCTACGCGCCCCTCAACGAGCCGGGGGCGGGCACGCTCCACTACGACGTGAAGGATTTGGCGGCGAACACCAACATGGGCGAGTGGGTGCCGCGCTGGTGCTTCTGGTGGATCGAGTGGGCGCTCCGCGACCAGGGCGGCCGCTGCTCGCTCAAGCTCGACTGGTTCGCGGGCTCCGGCATCAAGCCCGACCCGCAGGCGCCGCCCCGCGTCATCGGCAGGTTGAAGGGGAGCGGCGGCGAAGTCCTCTCCGACCACGACCCCATCGTCCTCGACTTCCGCTTTTAGACAGTCCGTTATTCTTCCTCTGCGGAGAGCGCCTGGTAGGCGGCGCCCGCGGCGAGGCCGCCGAGGAGGTAGAAGGCGACGGTGAGCAGGTTCGTCTCGGTCGAGTTCTTCGCGGGCTGGCGGCCGAGGCCGAGGTGCTCGGGGAGATAGACGGCGGCGAGCCCGGCGGCCAGTCCCAGCGCCGCGCCGTTGCGGAGCCCGTCCTCCGGGTCGCCCAGACCCACCAGCCCATAGTAGAGCGAGTTCGAGACCACCTCGCCGACGAGCGCCGTCTCGTGCAGCGGGACGGGCGGGTCGATGTCCACGGCGCGCAGCGTCTTCGTGATGGCGCGCATGCCGACCACGTCCATGCGCGGCGCGTCGTCGATGTAGCGCCGCGCCGTCTCATGCACCAGCGTGAGCGCGAACGCGCCCACCAGCCCGCTCCCCAGAGCCTTCAACATTCTTTCATCTCCTCCCGTCAGTCTGTCTTCCCGACCGCACCCATCTCTTACCCCTTTAATGTTGCGGAAGTGTCAAAGCCCGCGCCGGCAGTTCAGTCCGCCAGCCGTTCGAGCTGGAGCCAGTAGAAGCCGAAGGGCGCGAGCGCGAGTTGATAGGGCCCGGCCTTGACGGCGGGGAACCGCGTCTTGCCCAGCATCTCGACGGGCGTGCGCCCCTCGAACTCCGAGAGGTCGAGCTCGACGGGCTGCGCGAACTGCGAGAGGTTGAAGACGCAGACGATTGTCTCGCCCTCGTGCTCGCGGACGAAGGCGAAGATTTTGCGGTTCTCGGGCTTGACGAAGCGCATCGCGCCGCGCCCGAAGACGTGGTGCTCCTTCCTGAGCAGAATCATCTGCCGCATCCAGTTGAGGAGCGACGTGTCGTAGCGCAGTTGCGAGTCCACGTTGACCGACTGGAAGCCGTAGACCGGGTTGTTGATGACGGGGAAGTAGAGCTTCTCGAAGTCGGCCTTCGAGAAGCCGGCGTTGCGGTCGGAAGACCACTGCATCGGCGTGCGCACGCCGTCGCGGTCGCCGAGGTAAATGTTGTCGCCCATCCCGATCTCGTCGCCGTAGTAGAGGAAGGGCGAGCCCGGCAAACTCAGCAGGAGCGCGTTGAGGAGCTGTATGCGCCGGTGGCTGTTGTCGAGCAGCGGCGCGAGCCTCCGCCGGATGCCGACGTTCAGGCGCATGCGGCGGTCTTTCGCGTACTCGTTATAAAGATAGTCGCGCTCCTCGTCGGTCACCATCTCCAAGGTCAGCTCGTCGTGGTTGCGGAGGAACATGCCCCACTGGCAGTTCTCGGGGATGTCGGGCGTGCGCTCAAGGATTTCGACGATGGGGCGGCGGTCTTCCTGCCTGAGCGCCATGAAGAGGCGCGGCATGATGGGGAAGTGGTAGCCCATGTGGAACTCGTCGCCTTGGCCGAAGTACTCGACCACGTCCTCGGGCCACTGGTTCGCCTCTGCCAGCAGGAGCGCGTTCGGGTGGCGCTCCTCGATGTGCGCGCGCAGGCGTTTGAGGAAGGCGTGGGTCTCGGGCAGGTTCTCGCAGTTCGTGCCCTCGCGCTCGTAGAGGTAGGGCACGGCGTCGGCGCGGAAGCCGTCGATGCCGAAGTCGAGCCAGTAGTCCACGGCTTCGAGCATCGCCTGCTGCACCTCGGGGTTGTCGTAGTTGAGGTCGGGCTGGTGCGAGAAGAAACGGTGCCAGTAGAAGCCTTGCGCCGTCTCGCACCACGTCCAGTTCGACTTCTCGGTGTCGGTGAAGATGATGCGCGCCTCCCTGTACTTCTCGGGGCTGTCGCTCCACACGTACCAGTCGCGCTTGGGTGAGTCGGGCGCACTCGACGCCTCGATGAACCAGGGGTGCCGGTCGGAGGTGTGGTTGATGACGAGGTCTGTGATGACGCGGATGCCGCGCGCGTGGGCGGCGTCGATGAACTGGCGGAAGTCTTCGAGCGTGCCGTACTCGGGCAGGATCGAGTAGTAGTCGGCGATGTCGTAGCCGCCGTCTCTCAGGGGCGAGGCGTACATCGGCAGCAGCCACAGGCAGTCCACGCCGAGCCATTCCAGATAGTCGAGCTTCTCGGTCAGCCCCCGGAAGTCGCCCACGCCGTCGCCGTTCGAGTCGTAGAAGCCGCGGACGTAAATCTCATAAAAAACGGCGTCCTTGAACCAGAGGGGGTCGTCGCGCAGTCTGCCCTTCTCGGCCATCGGTCTGAAGCCCTTCCTTGTTCGCGTTGTTGGTTTGAGATGAAAGATAGCTGCAAGGAACCGGGAAGGCAAGTGATGAGTGATAAGTGATAAGTGATGAGTGATGAGAGAAGGCAAGGTGTTTTAACTTATCACTCATCACTCTATCACCCATCACTTTCTCGCAAGTTTTCCCGTCTCGCGCATTCAACGTTTACGACGCGCGAGTCTCCCCGCAAAGACTCATTCCCGACATCGAGAGAGCGGAGGTGTGTGCGATGAAGACGCGGAGAAGCTTCACGAGGGGTTGGCAGTTCTTCACGGCGGCGGCGGTCGTGGGCGCCTGTTTGTCGGCGACGGCGCTGAGTCCGTACGCGGCGGGTCGTGCGCAGAGCACGGGCG
This sequence comes from Pyrinomonadaceae bacterium, assembly GCA_040510435.1. GTDB lineage: Bacteria > Acidobacteriota > Blastocatellia > Pyrinomonadales > Pyrinomonadaceae > QHXN01. The sequence goes on along the minus strand of JBEVJD010000601.1, from coordinate 13,227 downwards.
GCTCGCAGCGGGCGGCGGCGGTCGTGCCGAAGGAGCCGCGGCCGGCGGCCGAGGCGCCCAAGCCCGTGAGCATAGATTTGGGTAAGGCCGTCAAGGTCACTCTGCCCGGGGCGGGGTCAGACCTACAGCCGGCCTCGTTCAAGACCGCGGACGGGCGCGAGGGCTGGGTGGTGCGCATCCCGGGCGGGAGGCCGCTGGCGACGCCCGCCTATTCGAACGGGCGCCTGTTCGTCGGCGGCGGCTACGGCTCGCACGAGTTCTACGCCTTCGACGCGAAGACGGGCCGGCTGGTCTGGAAGACGCCGACGGGCGACGACGGGCCGACGGCGGCCGTGGTCGAGGACGGACTGGTCGCCTTCAACACGGAGAGCTGCACGCTCGTCGTCGTGGACGAGAAGACCGGCAAGATGGTCTGGCAGGAGTGGCTCGGCGACCCCTTGATGAGCCAGCCCGCCGTCTCGAAGGGGCGGCTCTACATGGCCTACCCGAAGGGGCAGCGGAACGGGAATCGGCGCATTATGCAGCACGGCGGACAGCAGAAGGTGACGCGGCCGGCAGAGGAAGAGGCGGGCAGTCATCGTCTGCTCTGTGCGGACTTGAAGACGGGCAAGCACATCTGGGAGCGGGCCATCTCGGGCGATGTCATCTCGGCGCCGGTCGTCTCCGAAGGCAAGGTCTACGCGACGACCTTCGACGGCACCTCGTACAGCTTCGATGCCGTGTCGGGCGAGCTGGCCTGGAAGAAGGAGAACGCGGGGACGAGCGCGCCGGTGGTCGTCGCGGGCGAGGTCGTCGTCACGCAGAAGGAGGAGCGCGACGGCAAGGCTTACGAGGCGATGCACCGCCTGGACGCACGGCGCGGCGTGGCGACGGCGCGCGCGCCCATCGCGCGCAGCGAGGCCGGATACTTAGGCCGTGACAAGGGCGGCGGCGTGGCGCTGAAGGAACAGCAGGCGGCTTCGCTCGACTCCTCGGTCGGCTTCGGGAGCGCGCCCGCGGCGGCGCAGCTCCACAGAGCGAACGAACACATCGGCGTCAGGACGGTGGTCGGCGGCTGGGCGTATCAGGGTTCGCGCGCGGCCTACAGCAAGGGGCGGATGCTGAACGCGCAGGGCCGCTACCTCAACTCGATCAACGCCGCCGACGGCCGCTTCGCCTGGCGCGCGGAGGTGTCGGGCGGCGGGCTCGCGGAGGACGCGCAGGTCTTCTCGCCGCCCGCGCTGGGCGAGGAGTTGATGTATCTGGCGAGCGCGCACGGCCACCTGCTCTCGGTGGGACAGAAGGACGGCCGCGTCGGCTTCATGTACCACTTCCCCGAGCCGATGGTCTTCCAACCGGCGCTCGCCGAGGGCGCGGTCTACGTCGGCACCTCCAACGGGCTGCTCATCTGCCTCAAGACCGGCTCCGCGGACGCCGACGGCTGGTACGCGTGGGGCGGCAACGGGGAGCACAATAAGAACAAGTAGACAGTAGACAGTAGTCAGTAGACAGTAGGAAGACAAAGCGGCGCGCCCGGTTTTAAAGCCGAGACGCGCCGCCTCTTTTTCTACTGTCTACTGCCTTCTCCCTGTGGTTAACCACACCGGGCGCGGGGCTTGTGCACGCCCTGGGACTGGCGGCGGCCGTCTCGCGGGGGGCGTGTGTTGGGAGCAGAATCGGCGGCGTGTGGCGCGTGGGCCACGAGGGGGCGGCGCGGGTGACGTTGGTCACGGAGGCGTCGTCGGAAAAAGGGAGACAATTTCCTAAAGCCGTGTTAGTTTTAGCGCGCCCGTCATCGTCGTCGAAATCGTCCGTGCAAGTGGAAAGGATGCTTCCCCCTCTGCGTCTAAGCCTCGGTCTACTCCTCTGCGTCGCGGCGCTCCCACTCTTCGCAGCATGCCGGCAGACGGCCGCCAGCGGCGACTCCGCCAGGAGCGGCGCGCCCGCGTCCGTGCCCAACCCCGCCCCGGTCTGGGGCGACTCCGATTCCGACGGCATACCCGACCCCATCGAGCTGCGCTCCTACGGCGACCGCGAGAGCTTCCGCGAATGGTTCACGGCGATTGCCGAGGCGCAGTTCTACGACGCGAGCAAGGAGTGGAACGAGAGCCAGCGCGACTGCGCCGGATTGGTGCGCTTCAGTTGGCGCGAGGCTTTGCGCCGGCACGACCGCGCGTGGCTGCTGCGGATGGGCGAGGGGTACGAACCCGTCGCGCCCGACGTGCGCGCCTACACCCTGGAGCGCAGCCCGGTCGGCGAGAAGCTCTTCCGCACGGTCGCGGGTTCCTTCGATGAAGCGAACCTCTCGGACGGCACCTTCTCCGAGTTCGCCGACGCGCGCACGCTCAAGGAGTTCAACAGCCGCTTCGTCGGCCGCGACCCGCGCGCGGCCGAGGCCGGCGACCTCCTCTTCTTCCACCAGCCCTGGGTGCAGAAGTACCCATATCACGTCATGCTCTTCCTCGGCCGCGCACGCACCGACGACGAGGGCGCGGCCGACTGGCTCGTCTACCACACGGGCACTTCGGCCGACGGCGCGGGCGAGGTGCGCAAGGTGCGGCTCGCCGTGCTCGCGCGCCATCCCGACCCGCGCTGGCGCCCCGTCGCGGCCAACAAAAATTTTCTCGGCTTCTACCGCTTGAAAATACTTGAGTAGTCAGTAGTCAGTAGCCAGTAGGGCGCTGCCCTGCGGAGATTGATGATGAGAACCGGACGGTACGAGCGACGAATGGTTTTTCTACTGACTACTGACTACTGTCTCCTGCCTACTTCTCCGGAGGGCTTATGTCCCGTCGTTCTTTCCTGACAGGCGTTGCGGTCTACGGGGGCGCGTTGGCGCTCCTGCTCGGTTTCGTCGTGCTGCGCGTCAAGGCGCGCTACGCTTACGCGGCGGCGGTCGCGCCCGACTCTGTGAGCAGCCCTTACGGGCGGACGCCGCAGCCGCCCGACCCGCACGCCAAGCCCTTCTTCTCGCTCCACACCAACCGCACGTACGCGACGACCGACCGCGCGCGCCTCTGGGTCAACTACCGCGGCGTGGAGGCTCTGGACTTCCGCGTCTACAAGGTCAAAGACCCGGTGAAGTTCTTCCGCGGACTGGACAACCCGCACCAGGTCGGCGAGGACGAGCAGGCCGAGGTCGGCAAAACGGTCGAGAAGAAGCCGACCCTCCTTGAGAAGCTGCGACAGTTCAAGAGCTGGGGCTACGGCCACGTCAAGTCTTACGTCCGCCAGCAGCTCCCGAACCAGTCGCGCAAGGGTTTCAACCAGCGCTTCCGGCCCGAGGAGGACGACACGAGCAACCGCACGCCCTTGAACGTCGCCACCGACTTCGCGCGCGTGCCGCTCTTGAACCCCTCGCAGATGGTCGATAAATGGCGCGAGAAGCTCACGCCGCTCGAAGACGTGTACGACCGGCGGATGATTAGCCTGGGACGCCGCGAGCCGGGCGTCTACCTCGTCGAGGCCGTCCACGACGACCTGCGCGCCTTCGGCATCCTCATCGTCACAGACCTCGCCACCGTCCAGAAGACCTCACGCGACGGCTCGATGCTCGTCTACGCCGTCGAGCGCAAGTCGGGGCAGCCACGCGAGGGCGTGCAGGTGCAGGTCATACGCAAGAAGGCCGACCTCGTGAAGGGCGCGACCGACAAGCAGGGACTGCTCAAGCTCCAGGTCGTCGAGAAGAAGCCGCCCGCGAAGGAGGACGAAGAGGGGGAGGCCGAAGGGGCGGAGGAGGCCGGGACGGAAGAGCAGGCGCAGACCTCCGACTCCTACCTCGTCATGGCGAGCCAGGGCGACAACTTCGCCATCTCCGACCTCGACTCCTACTACTTCAGCGGCTCTGGCGGCGAGGAGGGCACGGGCGCCGAGCTGACGAGCTACGTCTACACCGACCGCCCCGTCTACCGCCCCGAGCAGAAGGTCTACTTCCGCGGCATCATCCGCGAGACCGGCGACAACGGCCACCGGCTGCCCGCGGGTAAGACCGCCGCCGTCACCGTCACCGACGGCGACGGCGCGACCATCTACGAGCAGGAGTTGCCCATCTCCTCGCGCGGCACCTTCAGCGGCGAGCTGGACTTGCCGGAGGAGACTCCGCTCGGCTACTACCAGCTCAACGCCACGCTCGGAGAATTCTCGGCCAGCGGCAGCTTCGAGGTGCAGGAGTACAAGAAGCCCGAGTACAAGGTGCGCGTGACGGCCGGGCAGGCGTTCGTCCGCGCGGGCGAGACGGCGCGCTTCAACATCTCGGCCAGCTACTTCTTCGGCGCGCCCGTCGCGAAGGCTTCGGTCAAGTACTACGTCTACCGCTCGCGCTACTACGGCTGGTGGCGCGAGGGCGAGGGGGATGAGGAGGACGAGTTCGGCGCAGACCCCACGGCCGAGGAGGGCGGGGACTCCGGCGGCGGCTACGACGACGAGATGAAGCTCGAAGGCGAGGGCAAGCTCGACGCGCAGGGGCGCCTCGAAGTGGACTTCAAAGTCCCGCCGGCCGACGCGAAGGATCAGTGGGACTACAGCTACCGCCTCGAAGCCGAGGTCACGGACGCCGCCCGCCGCTCGATGAACGGCTCGGCCTCGCTCACGGGCGTGCGCAGCAACGTCGTCGCCTACGCCTACGCCGACCGCTACGTCTACAACCAGGGCGAGGCGGCGCGCGTCAACGTCACCGCGCGCGACCGCGAAGGCCGCCCCGTGCAGACGCGCGTCCGCGTGACCTTCTTCGACCGCCGCTGGAAGAAGGTCATCAAGAAGACGGAGGACGGCTACGACTACCCGGACTACGAGGTCGAGGAGAAGGAGCTGTCCTCGGTCAACGTGGACACGAACGCCGAGGGCAAGGGCGCGACCGACTACACCGCGCCCACGCCCGGCAGCGTCCGCATCAAGACGACCGTCGAGGAGGCCGGCAAGCCCGTCGTCATGGAGGCCGGCTACCTCTGGGTCGCCGACCCCACGGGGCGCTGGACGGATGTCTCTTACATGGGCGAGGACGAGATTCAACTCGTCGCCGACAAGCCCTCGTACAAGCCCGGCGAGACCGCGCGCATCCTCGCGCAACTGCCGAAGGAGGACGCGCACCTGCTGGTGACGACCGAGATGAACAACATCCTCGGCGTGCGCCAGTTGCACGTCGCCGGGCGGCAGGCGACCATCGACATCCCCGTCGAGGCGCGCTTCGCCCCCAACGTCTCGGTCAGCGTCACCTACGTCCGCGGCAGCGAGATGTACACGCAGACCCTCGACCTGAAGGTGCCCGCGCGCGACAAGTTGCTCAACCTCCAGATTATCCCGAACAAGAAGGAGTTCCGCCCGCGCGAGACGGCCTCCTACACCGTGCTCGCGCGCAACGCGGACGGCTCGCCCGCCGCGGGCGCGGAGGTCTCTCTGGGCGTCGTGGACGAGGCCGTCTACCAGATCGCGTCCGATTCGGCCGGCGACATCCGGCGCACGTTCTACGGCCCGCGCTACAGCTCCGTCTCGACCTCCTTCTCGGTCAACTACTACTTCTCGGGCTACGCCGGGACGAAGACGGTGGAGCTGGCGCGGAAGAAGAAGAGCACGCGCCAGTTCGCAGACATCAAGGACGACGCGGCCAACCCGCTCGTGCGGAAGATTTTCAAGGACACGGCCTTCTGGCAGCCCAACCTCGTGACGGGCGCCGACGGCAAGGCCACCGTCAAGTTCGAGCTGCCCGACAATCTGACGACGTGGCGCGCGACGGCGCGTGCCGTCACCGCCGACACGAAGGTCGGCGTCGCCGTCTCGAAGGTGGTCGAGAGAAAAGACGTTATCATCCGCGTCGCCATGCCGCGCTTCCTGACGGCGGGCGACACCGTCACGCTCTCCGGCATCGTGCACAACTACCTGAAGTCGGAGAAGGTGACGCGCATCAGCATCGAGGTGGCCGGCGCGCGCCTGCTCGACGAGGCGCAGCAGACCGTGACCATCCCGGCGCAGGGCGAGCACCGCGTCAACTGGCGCGTGCAGGCGCCCGCCACGGGCGACCTCAAGATTCTCGCCAAGGCGCTCACCGACCAAGAGTCGGACGCGCTCGAAACCGGGATGCCCATCCTCCCGCGCGGCCTGAAGTTCACGCGCGCCGACTCGTTCGCCATCGGGGACGAGGAGGCCGACAAGACCGTCACCGTCAAACTCCCCGCCAACGCCGACCCGAACGCGCGCACGCTGCGCGTCGAGGTCTCGCCCACGATAGCGGGCACGCTCTTCGGCGCGCTCGACTACCTGACGAGCTACCCGTACGGCTGCACCGAGCAGACGATGTCCTCGTTCCTCCCGAACGTCGTCGTCACGCAGGCCCTCCAGAACGTGCAGACGGCGAGCGTGCGGGACACGAACGACGTGGGCAAGAAGGTGCGCAAGGGTCTGAAACGGCTCTACGCCTTCCAGCACGGCGACGGCGGCTGGGGCTGGTGGAAGGACGACGAGACGAACGCCTGGATGACCGCGTACGTCGTGGACGGTCTGGTGCAGGCGCAGCGCGCCGGCTACGAGGTGGACGCGAACCGTCTCGATAACGCGCGCCGCGCGCTCCGCAAGATGCTCGACGCGGAGGTGGACGAGCGCGGCGACGCGCGCGACACGCGCGCCTACATGGCCTACTCGCTCGCCGAGAGCGGCGACGCCGAGATGCGCTACCTGAACGCCCTCTTCGCCGAGCGCGAGAAGCTATCCGCCTACGGGCGCGCGCTCCTGACGCTCGGCCTCAAGGAGCGCGGCGACACGCGCGCGCAGGCGGTCGCGGGCGAGCTTGAGCGCACGGCGAAGGGCGGCGGCGGCGAAGCCTTCTGGGATACGACCGAGGCGACGGCGCTCGTGGTCAAGGCGCTGGCGCGGACGCTGCCGCAGAGCGAGGTGCTGCCGCGCGCGGCGCGCTGGCTCGTCCGTAACCGCCGCCACGGCCACTACTGGCTCTCGACGCGCGAGACGGCCCTCGCCGTCTTCGGGTTGATAGACTACGTGAAGGTGAGCAAGGAGCTCGACCCCGACTACTCGCTCGAAGTCTACGTGGACGGGCAGCAGATCGCGCAGAAGCAGGTGACGGGGGCCGACTCGGCCTCGATGCAGGTCTTCACCTTGCAGCGGCGCGGCGGCGAGGTCGGGCAGGCGAGCGAGGTGCGGGTCGTCAAGCGCGGCCGCGGCATGCTCTACCTGGCGACGACCGTGACGCACTACACCAACGACGAGCAGACGCAGGAGCAGGGCGTGCCGCAGCTCAAGCTCCGGCGCGAGTACCTGCGCCTGCGCGTGGCCGAGAAGTCGGACGGCGCGATGGGCTGGCAGGTGGAGCCGCTCTCGGGCGACGTGCGCTCGGGCGACATCATCGTCTCGCGCCTGACGCTGGAGGGCGAGCGCGGGAGTTACATGATGGTCGAAGACCCCATCCCCGCCGGCTGCGAACCCGTCGAGGAGGTGAGCGGCATCAACCTCAACCATACGGAGAGGGACTGGAGCGACTGGTACAGCGAGCGCGAGTTCCGCGACAACCGCGTCGTCATCTTCCTCAACTATTTCGACGGGAGCGCGCGGTTCCAGTACGCGATGCGCGTGCAGGTGCCCGGCCAGTTCCGCGCCGCGCCCGCGCGCGTCGAGCGCATGTACGAGCCCGACGTGCGCGCCAACTCGGCCACGGCGACGCTGACGATTCTGGACAAGTAGTTCCCGGCGCGCGGGCCAAACAGTACCGCGAGCGGTAGCGAGCGGGTATGCTGTGAACTACGGGCCCGCATGAAGAGAGACCGACCCGCTCGCTACCGCTCGCGGTACTGAAAAGCGCGGCGGCTCGGGAGGACACACAGCGATGATTAAAGATTCATTCGGCGCCCTCGGGGCTTCCACACGCGACCTGTTCCGCAACTGGCGCGGGCTGCTGCTCGTCGCGGTCATCTACGGGCTGCTGCTCGCGAGCGTCTACTACTTCTTCCTGACGGGCGTGGCGAACGCGTGGCAGCTCATCGTGTCGGCGGTGACGGCCGGGGCCGCGCCGCTGCTCTTCTTCCTGTTCCAGTCGGCGGCGGCGAACGCCGCGCTGCCCGAGGCGACGGCCGCCCGGGTCGCGCGCCACGCGCCGCGCGACCTCTTGAAGGTGTTGCTGCTGGCCGTCCCCGTCGCCGCCGTCGCGGCGCTCTTCGTCTACTTCCTCCTCAAGTTGCCGGGGTGGCTGCCGAGTGTGGCGGAGGAGTCGTCGCAAGTCACCGCGCGGGTGGTGAGCGGCGTTGGGTCGAGGCCCGCGCCGCTGCGCTGGCAGGAGGCGCTGTTGTCTACGTCGTGGCTGGTGCTGCTCGGGTTCGTAGTGCCGCTCACGGCGGCGCACCTGTGGCTGTCGGCGGCGCGCGTGGGGCTTGCGGCGACGCTCAAGGGGCTGCACCGCGTCCTGGGTCGCGCCTTCGCGCCGCGCTCGGTGCTCGTCTACGTCGTCGGCCTCTTCCTCTTCGGGCTGATGCCGTACTTCGTCCTCTTCACGCGCACGGGTCTGACGAACGGCTGGGCGGAACTGACGCTCTTCGGCGTGCGCCTCGCCTTCGTCTTCTTCCTGACGCTCGTCGGCTGGGTCGTCACGCTCGGCGCGCTCGCGCGCGTGACACCGCCCGAGACGGGAACGCCCGCGGCCGTCGAGCCCGCGCCCGCCGAGCCCGCGCCCGTCGCAGAGTCCGTCACAGAGCCGCAGTTGCAAGCCTGAGAAGTGATGAAGTACCGGCGGAGTGTCTTGTCGCTCGTGCTCGCGTTTCTCTTCGGAGCGTGCGCGACCGTGCGCGCGCAGGAGGCGGAGGCGAAGCCCGCCGCGGACGAGCGTTTGGATCGCATCCTTGAGCGCGTCGGCGAGGGCGTGGCACGGTATCAGGCGGGGCTCTTCAGCATCGCCTTCACCGAGACGCTGAGGCGCGACGAGCTGCGCGAGGACATGACGGCGAAGAAGTCGAAGGAGTTCGTCTTCGACACCATCGTCTTGCGCGAGGAGCTGTCGGAGGACGAAGAGGACTACTACCCGCGTCCCGTCCGGCGGCTGAAGACCATCGACGGCAAGGCGTCGAAGCGGCGCTCGCCCGGGCGCGAGGCAGGCTACGCCGTCTCCTCGCTCGGCTTCCTCCTGCCAAAGCACCGCGGCCTCTTCCAGTTCTCGTTCGACGGCGATGAGACCGAGGCCGGGCGCAAACTCTACCGCATACGGATGCTCAGGCCAGGCGAGGGCGAGGCGCGCGTCGAGTGGAAGCGCCGGCTGGTGGGGACGAGCTTCCGCGTCATCGCGCCGTTCGTCTACCTCATCTGGGTGGACGCCGAGACGTTCGAGGTCGTCCGCCTAGAGTCGCACCTCGCTGCGCCCTTCGAGTTCGAGAGCCCGCGCACCTTCGGCTTCGGCCGCCTCGGCCCCTCACGCCGCCTGAGGTACGCCGCCGAGGACTACGCCGTGCGCTTCCGCCGCCACCAGTTCAAAGACCCGGAGCAGATGTTGCTCGTGCCTGACTCGGCCGAATGGCTCACCGTCATCGAGGGCGCGAGCAAGCCGCGCACGCGCGCCACGCTCCGTTTCTCCAACTACCAGCGCTTCCGCTCCGACGTGAAGATCATCGAAGAAGAAGAGCCGAATGAGTAAGGGAGCAGTCAGCAGTCGGCGGTCGGAAGTCGGCAGTAAAGACGGCGGACAGCGCGGTTCTCGTCTTCCGCCCTTGCCCTTCGCCCTCTGCCTTCTGCCCTTCGCCCTGCTCGTCGGCCTTCTGCCCGGCGTCTTGTTCGTTCGGAGTGAGACGCCGCCGCCCGCGCCTCTGAGTGTCGAGGACGCGGACGAGGTTTTGCGGCGTGCGGCGCGTGCGGCGCTCGGCGGGCGCGACGGCGTGGTGCTCGTCCTCGACGCGCAGACGGGGCGCGTGCGCGCGTCGGCCGGCGGGCGCGCGGCCTTTGAAGAAGCGACGCCGCCCGGCTCCGCCGTCAAGCCCTTCACGATGCTGGCGGCGCTGCGCACGGGCTCGCTCGAACCTGACAGCCGCACTTCCTGCCGCAGCCATTACGAGCACGAAGGTTTCAAGATCAACTGCGCGCACCCGCGCTACCAGACCGACTTCGGCCCCGCCGAGGCGCTCGCCAACTCCTGCAACTACTACTTCGGCCGCGCCGCCGAGGCGCTCGACGCCGAGGCTTACGCGCGCACGCTCCGCGAGTTCGGCTTCGGCGCGCGCACGGACGCCGCGGACGGACGCGAGTCTACGGGGCTTTTGCCGCGCGAGGCGGCGGGCGTGCCCGAGATGCTCGGCGAGAGCGAGCAACTGCGCGTCACGCCCGCGCAGCTCGCCAGCGCGTACGCGGCGCTCTTCAACGGCGGCGCACTGCTTGAGCCGCGCGAGGCGCGCGCGGAGGGCTTCACGCCCGCGTTGCGCGCGCGCTTAGCGGTAGAGCCTGTGCACCGCGCGCTGCTGCTGTCGGGGATGCGCGGCGCAGTCGCCTACGGCACGGCGGCGCGCGCGGGGCTGGCGACGCTGCCCGTCTACGTCTTCGGCAAGACGGGCACCTCGACGCCGCAGGGCGGCTGGCGCGCGCAAGGGTGGTTCGTCGGCTTCGCCGCGGGGCGCGCCGCGGCCGGCGGTTCGGAAGCCGCGGCCTTAAGTGAAGTGCCGGCCGACGACGTGAAGCTCCTCGTCCTCGTCCTCCTCAAACGCTCGCGCGGCTCGGAGGCGGCCGAGGCCGCGCGCCCCGTCTTCGAGGCTTACGCGCGCCTCCTGCGGGGACAAGAGGACATGGAGTCGGGGGGAGGGGGAGATGAAGAACTCGCCCCGTCACCCGGTCACCCCGCCTCCCCGTCCGACGTTCGCGTGCGGCTTTCGCGCGGGGACGCGACGCTGAGACTTCAGCTCGAAGACTACGTCTTCGGCGTGCTGGCCGCCGAGGGCAGCGTCGAGACCGAGGCCGAGTCGCTCAAGGCTCTGGCCGTCGCCGCGCGCACGTACGCCGTCCACAACCTGCGCCGCCACGCGCGCGACCGCTTCGACCTTTGCGACACGACACACTGCCAGCGCTTCGTGCCCGTGCGCGACGAGTCGGCGCGCCCGGACTTCTACGAACTCGCGCGCCGCGCCGTGCGCGAGACGGCGGGCGAGGTGCTGCGCGATTCGTCGGGCCGCGTCGCCGAGAGCTACTTCAGCGCCGCGTGCGGCGGGCGCACGGCCGACGTGTCGAAGCTGTGGGGCACGTCGCGCGCGCCCGCGCACCTGCGCGGCGTGGGCGACGATGCGTGTTCGGTCGGGGCGGAAACATGGACGGACGTGATACCGGCGGCGCGGCTCCTGACCGCCCTGCGTGCCGACGAGCGCAGCGACGTTGGGGCGCGGCTCGAAGGCGTGCGGGTCGTGCGCCGCGACCCGTCGGGGCGCGCGGAACTTGTCGAGTTGGACGGCCAGCGGCGGCGTCGCCTGCGCGGCTGGGACTTCAAGATCATCGTCGGGCGCACGCTCGGCTGGAACGTTCTGAAGAGTTCGCGCTTCGAGGTGTCGCGCGCCGGGTCGGCGTTCGTCTTCCGCGGGACGGGCTTCGGCCACGGCATCGGGCTCTGTCAGGCGGGCGCGCACGTCTCGGCCGCGCGCGGCGCCGCTTACCGGCAGATACTCGCGCGCTACTTCCCCGGCGCGGCGGTGGGGGAATTGCGGGGTGCGGATTTCGGGTCGAGGGTTGATGAGAATGCCGCTGTCGAAAATCCACCCTTGTTTCGACCTGCGAGTTATACAGAACCGCGAGCGGTAGCGAGTGGGTCGGGGTTACTTCAGACGGCCCTTTATCGGAGCACGTACCCGCTCGCTACCGCTCGCGCTTCTGTTCAACTACGGAGCGAGCACTTCCGCGTGAGTTACCCGGCGCGTGCGGCGCGGGGCGAGGTCGAGTCTCTGGTGCGGACTCTGGAGGCGGCCTACGCGGACGTGACGGGGCGTTTGGAACGTGCGGGCGTGGGCGCGCGCGTGCCGCTGACGGAGGTCGTCGTCTACGAGACGACGGGCGATTTCGTCGGCGCGACGGGGCGGCCGGCGTGGGTCGCGGCGGTGACGGAGGGGCGGCGCATCAGCTTCCAGCCGCTCGCACTGCTGCGGCGGCGCGGGGTGCTCGGGACGACGCCGCGCCACGAGTTCGTCCACGCCGCGCTCGAAGCCGCGGGCGCGGGGCGCGCGCCGCTGTGGCTGGTCGAGGGGCTGGCGGCGCACGTCGCGGGCGAGGGGCGTTCGCTCTCTTCGTCGCTGCCGCGGCAGAGGCTAACCGTCGAAGAGCTTGAGCGCCGGCTCGCCGCCCCCGCCTCCGCGCAGGAGATGCGCGCGCTCTACGCCTCGGCCTACGCGGAGGTGAGCGCGCTCGTCCGCCGCGAGGGCGAGTCGGCCGTGTGGCGGCGCGCGCTGCGTTGATTGAAAAATTAAGTTAACCACGGAGACACGAGAGGCACGGCTTAGAGACGTAAGTCATCAAGCCGTGCCTCTCGTGTCTCCGTGGTTAACAAGCCCGGCGCCGGACACAGGTCTCGATTTGATTTGGCCCCGGCGGGGCGTAATAATCCCTTCACTCTCTTATGGAAGTTAACAAGCAATTCGCTGGATACGCGTGGCTGGTGACGGCTTTGACGCTGGCCGTCATCCTGTGGGGCGCGTTCGTGCGCGCGTCGAAGTCGGGCGACGGGTGCGGCGACCACTGGCCTCTGTGCAACGGGTCGGTCGTGCCCGACGCATCGCAGGTCAAGACGCTCGTCGAGTTCGCGCACCGCGCGACGAGCGGCATCGCGTTCCTGCTCGTCGTCGTGCTCTGCGTGTGGGCGTTCCGTGCGTTCAAACGTGGTCACGCGGTGCGCGCGGCGGCCGCCGCCTCGGGGTTCTTCATCGTGACCGAGTCGCTCATCGGCGCGGGGCTCGTGCTGCTCAGGCTCGTGGGCGAGAACGCTTCGGTCGCGCGCGCCGTCTACCTCTCCGTGCACCTCGTCAACACGTTCCTGCTGGTGGCGGCGCTCGTGTTGACGGCGTGGTGGGCGGCGAGGGACGAGGCGGAGCGGCCGAGGGTCTCCGAGTTCTTCCGCGGGCGCGTCGGCGTGGCGCTGCTGGGGTCGCTCGCGCTCGGCGTGAGCGGGGCGGTGGCGGCGCTGGGCGCGACGCTCTTCTCGGAGGGCGGCAGGTCGGCGGTCGATGTGGAGGGGATGAGCGCGGCCGCGCGGCTGCTCTTCAGCCTGAGGAACTACATGCTGCACCCGGCGCTGGCCGTGCTGGTCGG
>JBEVJD010000600.1:0-4508 GCA_040510435.1 Pyrinomonadaceae bacterium | reverse complement strand
GGTAGCGAGCGGGTGCGGGTAACATCAATCGTATTTCTGATGTTACCCGCACCCGCTCGCTACCGCTCGCGGTTCTGTTCCTGTCTTAGAAATTCACGCGGAACTGAAATTCTATCAGGCGGCCGCCGGGGTCGTTGGTGCCGGAGACGGTGATGTCGCGGTAGGCCGCGCGCGTCTGGCCGAAGCTCGTCGAGGCGGCGGAGACGCTGCGGATCGTCGCGTCGGCGTCGCCGAGGAAGAAGTTCGGCCGGTTGAAGGCGTTGAGGAACGAGACGCGCCCCTCCAGCTTCACGCGCTCCGTGACGGGGATGCGCTTGACGATGTTGAGGTCGAAGCGCGACTGCCACGGGCCGAAGAAGACGATGCGCTCGCCGAACTGCCCGGCCGTCATCGGCGGCCCGATGTAGGGGGCGTTCGGGTCGAGCGGCTGGCCGGTCTGGCTGGCGAAGGCCGCGAGGGTGTTGTCGATGAACGCCTGCGGCAGCCAGTAGACGATGCCGCTCGGGTCTTTGCGTATCTGCACCAGCTTCTGGAACTCCTTCGCCGTGATGTTGTGGAGCACGACGCCCGAGTCGAACTGGTTGACGGTCTGGCGCGTGCCGCTCGTCAGGAGCGTCGCCGAGCCGGACTGGATGCGCGTGACGCCGCCGACCTGCCAGTTGCTCACCACCTGCTTCAGCACGGGGATGTTGGTGTTGAAGAAGCGCTTGCCCTGGCCGATGGGCAGCTCGTAGATGTAGTCAACCTTGAACGAGTGGCGGATGTCCCACGGCGAGTAGGTGCGGTCGAGCGCGGGGTCGCGGAGCGTCCGCGGCTGCGAGAAGACCGACGAGGACGAGACGAAGGCGTTCGAGAGCGCCTTGCCGAACTGGTAGCTGCCCTGGAGGAGCAGCCCGCCGGCCATCCGCCGCCGCAGCTCGATCTGAAGCGCGTTGAATGAGGTGTCCGTCCCTTCGGTCATCAGGAACGCGCCGCCCGTCGTCTGCGGGTTGACGAGGAAGAAGTTCGACACCTTGCAGTTCTGGTTGGCGGCCGAGAGCGTCGGGTCGCAGGCGCCGCTCGGCAGTGTCGTGGACGGGACGAGCCCCGCGTTGATGAGGTTGTTCATGCGCGAGAGGGTGAACGCGATGCTGTTGGCGACCGCGCCGGCCTGACCCTGTAGCAGTCGCGTCACCGTCGTCGAGTCGGTCGGGGAGCCGATGGCCGTCGTGATGAGCGGGACGTTGACTTGCCCGGGTAGACCCTGGTTGCCGTAGTTGTCGCCGCGGTTGTTCGCGCGGCTGATGGCGAGGTTGTTGGCCGCCGCGTTGAACTGCGTCAGGAACCCGTTCTCGAAGATGTTCACCTCGTTGAGGTCGTACTGCCGCCACAGGTGCGTGCCGCGCGTACGGACGAAGCGAATCTCGAAGGCCGTGTTCTTGCCGATCTCGCGCTGGAGGCCGAAGGTGAAAGACTGCGTGTAGCCGGCCTTGAGGTTCGAGTCGAAGTCGTTCGAGCCTCCGGCGCTGCCCGCCGCGGGCGTGAACGGGTACTTGCTCGCGTCGGCCGGCGGGGCGAGGAAGGGGAAGCCGTTGACGCAGTTGTTGTTGTTCGCCGCGCCCGAGGTGCACGTCCGCCCCGTGCCGCCGTTGAAGCTGACGCCGCCCGCGGGGAAGATCGAGGGCGTGACGCCGGGGCTCACCGAGAGCGTCACCGTCCCGCCCTCGTTGGCGCCGAACATGGCGGTGTAGGCGTTGAAGCCCTCGCGCGTGAACGCGATGGAGTAGCCGCCGCGGATGACCGTCCGGCCGGGGCCGCCGGTCAGCGAGTTCATCAGACCCGACTTGAAGTTGGGGCTGTAGGCGAAGCCGAACGACGGCGCGAAGTCGCCCTTGCGCAGCGGGTAGCCCTCCTCGCCGTCGGCGAGCAGGCGGAACTGCGTCGGCTGCCCCGGCATGACGCCCGGCCGGAAGATGTTGTCCGCGCCCGAGACGCCGTAGATGCCGTCGTAGCCCGTCCGCGTGTAGACGCCGTTGTCGTTGACGGCCGACGGCTCGAACTCCCAGCGCAGCCCGGCGTTAATCGTCAGGTTCGGGCGCATCTTCCAGGAGTCCTGCACGTAGAAGGCCCACTCGTTCTGGTGGTTGTACTCGTTGAAGGAGTCGAAGACGTAGTTGCCGCCGCTGTCGAGCGAGGCCGAGCGCGCGATGGAGCTGACGCGCGCCGTCAGGTAGGCGTAGAGCGAGCGCGCGTCGCCGAGCTGCGCCGCGCTCGCGCCGGGGAAGGTCGGGCTCGCGCCCGTGTTGGTGAAGATGCTGGTCGCGCCGGTGTTGATGGGGTCGCCGGTCGCGATGCCGAAGACTAACTGCGGCACGACCTGCGTGCCCGCGGCCGAAGTGTACGAGTTGATGCGCAGGAACGAGGCGCCGAAGTTGAGCGTGTGGGCGCCCGTCAGGAAAGTGATGTTGTCCGTGATGCCCTTGGTCGGCGTGTTGCGGCGCGAGGTCGTGCGGCGGTTGTAGAAGGCGCCCGTGCCCAGCGGCTGGTTGCCGAGGTAGGTGCCGCCCGTCACGGCGAAGCCGCCCCACAGGCCGAAGAGGCCGGGCGCGAACTCGGGCGTGAAGAGCGACGTGCCGTTGCCAGAGGAGGTGGCGCGCGCCTCGTTCACCAGCCGGTTGCTGATCGTCCAGCGGTGCGCCATCACGAACGAGAAGGAGTTGCGGTGGATGGAACCGGTCACGCCCGGCGTCCCGATGACGATGCCGCTGCCGGGGCCGGCCACGTCGAACTGGCTGTTCACGCCGTCCGGGTTCGACACGTAGTACTGGTAGTTGTGGATGAACTCAAGGTGCTGGTTCTTCGTGATGTTCCAGTCGAGCCGGCCCGTGGGGAAGCGGCGGATGTTCGTGCCCGGGTCTTGAAAATTGTACTGGAGGCGGTTGTAGTCGTTGGCCGAAGCGACGCGGCTGCGGAGCGAACCGCTCTGGCGGACGGCCGTGTCGATGAGCGAGAAGCCCTTGGCGACCGAAGGGTCGATGGCGCCCGGGTAGCCGCGCGAGGCGGCGAGCTGGAGGAGGTTGACCGTCCGGACGGTGCCGCCCGAATCCCTGTAGGTGAAAACGCCCTTGAGCGCGTCGGGCCCGAGCACGAAGACGTTGCCCGACGGGTAGGTCTGCGGGAGCTGGAACTCCTCGTAGTTGACGAAGAAGAAAGCCTTGTTGCGGCTCTTGATGAGCCCGGGGATGAGGATGGGGCCGCCGAGGTTGCCGCCGAACTGCCGGAGCAGGAGGTTGTCGCGCGGCAGGCCGTCGATGTTGTTGAAGTAGTAGTTCGAGTTGAACTTCGGCGAGCGGTACTGCCAGAAGCCGCCGCCGTGGAACTCGGGCGTGCCCGACTTGGTGACGAAGCGCACCTGCACGGCGCCCTCGCCCGCGCTCTCGGCGCCGGGGACGGCCGTCGAGACGGTCACCTCCTGCACGGCGTCCGACTTCGGCTGAATCTGCGTGAAGAACCCGTCGGAGCTGCGGAGGAAGTTGTCCTGGATGTTGGCGCCGTCGAGCGTGAGGTTGACCGAGCCCTTGGGCAGTCCGTTGATCGAAGAGGTGCGCGGCGCGCCCGGCGTCTGCACGCCCGGCAGCGTCAGCACCAACTGTAAGGCGTCGCGCGTGGTGAAGGGCAGCTCGCTGATCTGGCGGCCGGTGATGGTGGTCGAGACGCTTGAGTCCTCGGTCTGAAGCAGCTCGCCGCCGGCGGCGACGACGACCTCCTCGTTGGCCCCGCCCGGCTCAAGCGACGCGTTGACCGTCGTGGGCTGGCCCACGTCCACCTTCACCGACTGCACGACCGTCTTCTTGAAGTTGGGCGAAGTGATGGAGACCGTGTACGTCCCGTTCGGGACGGACGGGATGGCCCAACTGCCCTCCTCGGAGGACTCGGCCCTGAACTCCTGCTTGCTTTCGTTCGAGACGGCGACGACCTCCGCCCGGGGGATGACCGCGCCCTGCGTGTCGGTGACGACCCCGGTCAGGCGACCCGAGGTCGTGATCTGGGCGAAGGCCGCCGGCACCGACGCCAGTACGAGCGCCAGGGACAGGCAGGCGCGCCCTAAAGAGCGTATTCTCATTTCTCCCTCCTAAGCTCCGGTGAAAAGGTTTGTGCGGCGTGAGGTGTGAAACTCACGCTCGGTGAACCCCCTGGACTGGTTCGGCGCCCGCCACGGACGCCGCGTGGGCTCAAAGCTTTAAGGCCGAAACGAAAAGGCTTGAACTGTTATTAGGGCAGGAGAACCGGCCGGCCGCCGACACGAGGTAAATGGCGCCCGCCTCATTTGAGTGGTGGGAAGTTATCTCCGCGACCGCGATTCGTCAAGAAAAAAATCCAAAATGTAAACCCCAAGTAGAGATGGGTTCTCCCGAGTTCTTGGTGAAGTCGGACACGGTTAGCTGCTACAACTGGCCGCATGTATGCCGCCACACTGCTCGCCGATCCTACCTGCTTGCGCCTTAAGCGCATCATCTCTTCCGCTCTAT
>JBEVJD010000599.1:0-12401 GCA_040510435.1 Pyrinomonadaceae bacterium | reverse complement strand
GGCAGCGTCGAGGCCAGCAGCGCCCGCCCCTCGTCCGGGGAGAGCAGGGCCAGGCGGCGCAGCGGCAGCGAGGGGTCGGCGCAGAAGGAGGCGAGCAGCGTGCGCAGGTGTTCTAGCAGGCGCAGCGCGGCCGCTTCCCCCACCGCCTCGTCGTAGGCGATGCGGAGAAGCATGCGCTGACCGGGAACCGCCGTCAGAGTCAGAGGATAGTTCGTCTGGTCGAAGACGCGCACGTCTCTCAGCCGCAGGCCGCCGGGCTGCCGGTCGAAGGACTTGTCAACCGGGTAATTTTCAAAGACGAGCAGTGAGTTGAAGAGCGGCGTGCCGGCGGGGATGTCGCTCCATTTTTGGATGTCGACGAGCGAGCTGAAGGCGTACTGGTCGAGTTCGGTCTGGCTCTGGTGGATGTCGCTCAGCCAGGAGGCCAGCGACTCTTCGGGCTTGATACTGAAGCGCACGGGCAGCGTGTTGATGAACAGTCCGACCATCGACTCGATGCCTTCGAGCAAGGGAGGACGGCCCGCCACCGTGACGCCGAAGACTACGTCGCGCTCGCCGCTGTAGCGACTTAGGATGAACGCCCATGCCCCGCGAATCAGGCTGTTGAGGGTGATGCGGAGTGCCCTGGCCCTCGCGCCGACCTGCTGCGTCAGCTCTTCGGTGAGGAGGGCGTCCGCTTCTTCGAGCGTCCGCCCGGCAGCCGGCGCGCGGCGGAGCGGGTCTTCCGGCAGCGGCGTGGGACCATAGAAGCCTTTCAGTGCCTTGCGCCAGTAGGCTTCGGCGTGCGCGCCGTCCTGCGCCTGCAACCACTCGATGTAAGTGCGGTAAAGCCGCGGCCGCGGCTGCGGCTGCGTGAGTTCGCCGCCTTTGACGGCGGAGTCGTAGGTGGCGAACACGTCCTTCATCAGGATCGCGGCGCTCCACCCGTCAAGAAGGATGTGGTGGTGGCTCCAACAGAAGCGGTGCGTTGTCTCGCCCTCGCGGATCAGCGTGCACCGGAAGAGCGGAGCCTGGCCGAGGTCAAAGCCCCGCGCGCGGTCTCGCGCGAGGAACGCGTCAAAGGCTTGCTGTCTCTCGGCGGCCGGGCGCGAGCGCCAGTCATACAACTCCCACGGCAGCCCGAGCGAGCGGAAGACGACCTGCACCGGATGCGCGAGGTCGTGCCAGAAGAAGCCCGTCCGCAGGGTGGCGTGGCGTTCGAGGACGCGCTTCCAGACGCCGACGAGCAGTTCCGCGTTCAGGTCTCCTTCGATGACGCAACTGAGCTGTTCGAAGTAGGAGGGCGATTCGAGGTCGAAGAGGCTGTGGAAGATGAGCCCCCGCTGCATCGGGGAGAGTTCGTAGATGTCCTCGACCGAATCCTTGGCGGTGTCCGGGTTGCGCGCCGTGATGAGCCGGGCCAGCTTGTCCAGGTCTTTCTGGTTGAGCCGGGCGGCGGGGAAGTCGGCGGGCGTGAAGCCGCGCGATGCGGGCGCGCAGCAGTGGCGGATGAGCGCCCGCAGCATCTCCACGAACCGGCCCGCGGCGCGTTCTATCGTCTCGCGGTCGTGAATCTTCCGGCTGTAAATCCAGTTCACCTGAAGAGAGCCGCCCGTGACCATGGCGACTATTTCGAGCAGGTGACTGCGGACGGCCGACGGGGCGCGCTCGGTGCCCACCTCTTCGGGGGCGGGACTCCAGCCCGTGGACGGCGGGAGTACGAGGTCGGTCTGGCCGAGATAGTTGAACAGAATTTCCGGCCGCGGGAGGGCGCGAAGCCCCGCCCTCAACTCTTCGTCCGGCGAGAGGTACTTGTGCAGCGCGTAGCCGAAGCCGTCTTCAGGAATGCGCCGAATCTGCTCCTTGACCGACTTCAGCGTCTCGCCGAGCGGCGCGCCCGGCTCCACCCGGACGAGGACGGGCGAGATGGTCGTGAACCAGCCGACGGTGCGCGAAAGGTCTATCTCGTCGCTGAACTCGCGGCGGCCGTGGGCCTCGAAATCGACGAGCAGCGTGCTGCTACCCTCGTCCCGCCCGAGGGCGAGGGCGAGGGCTGTGAGAAGCACGTCGTTGATGCGCGTGTTATAGGCTTTCGGCACCTCCTGCAACAGCGAGAGGGTCTCCGCCTCGCTCAACGAGACGACCACCGCGTCCGTGTCGCCGACGCGGTTGGCCGGCCTGTCTGCCGGGCGGTCTAGAGGTATCGGCGTCGGCTCGGGACGCGCGGCTTCGAGCCAGAATTGCGCCTCCGCCCTCCCCTCCGCGGAGCGCGCGTGCTCGGCCAGCAGGTGCGACCACTCTTTGAAAGAGGTCGTCCCGGGCGGAAGCCGCACCTCCTCGCCGCGGGCCAAATGCCCGTAGACCTGATAGAGGTCTTCGAGCAGGATGCGCCACGAGACGCCGTCCACCGCCAGGTGATGAATGACCATCCAGAGCCGGCCCGGCTCCCCGTCGCCAAATCGGAAAAGGCGGACGCGCATGAGCGGGCCGTTCTCGATGTCGAGACTGCGCTCGACGCGCCCGGCGATGCCAGCCATGACGCGGGCGCGCTCCTCTTTCGGGTGGCCGGAGAGGTCTTCGCAGGCGAAGACGGCGTCGTCGTCGGCCTCGCTCACCTGCTGCGTCCAGCCGTCGCCCGCGCGCGCGAAGCGCAGGCGGAGCCCGTCGTGATGCCGGTAGAGGTGGCGAACCGCGCCGGCCATCAACTCGGGGTTCACGTCGGGCGGCACGCGGATGAGGACGGACTGGTTGAAGTGGAACACCTCTTCGAGGTCTTGCTCGAAGAACCAATGTTGAATTGGGGTGAGCGGTGCCGGCCCGGCGGCGACGACCGACGGTCGCCGTTCCGACTTTTCGACGGCGACCCGGGCCAGCTCCGCAATCGTCTGATTCTGGAAGAACTGTTTGGGCGTGATGCGCAGGCCGGCCCGGCTGGCCCGCGCGACGACCTGAATGCTCAGGATGGAGTCGCCGCCCAGCTCGAAGAAGTTGTCGTGGACGCCGACAGAGTCGAGGTGCAGCACGTCGCACCAGATTCCGGCGAGGAGGGCTTCGCGGGGCGTGAGCGCCGAGTCGGACCCCGGCGGCAGCTCCGCCGGGGTGGGCGGGGCGGGCAGCGCCTTGCGGTCAACCTTCCCGTTGGGCAGCAGCGGCAGCTCCGGCAGCTCCACGAACGCGGACGGCACCATGTAGTCCGGCAGACTTCTCCGCAGGGCTTCGCGCAGCACCGCCGCCGTCTGGCCTTCGGGATTGGAGACAACGTAGGCGACGAGCCGCGTGATGCCGCGATCCTGCCGCGACGTGACGACGCAGTCGCGGACTCCGCCGAGACCGCGCAACACCTCTTCGACCTCGCCGGGCTCGATGCGGAACCCGCGAATCTTGACCTGATGGTCGATGCGGCCGAGGAAGTCAATGGAGCCGTCGGGTCGGTACCTCGCCAGGTCTCCGGTGCGGTAGAGTCTCGCGCCGGGCTCGTCCCTGAACGGGTCAGGGATGAACTTCCCGGCCGTGAGCGCCGGGTCGCCGTGATAGCCGCGCCCGACGCCGACGCCGCCGATGAGCAACTCGCCGGGGACGCCGCTGGGCACCGGCCGCAGCGTCGCGTCAACGATGTGGATTTGCGTGTTGGCGATGGGCCAGCCGATGGGCACGCGGTGGAGGTCGGGGTCGGGCGCGCACCGCCACGAAGTGACATCCACGGCGGCCTCGGTCGGGCCGTAGAGGTTATGGAGTTCGGCGTCGAGCTGCCCGAAGAACTTCTCCTGAAATTCGACGGGGAGGGCTTCGCCGCTACAGATGACGCGCCGCAGGGAGGTGCAGCGCGACACGCCGGGCTCCTCCAGGAAGGCTCGCAGCATCGACGGGACGAAGTGGAGCGTCGTGATTCCTTCTTCGACTATGAGGTCTACGAGGTAGTCGCTTTCGCGGTGGCCGCCCGGACGGGCGATGACCATCCGCGCGCCCGTCAGCAGCGGCCAGAAGAACTCCCAAACCGACACGTCGAAGCTGAACGGCGTCTTCTGGAGCACGCGGTCGGAGGCGTCGAGCCGGTAGGCGTCCTGCATCCATAGCAGCCGGTTCACCACCCCGCGGTGCTCGTTGAGCGCGCCCTTCGGGCGGCCGGTGGAGCCCGACGTGTAGATCATGTATGCGAGGTTGACGGGGCCGGCCTCGACCTCGGGGTCGTCAGAGCTTTCGGCCTCGAGCTCCTCCCGCTCTGCGTCAACGCACAAGACTGAAGGCCCCGTCGAAGGCAGTCGCCCGGCGAGGTGCTGCTGCGTGAGGAGGACGGGGACGCGCGAATCTTCCAGCATGAAGCGGACGCGCTCCTCCGGATAGTCCGGGTCTACCGGCACGTAAGCCGCGCCGGCTTTGAGGATCGCCAGCAGCGAGACGACCATTTCGACCGAGCGCTCCATGCAGACGCCGACGAGGACTTCGGGGCCTGCGCCGTGCCGGCGTCGGAGCCGGTGCGCGAGCCGGTTGGCGCGCGCGTTCAGCTCGCCGTAAGTCAGCCGCTCCCGTCCGAAGATGAGCGCGACCGCCCCGGGCGTGCGTTCCGCCTGCTCTTCAAACAGGCCGTGTACGCACCGCACGGGATACTCCGCCTCCGTCGCGTTCCACTCGCGGCGCAGCCGCCGCTCGGCAGGCGACAGGAGGGGGATTGCGGAGAGGCGCAGTTCGGGATCGGCGGCCACGGCTGCGAGCAGCGCCTCGAAATTGCCGGCCATCCGAGCGACGGTCTCCAGGTCGAAAAGGTCTGTGTTGTACTCGAACGAGCCGGAGAGCCCGGCGTCCGACGCGTCCACGTAGAGCGTCAAGTCAAACTTCGCGCCCGCCGCCTCGACCCTTAGCGGCGAGGCGGCGAGGCCCGGCAGGTCGAGCGCGGGGGCCGGAGTATTCTCGTAGGCCAGCATCACCTGAAAGACGGGGCTGTGACTAAGGTCGCGGCCGAGTTCGAGGGCGTCCACGAGCTGCTCGAACGGCACCTCCTGATGCGCGTAACCGTCGAGCGCCACGCGGCGGACGCGCTCCAACAGCTCGCGGAAGGAAGGGTCGCGCGCGAGGTCTACGCGCAGGGCAAGCGTGTTGACGAAGAAGCCGATGAGCGGTTCGAGCTCGACCGCTGGGCGGTTGGTCACCGGTGTGCCCACGACGAGGTCTCGCTGATTCGTGTAGCGCGAGAGTAGCGCCGAGAAGGCCGCGAGCACGACCATGAAGAGGCTCGTGCCGGACTCCTGCGAAAGGGCCTGGAGCCGCGCCCTCAACTCGGGGCCGAAGCTGAACGGCTCCGCCGCGCCGTTGAAGGACTGCGTCGAGGGGCGCGGCCGGTCGGTCGGGAGTTCGAGCACGGCGGGCGCGTCCGCCAGTTGCTCCTTCCAGTAGTCGAGCTGCGGCCGGCCGTCCGCCGCCCGCATGCGTTGCCGCTGCCATCGCGCGTAATCGGCGTACTGGACACTGAGCTCCGGCAGGGTCGGCGCCGCGCCGAGCCGGAAGGCCGCGTAGAGCGCCGACAACTCGCGCACGAGCACGCCCATCGACCAGCCGTCAGAGATGATGTGGTGCACGGCGAGCACGAGGATGTGCGCGTCCGGCTTCAGGCGGAAGAGGCTGACGCGTAGCAGCGGCCCTTCCGTCAGGTCGAACGGCCGGGCGGCCTCTTCGGCGGCGAGCCGGAGCACCTCTGCCTCCGCCAGGTGGCCCGCATCAGGCGGGACTTCACGCACGGGCAGGCGGAACGGGCGCGGCTCGGAGATTCGTTGCGAGGGCGTCCCGCCGGAGTCCGCCGGGAACGTGGTGCGCAGCGACTCGTGGCGCGCGACGACGGCCGAGATGGCGCTCTCCAACGCAGCTCCGTCCAGTTCGCCGTCGAGCCTCACGGCGCTCGAAAGGTTGTAGGCGGCGCTCGGTCCTTCCAACTGCGCGAGAAACCAGAGCCGCTGCTGGGAGAAGGAGAGCGGCAAGTCTCCGTCGCGGGGCGAGGGGACGAGCGGCCTCTCTTGCCGACTCTCGGCGGGCGCGGCGGCCGGCGCGATGTGCGCGGCGAGCCCGGCTATCGTCTGCTGCTCGAAAATGTCTTCGATCGTGATCTCGACGCCGAGGTTGTTCCAGACGCGGGAGACGACCTGCACCGCCAGGAGCGAGTCGCCGCCGAGCGCGAAGAAAGAGTCTGTCACGCCGACGCTCGCCGTCTCGAACAACTCCTGCCAGATGAGGAGCAGTCGGCGTTCGCGCTCGTCCGCGGGCGGGCGGCTCGGCGTCAGGTCGCGCGTCCCCGCGTGTTGCAGGGCGGCCAGTGCGCGGCGGTCAACCTTACCGTTGGCGCTCAGCGGAAACTCGCCCGGGAAAAGGAACTCGGAAGGGGTCATGTAGTCGGGCAGTCGGCCCGCGACGTACTGGCGCGCGGCGTCGGCCGTGAGTCGCGCGTCGGCGACGAGGTAAGCCGTCAGCCTCTTGTTGCCCTGCTGGTCTTCGCGGGGGAGGACTACCGCGCCGCGCACGTGCGGGTGGGCGGCGAGCACCGACTCTATCTCGCCGAGTTCGACGCGGTGGCCGCGTACCTTGACCTGGTCGTCGTTCCGGCCGAAGCATTGGAGTTGCCCGTCGGGCAGCCAGCGGCCGATGTCACCCGTGCGGTAGAGGCGCTCGCCGGCCGCGAACGGGTGGGGCACGAACTTCTCGGCCGTCATTCCCGGCCGGTTGCGATAGCCGCGTGCCACGGATGCACCCGAAACGCAGACCTCGCCCCTGACGCCGACCGGCACCAACTTCAGCCCTTCGTCGAGGACGAAGACGGAAGTGTTTGCCACGGGGCGACCGATGAGCACCGGCCCCGCCTCGTCCCCGATCTTCTTGACGACGCAGCCGACGGTCGCTTCGGTCGGGCCGTACTCGTTGTAGATTTCGACCGCCGGGTTCAGCGAGCGCAGGATTTCTATCTCACCGGCCGTCAACTCCTCGCCGCCCACGACGACTTTGCGGACGCCGCAGTCACGCACGGGGAGGTGCGCCAGCATGCGGACGTGCGAAGGCGTCAGCTTCATCACGTCGATGCCGCTCGCGACCCCGAGGGCGTGGGTGAGAATCGTCTGGATGTTGTCGGACTGCGGGTAGACGCGCAGCGACTTGCCGCGCAGCAGCGGGCAGCAGATGTTGGTGAGCGTGAAGTCGAAGGAGAGCGAGCTGTAGAGGCCAAAGTTGCCGCACGCGTCGTCTTCAAAGTAGTAACCGACGGCCCAGGCCAGATAGTTCGCCAGGTTGCGGTGCTCAAGCTCGCAGCCTTTGGGTCGGCCCGTCGAGCCCGAAGTGTAGATGACGTAGGCGAGGCTGGCGGGGTCGATGAGATGGTGCGGGTCGGCCGTCTCTTCGGGGAGCGCGGGCGGTTCGAGGTCGAGCGCGAGGACTGGTCCGTCGAAATCCAACTCGTCAAAGAAGTAGTCGGACTGCGTGATCAGCAGCCCGAGGCCGGCCTCCCGGAGAATATAGTTGACTCGTTCGAGCGGGTAGTCCGGGTCGAGCGGGACGAAGCTCGCGCCGGCCTTGAGGACGCCGAGCACGGCGACGACCGTCAGGTCGGAGCGGTCAAGGCGGATGCCGACCGGCGTCTCCGCGCCCGCGCCGTGCCGAGCGCGGAGGCGGTGCGCCAGGCAGTTCGCCCGCGCGTTCAGCTCGGCGTAAGTCGTAACGCGGTCTTGAAAGATCAGCGCGGGGGCTTCCGGCGTCCGCCGCACCTGCCGCTCGAACATCTCGACCGCGTTGAGGAACGGCGTGGCAGACGCCTCTTCGTTGAACTCGTCGAGCAGCCTCCGCCGCTCGGCAGCGGTGACGACCCCTATCTCGCCGACCCCGGCGTCCAGCTGGCCGAGCTGTTCGATGACGCCGGGCAGACCGGCCGCGAGTCCTTCGGCGAGGAACCTCTCCGCCGACGGACGCCAGTGCAGCCGGACGCGCCCTTCGTTCAGGTCGAGTTGGAAGCGCAGCTCGGCGGGGTCGTCCGCGTCACCGTGCGGGACGTGCAGCCGTGCGTCGAAGAGGGCGACGGTCGTCAGGCTGTCGAACGGCACGCGCCCTTCGCGGTCGGCCAGCTCGCGCAGCGGCAGGCGCGTTTCGGAGTAGCTCTCTTCGACGACGCGCGCCACCTCGCTGAGGTATTCGGCGACGCTCAGGCCGTCGTCAACGTCGATGATGAGCGGCACGCAGGCCGTAGTATCGCCCCCGGCGTCGGCGATGGGCGGCGTGCGCAGGACGACGGTCGCGCGTCGGCTGTAGCGCGCCAGCAGGAGGGCGACCGCCGCCGTGGCGACGGTGAACTCGCCCATCTCGCCCGCGCCGATCTCCGCGATGACCGCGGCGGCGCGGCGGCCGAGTCTGACCTCCAACGGCTCGGCGGATTCCCCGCCGGGCGCGGGCGAGCCCGCCGGGCCGAGGCGGAAGGTCTCGCCCACGCTGGTCAGGCGGTCGCGCCAGAAGGAGACGGCGCTGCTCAGTCTCACGTCCGTCAAAAGGATGTTGTAGTCTTCCACCGTTCCCGAAACCCCCTCGTGTCCCCGTCAGGCGCGCCGCCGCTTCACCCCTTCTCCTCGTAAATCAACTCCTTCACGCCGAAGAGGCGTTCGGCGACGAGGCCGCGCTCGCGGCACTCGTTCACGAGCTTGTCGGAGTTGACCATCGGCGACGAGTCGTCGCTGTGCTTCAGCGACATGATGTGATTCAGCCACGGTTCCATCCCCATCGCATAGACGTAGACCTCTTTGGGGCGGAAGCAGTTCACCAGCTCGACGGCCCGCGGGAAGTTGCTGCCGGCGAGGCGGCGCGAGCGATCCTGGTCGCGGCCGAGCGGCTCCGGCAACAACGGGCCGTAGAGCCACGAGAGCGGCGCCCCGTCGCACTCCATCCCGAGGAAGAGCACGTCCACGTCGCCGACCTGCTCGCGGGCGTGGCGGTAAATCTTCGGCTCAAGCGCGCAGGAGTCGGCCGCGAGCAGTACCGAGTGACCGGCCAGCGAGACGTGGTGGCAGAGCTTACTCTGGATGTGGAGGTCGGCGTGCTCGCCGAGGAACGGGAGACCGGTGATGCGGCCTCCGGGCAGCTCGATTGATTCGAACTCGTCGAGTTCGATGACGCTCCGGAAGCCGACCGCCCGCAGTATGAGTTTCAGGCTCGGGTCTTGTAGCTGTCCCGAGCCCGAGCGCGGGACGACGATGTGGCGAATGCTCGGGCGCAGTTGCAGAAGTGTCTCCAGCAGGACGTGGTCCTGGTGATTGTGCGTGATGACGACGTAGTCGATCACGTCGGGCAGGTCTGCCAGCGTGAAGCGGGGCACGGCCGCCCCGTCGTGCGGGTGGCTCACGACGGGGTCGGAGATGACGCACACGTCCTTCGTTTCCAGCACGAGGCAGGCGTGCCCGAAGTAGCGCAGGCGGAGCCCTTCGCCCTGGTACCGCCCCGCGGGCGTCGGGCCCGCCTCGGTGAAGGAGGAGCGGAACAGGGGCTCCTGCGCGTCGGTGATGGAGAGCGCGTCGCGGATGTGCCGGTAAGAGCCCGGCGCGCGTCGCATCCGGAAGAGGTCGTCGAAGGCGGGCTCCTCGAAGGGCAACCTGACGTTGACGCCGCCACGGCCGGCGAGGCGCGGCGTGCTCAGGACGAACGCGCGGTCGTCGGTGTCGGCCGTGGTCAGCAGGATGCTCTGCGCCGCGCGCTGGTAATAAGGGCTGCGGTAGAGCAGCGGCTCGTAGAAGCGGAACGAGGCCCGGTTCTGGAGATCGTAGAACAGCTCGACGTAGCCGCGCAGCGGCCCCGGCACCCTCTCGTAAAGCGGTTCGAGCGAGAAGCCGGTCGCCTCCTCTTTGAGCAGCTTCGCCAACTGCCGGATCGACTGCGCGAGGTCGATCAGCGGTGCCTGCTCGTCGAGCGTACGATCACGCAGGAGCCTGACCTCTTCGGCGCGGTCGGCTGCGTAATCAATGAACGGGCCGCCCAGCATCTTCGGGTTCTTTACGGCCGCGGCGTGTACCTGCGGTGACTGGATGAAGGAGTTCATGATCTTCAGGTGCCGCCCGACGACGTTCATGGCGCAGGTGGCCGGGGCTATCAGGTGCGGCCAGACGTACCAGCCCGCGAAGAGCGGCTCGGCGATGACGTTGCTTTTGAGGTAGACCAGATCGTTGTGACTCATACGTCCTTCTTTTTCTCCGTCCTCAACGCGGGTGGGGGTCGGCGGGTGGACTCTCGCGCTGTGTCTTCGGATTCGCCCCGTCCAGCCGCAGGCCGACCTGAACGCGTCTGCCCGCGGGCCGGGCCGCCCCGCCGGACAACTCGATTTCGCCGATGGTCGTGGCTTCGTCCCTGACGAATGCCCGCTGGATGTCGGCCAGTCGCCGGTGCATGGTCTCGATTGTCTCGCGGCGGAAGAGCGTCGCGTCGTAGACGGTGACGACCTGTAACCCTTCGGCCGACTCAAGGAGCAGGAACGAGATGTCGTACTTCGTGCGGGGCGCGTCGAGAGAGAGGTCTGTGATGGAGAGGCCGTCTGTCTCGCCGGTCTCCACCGGTTCGAGGTCGGCCACGTAATCGACCTGCACGTCGAAGAGGGGCGAGCGGCCCGTCGGCGTCTTCGGGCGCAACTCTTCCAGCAGGAGGTCGAACGGATAGGAGCCGTGTCCCACGGCTTCGAGGAGCGCCGCGCCGACGGAGGTGACCGTCTCCGCGACGCCGGCCGTCGGCTCTACGTGCGCGGGCAGCACCACGGTGTTGAGGTAGATGCCGACCTGCTCTTCCAGTTGGTGCTGGTCGCGGCCCGAGTTCTGGAAGCCGACGACGAACTCCTGCCGGCCGGTGTAGCGGTAGAGCAGCACACAGATCGACGCCAGCACCGTCCCGAATAGCGACGTGCCGTGTCTACGCCCGAGGGCGGACAGTCCCTCGACCGTGTCGGGTTCCACAAGCGAAGCCACGCGCCCTCCCTCGCGCCCCGTGCCGTTCGCCGCGCGCGTGAAGTCCGCCGGCAGTTCCAGCCGCGGCACCTCGGGCCGCAGCACCCGCTTCCAGTAGTCGAGGTGCGAGCGCATCTCCCGCGATTCGAGGAGCCGGTTGTGCCAGGCCGCGTAGTCGCGGTACTGGAAGGGCAGGGGGGCGAGCGGAGGCGGGCTGCCTGAGCGGAAGGCTCGGTAGAGAGCGCGCAGCTCTCTGACGAGGACGCGCACAGACCACGCGTCGCTGACGATGTGGTGCATCGTGAGGAGAAGAACGTGGCACTCCTCGCCGACGCGCGCGAGGGTCGCGCGAAAGGGCGGCCCTTCGGCGAGGTCGAAGGGCCGGGCCGCCTCCGCCGCGACGAGTTCGTCCACGGGTGCGGGCGCTTCGAGGCACATGACCCGGAACCCGCCCTGCCGCGCATTCCGCACCTGCTGGCTCAACTCGCCCCCGACCACGGCGAAGACAGTTCGCAAAC
Source organism: Pyrinomonadaceae bacterium (assembly GCA_040510435.1). Lineage (GTDB taxonomy): Bacteria > Acidobacteriota > Blastocatellia > Pyrinomonadales > Pyrinomonadaceae > QHXN01. Next base: position 970 of record JBEVJD010000599.1, on the reverse strand, counting down.
TCTCGTGCCGCTCGACGAGTGCGTGCAGAGCCTCGACCAGCGCGCCCTCGTCGAGCAGCCCGTCGAGCCGGAAGGCGGCCGCCATGTTGTAAGCCACGGATGCATCGGCCGTGCGGCAGGCCAGCCAGATGCGCTTCTGCGCGTGAGAGACGGCGTGCCAGTCCCGGGCCGGCAGGGCCGGGATCACGGCCGCTTCGTGCGGCGCGGCGTTCGAGAGTTCGCGGGCGAGCGCGCGGACGGTGCCCGCGATAAACAGTTGCGCGATGGCGGCCTCGACGCCGAGGTCGCGCCGGATGCGTGCGACGATTTGCAGCGCGTGCAGGCTGTGGCCGCCGGTCTCGAAGAAGTGATCCTCGACGCCTACCTCGTGCCCCATCACATCCCGCCAGATTGAAACAAGGGCCTCCTCCACGGGCGTCGCCGGGGCTACTCGCCCGGACGGCGACGCGCCTCGGCCCTCGGGTTCGGGCAGTGCCCGGCGGTTCACCTTGCCGTTCGGGGTGACGGGCAATTCCGGCAGCAACACCCACGCGTCCGGCAGCATGTGTGCGGGCAGCTGAGCGCGCACGGCGTCGCGGAGTGAGGTCGCCGACCGGACGCCCCCGTCGCTCTGGCTGACGTAGGCGCAGAGATAAAGCCCGCCCTTCTCGTCTTCCCTGGCGACGACGGCCGCGTTGGTGACGCCCTCGACGGCGGTGACGGCCGATTCGATGTCCCCCAGCTCGATGCGGTGGCCGCGGATTTTGACCTGCTGATCCCGTCTGCCGAAGAAAAGGATTTGGCCGTCGGGGGCGTAGCAGCCCACGTCGCCGGTGTGGTAGAGCCTGCCGCCTCCCCGCGCGTCGAACGGGTCGGGCGTGAAGGCGGCGGCGGTGCGCGCGGCGTCGAAGAGGTAGCCGCGCCCGACGCCCACGCCCGCCACGCAAACCTCCCCGCGCACGCCGACGGGGCAGAGCCTCAGGCGCTTGTC
>JBEVJD010000598.1:0-6931 GCA_040510435.1 Pyrinomonadaceae bacterium | reverse complement strand
GCGGGCGCGGTGGCTTCAGGTTTGTTCTCGAAGAAGATGCTATAGGAGGCGGGCTGCGCGCCGTTGATGTAGTGAGCCGCGTCGGCCCCCTGCGGCCCCGATTTGTCGTTCGGGTCTTGCGCGAAGACGACGGTGAGGTCGAGGTGTTTGTCGGGGCTACAGGCGGCGGGGTTGGAAGCGGACGCCACGGCCTCCGGCCTCCGCAATTCTTCTTTCCCCTGCCGTGCTTCCGGGTTGAGGAGCTTCACGCAGTCCTGATCCACACACCCCTTGAGTTTGGTGCGGATCAGCGTGTTGGTAGGCGTATTGCGCAGCCCGTCCCTCACATTGTTCTGCGCGGATTTGATGTACAGCTCTTTGAAGCGGCGCTGGAAGCTGAGTTCACTGTAGACCACCTTTAAGGTTGCGGAGCTGAGCTTGGGGAGCCTGGCAAGCAGATTGAACTCCACCCCGAACTCCACCCTGGTGTTGCCCTTGGCGAATTGCTTAAGAGTCTCGTACTCCTTTTTCAAGTTCGGCTCGAACTTGAATGGATCGGTTCCGAAGGTACAGTCGAGCAGCTTTTGATTTGAGACATCAATCAAGGCTCTCTGAACTGTCCACTTAGACCATCCGCCGTCGATAGTCACGTCAGGGAATCTGTGCACCAGCGTGACGGTTTGATAACCCCCTTCCTGTCGCGCGACCGCCGTCTCCTGCCGCCGCGCGGCGGGAGACGCGCTGCCGGCTGGGACGGTCACCTCGTAAATGTATTGGACTTCGCCCCCCACCTCGACTCTCCGGAAAGAGAACTCTTTCGGCCCCGAGGCGTCCTTCGTTGACAGTTCGTAGGTGATGTCCGCCGTCTCGGTTCCGCGCCTGGCGTGGAGTACCACCTTTCGGTAATCACTCGCCTCCTGCACCACCTCGACGTTGAAAGTGACGGGCGGGGCGTCCGGTGGTACGTCGTAGACGATGTCGGGAGAGCTTATCGCCCACGCGCCGAGTTCGACGTTCTGGTGGGCCGACTCGGCGTCCGCCGTCAGGCCGAAGGGCAGGTACGTCGTGGACGACGCGCGAACGTTGGGAACGACGAATTGCAGAATCGTCGCCGCCGTCTCGTCAAACGACATCGCAGGGATGGTGCCGTCGGGCAGCCGCGGTAGTTCGGCGACGCTCAACCCATCCGGTATCCGGACGTTGAGCAGGGTCGGGGTTGATTCAATGTCGCCGGAGTTGCCGTAGACGATGTGAAACTTCTGCGTGCGGCCGAGGCGCATCGAGTAGCGGCCGATGATGTCAACCCAGAGGTTCGGGGCGCGCGCCTCCTCGATGTTGAAGGCGTCGGGGAGCGTGGCCGTCTGGCCGCCGGGGTTGGTGACGACGACCGACCAGAGGCCGCGCGCCTTGCCCGCGAGGCCGAAGGTGGCGGTGAGCGTCGTGCCGTCGTTCGTGATGTTCGGGGAAGTGCCGACGATGTCGGGCTGACCGGCGCGCGTGAGCTTGGCGGTCGCGCCCGGCAGGAAGCCCTGGCCCGTGAGCTGCCGCGTGACGGCCGCCGCGTCGCCGCCGCGCGCCGGCGCGATGACGAAGAGTTGGAGCGGGACGGGGGTCGGCGTCGGCGTCGGTGTCGGCGTCCCCGTCGGAGTAGGCGTCCCCGTCGGCGTGGGCGTGGGCGTCGGGGTCGGCGCGGCCAGTTGCGCGCAGTTGGAGAACTCGGAGGTGTAAAAGGCGCCGGGTATGTTGTTGCCATCGTCCTGGCGGATGGCGACGGCGGTAATGCTCGTGCCGCCGGGAACCGCCGGGCTGACGGTATGGCTGAAGTTGACGGGCACGTTCTGCGTGGTCGGAGTGAACGTGGTCTGCCCGATGAACGTCTGCCCTTCGCCGTGTCCCGACGGATCGCACGCCGGGTTGGAGAAGAACTGAAGGGTGTAGGGCGTGAACGAGTTGTGGTTGGGGACCGTGCCCGTGATAACTGTCCCCGCGCCCGTGTTGATGACTGAGGTGAGGGTCGGGCGGCGGGCGCTGGGAAACACGGCGTCGGTGCTGACGCCGTTGTCGCCAATGTCAATGCCGAGTTCGGCGTTGGAGTGAATCGAGTTTGAGAGCACCGCCCCGCCGATGATCGAATTTTCGGACGCGATGCCGCTCTCGCCGTTGTGTGCGATGACATTGCCCGCGCCCGGGCTCGTCCCGCCGATGTTATTGCCGGCGGTAGTCTTAAAGTTTATGCCGTGGCTGCCGTTGCCGAGCGGGCCCGTGCCGAAGCGGTTCAGCCCGATGTAATTGCCTTCAACTCTGACGGGGTTGTTCGCCGGATTATCAACGGGGCCGAACCGGAGTCCGTTCTCGCGGTTGCCGGAGATGACGTTGCGCGCTTCCGGCGTCGTGCCGCCGATGAGCGTGCGGTCGGCGCGGGAGGTCTCGATGCCGTCGCTCTGGTTCGGGAGGGCGAGCGTGCCGGAAACGTCCGTGCCGATGAGGTTGCCTTGAATGGTATGACCCGGCGAGCCGAGGAAAATGCCATCTTCTCCGTTGCCGGAGATAAGGTTGCCCGCGCCCGCCACAGCGCCGCCGACGATGTGGCCGCCCGCGCCCATAAGAACGCCATGCCCGAGATTGGGGATGGCGGCAGTCCCGTCGGCGTTGGTGCCGATGTAGTTGCCCTGCACGTAAATCGAGTTGTCGTTAAGAAACGTTCGGACGACGATGCCGTGCCCGTTGCTGCCGGAGATGATGTTGCGCGCGGCGGGAGTCGTCCCGCCGATGGTCATCGTCACCCCGGCTCCGGGATCGCTGAAAAAGACATTAAGCGCGTCGCCGGCGTTTGCGATGCGGCTGTTGCCGGAAGCGTCCGTGCCGAACAGATTGCCTTGCACGAGGCCATGGGAGTTGCTGCTGACGAAGTTAAGCGCGGCCTCTCCGCCGCCGTTCTCGTTGCCTGAAATGAGATTGCCCGCGCCCGCAGTGGTGCCGCCGACGGTGTTGCCGGAAGAGAATATCCGAATGCCGGCAACACGGTTGCCGATGGCCGCCGTGCCCGCCGCGTTCGTGCCGATGTAGTTGCCCTGAATGAGATTCCCCGAACCCGAAAAAATCAAAATGCCTTTGTCGGTCGCGCCGGAGATGACATTGCGCGCGGCAGCCGTCGTGCCGCCGATGCGGTTGTTTGATGATCTAACATCCAGGCTGGTGGAATTCCGGCGCGTGGCGACAGCCGTCCCGTCGGCGTTGGTGCCGAAGTAGCAGCCCTCGATGATGTTGTTATTGCTCTCGAGGAGGATTGTTCCACCACCATTAGCACCGCTCACCACGAGTCCGCGGATCGTCGAATTTCCGCCACGGATGTATAAAAAACCAATAGAAGCCGCCCCATCTATGATCTCGACGCGCCCCGCCGCTTGCGTCGTACCGTCAATCAACACCGGCTTTGGGATGAGTTGTTGGGATGTGAAAATCGTGGGCACGCCCGCGCCGGGAATGTTGAAATTAATCGTGTACGGCCCGGCGTCCGGGTTTGAGAAGTTTGTTCTAATCTCGTCCAGCGCCGCCCTCAACGTGCAGTTGCCGTTCGCGTCTTTGCATTCGCCGTTGCTGGTATTCGCGTCGCCGGTGTCGGCCGTCGAGTTGACCGTAAACGTCACGGGCGCCGTCTGACTCAGCACCGAAGGTGCAAGGCTTTCCGCGCCGACGACGACCAGACTGCTCAACGCGGACACGCTCAGGCGCATCGGCAGCACGGCCACCAGCCCGCTCTCCGCGCCGACGGAGGCCGACACACGCAGGTGTGCCTCGGCCTCGACATTTGCGACCTTCCCCCGCACCCTCCTCTCGACCGCCTTCGCCGCTTCGTTCGTGACGACGTGCGCGCGCCCGCCGCCCAACACGAGCAGGTCGTCCTTCGACAGGCCCGACACCTTTGCCGTCACCAACTGTCCCGGCACGCCTACCGCTTCCGGCGTATCTGCCGCGACACGAACGCTCAACGGCTCGCTCCTCCGCCATCCGACTTCGCCGGTCTTCTCTGCGTCGGTCTGCGCCTTCGTCTCGCCAACGCTCCCGGCGCGCGTCAACACCTGCGCCACGCCGTCGGCCGAGAGCACGGCCACGTCCGCGTGCTCGTCGCCCGCAAAGTCGCCGACCGTCACGCCCGCGAGCGCGAACTCGAACATGCTCCGGCTCACCTCCGCCGCCGGCACGGCCATTCGCATACTCTCATCCAGCGTCAGCAGACGGTCGCGCCCATGCACGATGAGCAACTCGTTGCCCGACGCCACCGCGAGGTCGGGCGACGAGTCGGCGTCGAGCGCACCCAGCGCCAGACCGCTCGCGGCCGCGGGCAAAGACAACTTCTCGGGCTGTCCGCGTAGGGCGCCCGCCGGAGATTCAAAGACGAGCGCCGCCGCGCCCTCGCCGCCGGTGACGCCCACCACGATGTCCGTCAACCCGTCGTGCCGGTTGACCTCGCCCGTCGCAAAGGCCGTTAACGAGCCCGGCAGCTCGACGCGCTCGGGCGCCAGCAGGTTGCCGCGCCCGTCCCCGCGCAGGAGGAAGAGGGCACGCCCGCCGCGCCGCGCCGCCGCGACGTCGTAGTGCCCGTCGGCGTCGAAGTCGCCCGCGCCGACGAAGTGCGCCGCCTCGGGTACGGTGAAGGCGGCGGCCTCTTCGTGGAAAGGCGCGTCATTGAAACGACCCTGCTCCCGGCGCTCGCGCGCTTCCGGGCTGTGCGGGTAGATGGCGTCCACGTTGCCGCGCTGGATGGTTAGGACGCCGCCCCCGGCCGCCGCGTATGCGCCGACGAGGTCGGGGGTGCCGTCCTCGTCGAAGTCGGCGGAGGCCAGCGCGTGCGCCCGCGCGCCGCCCGCGAGTTCCGCCAGCCCCGTGCCCGCGACGTACACGGTCGGTGCCGCCGCGGCTTCAACGCTCAAGTTGAGGTAAGGTGTCTGCCCCTCGGGCGCCTGCACTATGACGCGCTCTGCCGTCGCATGCACGGGCGTCGCGTGCCCGGCTGCACTCGCGCTCGACGCAGGGACGAGGCCGGCCACCAGTCCGCGCACGCGAGATGTAAACGACGTGTGGCCCTGACCGGCCGCAGTCCCCAGGCCGTCGGCGACTAAGAGTGCGATGATGAGGAGGGCGAGAATGCCGGCGGTGCGAGTCTTTTTCATGGTCGTCTTCTCCTTACAAAATTAACGGCGGAATATGACCCGGGGCGTGTGCCGTGGGGCGCGTGCGTGATTTCAACCTCTCCGCTTACCGAGGTTCGCGAGATGCGGCGGCGAAACCCGACACGGCGGGCAAAGAATTTTGTGTGGCGGAGAGGGTTCCGGGGTAGAATCCGCGGCTGACTCGGGGGCGAAACCTGTTGAGCGGCGAGCGAAAAAACCAAGTTACGCAAATACTCGGCGATTGGAGCGGCGGCGACGCGAATGCGCCCGAACGCCTGATGCCGCTCGTCTACGACGAGATGCGGCGTATCGCACGCTCATTCATTTCCAGAGAGCGCCCGGGGCACACCTTGCAGCCGACCGCACTCGTCAACGAGGCGTACCTCCGTCTCGTCGATCAAAACTCGGTCACCTGGCAGAGCCGTGCACACTTCTACAGCGTCGCGGCGAGCATGATGCGGCGCGTGCTGATTGACCACGCCCGTACGCGCGCCACCGAGAAGCGGGGCGGGGGGGCCGTCCGCCTCTCCATCGAAGACGTGCAAATCCCGGTCGAAGAGCGCGCGGCGAATTTTGTCGCGATGGACGAGGCTTTGGAGAGGCTGTCGCAGTTTAACGAGCGCGGGCGCAAGATCGTCGAGATGCGTTTCTACGCGGGCATGAGTGAAGAAGAGATCGCCGAAGTCCTGGGCGTCTCGACCAGGACGGTGCTGCGCGACTGGAAGGCGGCGCGCGTCTGGCTCTTCCGCGAGCTGTCGGAAAATGCATCCTGAAAATTCTCTTGTCAGTTTCCGTCCCGCGTTCCCGCGTATGTATGTGCGATGAGAACGGACGAATGGCTAAAAGTCGAAGAGTTATTTAACGCCGCGCTGGAGGTCGCGCCCGGCGAGCGCGGGAAATTCCTCGACGAGGCGAGCGCCGGCGCGCCCGACTTGCGGCGCGAGGTCGAATCTCTGCTCACCTGCGAGAGCCGTGCGGGCGGCTTCCTCGACGCGCCCGCGCTCGCCCTCTCGGCAGACTTCTTCGACGAAGAGCAGGCTGGCGACGAGCGTGCCGGTCAGACCGTCGGGCGCTACCGCATCATCCGCGAGGTCGGGCGCGGCGGGATGGGCGCGGTCTACCTGGCCGAACGCTCCGACGGCGAATTTCAACAGCAGGTCGCGCTCAAGGTCGTGCAGCGCAGCTTCGCCGACTCGGAACTCAGACGACGCTTCCGGCAGGAGCGGCAGATTCTCGCCACGCTCAACCACCCCAACATCGCGCGCCTCTTAGACGGCGGGGTCTCGGCCGATGGCGAGCCGTACCTCGCGATGGAGTACGTCGAAGGCGTCAGGGTTGACGAATACTGCGACGCGTCTGACCTCCCGACGGGGGAGCGCCTCAAGCTGTTCCTCGCCGTCTGCCGCGGCGTCTCCTACGCGCACCAACACCTCGTCGTCCACCGCGACATCAAGCCCTCAAACATCCTCGTCACGAAGGAGGGTGTGCCGAAACTTTTAGACTTCGGCATCGCCAAGCTGCTCGACCCGGAGTATGAGGGCGAGCACACGCGGACGGAGCTGCGCGCCTTCACGCCCGACTACGCCTCGCCCGAACAGGTCGGCGGCGGGCAGATCACGACGGCCTCGGATGTCTACTCCCTCGGCGTCCTGCTTCGCGACCTCCTGCACGGGGCAAGCCTCTCGCAGGAGGTCGAAAAAGCTCCCGGCGGTTGGCGCTCGGAAACTCCGGGCCGGAAGACAGCCGCGGCGGGGAGGGCGACCGACGGCGAAGGCGAGGAC
>JBEVJD010000597.1:0-8024 GCA_040510435.1 Pyrinomonadaceae bacterium | reverse complement strand
GAGGTGGCGCCGTCGCCCGTCGTTGAGTTGAACCGCGCGGTCGCAATCGCGATGGCGTTCGGCCCCGCGGCCGGCCTCGAACTCATCGAGAGTTTGGCGGAGGAGCCCGCGCTCAAGGGCTATCACCTCCTGCCGAGCGTCCGGGGCGACTTCCTCTTCAAGCTCGAACGCCTCGAAGAGGCGCGCGCCGAGTTCGAGCGCGCGGCCACGCTCACGCGCAACACGCGCGAGCGCGAACTGCTCCTCGCGCGCGCCGAGGCTTGCGCGACCGGCACGGCCGGCGAGGACGACGAATCGCAACCCGTCAACTAAACAACCCTCATCCCGCTCAACACACTCCCGGCACCGCGCGCTCAATCAGGACTGAGTCGCCGAACTCGTGCGTCAGGTAGCCGCGCTCGTCCAGTTCGTCCGTCGTGCGCCGGAGCGTCTCGTCGTCGAGGAAGGCGCGCAGCAACTCGTAATGGCTCGTGCCGCGCTCGTGCGTGCCCGAGAGAATCGCGTCAACCACGCGCAGGCGGCTCTCCGTCCCGATGCGCTGCGTCGCTAGCCCGCTGCCCGCGCGCACTGTGCCGTCCGCGGCCGCCGCGTGTTCGAGCGCGCGCACGACGCTCGTGCCGACGGCGACGACGCGACCGCCACGCGCCTTCGCGCGTCTGACGGCGTTGACGGTCGCTTCGGGGATGCGGTAGGGCTCGTCGAAGGGAAGCAGCCGGTCGAGCTCTTCGTCGCCCGTGGACGAGATGCCGGCGGCGTGCGTGATCGTCTCGAACCCGACGCCGCGCTCGCGCATCGCGGCGAGCGTGCGCCAGTCGAGCGCGAAGCCTGCGGACGGCGGCTCGAAGGCGACGGGCGGGCCCGCAATCCGCGTCCACACGTCCCAGAGCGCGAGCGGCTCGCGGACGTGCGCGTACTGGATGGGACGGCCGTGTCGCGCCAGTCCGGCCCAGACCTCGTCCGGCGTGCCGTCGAAGAGTAGCGAGACGAGACGCGGGTGGCCGAGCGTTCCTTCGACCCGCGCACGAAGGGGCCCGAGGACGAGACGGTCGCCGTCCGCGACCGTCGGCGGGGCCGGGCGATCTTCGGTGCGCGTGCGGAAGTCGCCCTCGCCGAAGACGACGGCGCTGAAGCGTCGCACGTCTTCGGGGCTGAGTGAAGGGCGACCGGCCAGACGCACCTCGACGGGCGCGCCCGTCCGGCCGTGTGTGCCGCGCAGGCTCGCCGGGAGCGTCGCCGCGTCGTTGGCGATGACGAGGTCTCCGCGGCGCAGGTACTCGACGAAGGCGGAGCGCGGCACGTGGCCTATATGTCTGCACGCGTCGACGACGAGCAGTCTCGCGTCCGGCGGTCTTTGCACGGGTCTGTCCGCGGCGATCATGCGTTCGCTCCTTCCATCTCCCGGGCTGACTCCTCGGGTGCGTCGTGTGCGGCGCGCCCGGACAGCGCGTCGGCGATGGCGTCGGCGAGTTCGCGGGCCGCGACTTCGGGACGCTTCAACGTCGAGGGGTCTGCGTCGGGGATGGCCGCCGCGTGCATCGGCGTGTCTATGTCGCCGGGGTCGAGCGAGAGGAAGCGCACGCCGTCGGCCGCGTGCTCTTCGCCCCAGATGCGGCTCAGGTGATGCAGCGCGGCCTTGCTCGCGCCGTAAGCGCCCCAGCCCGGGTAAGGATTGACGGCCGCGTCGCTTGAGATGTTGAGCACGACCGCGCCGCGCCCCTCGCGCGCAGACGCCGCGAGCGCCCCCATCAGAGCCTTCGTCAGGCGGAAAGGCCCGAGGACGTTCGTTGCGAACGCGCGCTCCAGGTCTTCGCACTCCGTGTCGGAGAGCATCGCCAGAGGCACCGGCCCCAGGTCGGAAGCGTTGTTGACGAGCACGTCGAGCCCGCCGAGTTCGCCCGTGACCTGCAAGGCTACCGGGTAGATGTCGTCCTTCGCCGACACGTCGCCGACGATGCCGTGCGCGCCCGCGTTCTCGCGCGCAACTGTTTCGACCCGCTCGCGCGTGCGCGCGACGAAGGCGACGCGCGCGCCGCGCCCCAGCAGCTCGCGCATGAGCGCGAGCCCCAGCCCCGAAGTGCCGCCGGTAACGGCGACCCGCAGTCCGTCGAAAACGTTCTTACCGCCCGGTTCGTTGGATGAGAAGTCGGAAGAGATACTCATGATTCAGCCACCGTCCTTTCTAAAGAAAAGCCTTTACTAAGTCGGAGCCTAGCACGGAGGCTTGACTTTGTAAAGTAATTTCTTTAGAAAGTAATCATGAGCCGAGAGACGCGACAGAGGGGCGAGGGCAAGACCCGCCGCGCCATCGTCAAACTTTTGAAGACCGAGGGCCCGCTCGGCTCGGCGCAACTCGCCGAACGTCTGGGGCTGACGGCGATGGCCGTCCGTCTGCACCTCTACGCGTTGCAGGGCGAGGGGCTGGTGACGGCCGAGGATCGGCCCGTGCCCGTGGGGCGGCCGGCCAAGTCCTGGCGGCTCACGCGCGAGGCCGACCGGCACTTTCCGGAAGCCTACGCCGAGCTGAGCGTCGCGCTCATCGGCGCCATGCAGGAGACCTTCGGGGCCGAGGGGCTCGACCGCGTCCTCGCCTCGCGCTGCGCGCGGCAGCGCGAAGACTACGCGAAGCGCATACGCCCCGCAGACCCTCTGGAGAAGAGGCTGAAGGAACTGGCGCAAGTCCGCACGGAAGAGGGTTACATGGCCGAGGTCAGGGCGGACGAGGAGGGCGAAGGCTTTCTTCTGGTCGAGAACCATTGCCCCATCTGCGCCGCGGCGAACGCGTGCCAGGGCTTCTGCTCGACGGAGCTGGATTTGTTCCGCTCGGTGCTCGGGCCGAACGTCGAGGTCGAGCGCGTGGAGCACATCGTCTCGGGCGACCAACGCTGCGCCTACCGCGTCACGCCGTTGGCCGCCGTCGGCCGCGCGAAGTCGCGTCGGAAGTCTGCGAAGTAGCGCCGCCGAGAATTCATTAAATCTTAAACGATAAGAAAGTAGCATCCATAAACGCCAAGTTCGGGCAGACCTCACCCGAACTGAAGGCGTCTTAACTTCACGACCCATCACGACTTACGCAAGGTCGCGTCTTGACGGCACGGACGTTGCCCACGACTTCGTGCGGCCGGAACGCTCCCCAGACAAGGTCGGTGTCTTTAACGCTTCACCGTACGAGACGGCGCCGACGTGCCCCAGGATGCGTGGCGACACGACGGGCAACGGCCGCGCCCGACGAAGTCGAACCCAATGCGTAAGGAGTCGATATGGCAAGGATAAAATTCAACATCATGGCCGTCGCCGCGCTGCTGTTCGCGCTGAGCGTGACGACCTTCGCCCAACTTGAGACCGGGCAGATCACGGGGCGGGTCACCGACCCGAACGGCGCGGTCGTGCCCGGCGCGGCCGTCACGGTCAAGTCGGTCGAGACCGGCGCCGAGCGCGCCGCGACCTCCGACGCGGAGGGCGTGTACACGTTCACTAACCTTCAGCCCGGACGCTACGACGTGACCGTGCAGGCGCAGAACTTCGCCAAGTCCGCGCAGCGCGTGCAGGTCACGGTCGGCTCCAAGGCGTCCGTGGAGACGCAGCTCTCGGTGACAGCCATCGAGGGCGAGACCGTGGACGTTATCGCGGGCTCGGGCGTCGAGGTGAACACGCAGAATCAGGAGCTTTCCAACGTCGTCTCCGGCGAGCAGATTCGCGAGCTGCCGACGATCACGCGCAATCCATACAACCTCGTCCAGCTCTCCGGCAACGCGCAGACCGACGACCCCTCCACGTCGCAGAACGACACGGCCGGCACCTCGACCTATCGCGGCGCGGGTGCTTCGCTGAACGGCCAGCGCGCCGCCTCGACCAACATCCTGCTGGACGGCGCCGACAACAACAACTCTTACACGGCGACCGTGGGCCAGCTCATCCCGCTCGACTCCGTGCAGGAGTTCCGCGTCGTGACCTCGAACTTCTCGGCCGAGTACGGGCGCGCCTCGGGCGGCATCGTCAACGTGGCGACGCGCGCGGGGAGTAACGGCTTCCACGGCACGGCCTACGCCTTCAACCGCATCTCGCGCCTCGCCTCGAACGGCTTCGACAACAACGCCAAGGAACTTGAGCGCGGCGTCTTCGCGCGCAACCAGTTCGGCTACTCGCTCGGCGGGCGGATACTGCGCGACAAGCTCTTCTTCTTCAACTCGACGGAGTGGATTCGCGTCCGCAGCCAGGGGCCGGTGACGGCCTACGTGCCCACGCCTCAGTTGGTCGCGCTGTCGGCCGCCAACACGCGCGCGCTCTTCGCCAACTTCCCGCTCGCGGCGACCCCGACGGGGCGCGTGAGCACGGCCGGCGACCTGGGCATCACGGGCGTGCCGGCCTCGACGCCCGCCTTCATGGAGGTGGCCTACAGCCTGCCGACAGACCTCGGCGGCGGCTTCCCGCAGAACGACCTCCAGACCGTCACGCGCATCGACTGGAACCTGAGCGACAAGACGCAGGTCTACGGCCGCTACGCCCTTCAGGACACGCTGCTCTTCGAGGGCACGACGGCCAACAGCCCGTATCAGGGCTTCAACACGGGCTCGTTCGCCTTCAACCAGAACGCGCTCATCTCGATGACGCACACCTTCTCGCAGAACCTCGTCTCGCAGTCGAAGTTCGCCTTCAACCGCGTCAACACGGGCTCGCCGCTCGGCGAGAACCCGGCCGGGCCGACGCTCTATCTCGCCACCGCGCGGCAGGCCATCAACAACGTGCTGGTCGCGCTCCCCGGCTACCTGCCCTTCAACCCCGGCAGCGCCATCCCCGCGGCGGGGCCGACCAACCAGTTCCAGTTCTACCAAGACCTCAACTACCAGTCGGGCAACCACCAGTTCCGCTTCGGCGGCTCGCTCTTCCACATTCAGCAGAACCGCACCTTCGGCGCGTTCCAGAACTCCGTGCAGACGCTCGGGACGGGCGTCGCCTCGGGCGCGAACAACCTCATCGCCGGGCAGCTCATCAAGTTCCAGGTCGCGGTCGATCCGCGCGGCGGCTTCCCCGGCGACCTCGTGACCACGCCCCTGAGCGAGCCGAGCTTCACGCGCTACAACCGCTACGACGAGTGGGCGCTCTACTTCAACGACGCCTGGCGCGTCCGGCCGGGTCTGACGCTGAACCTCGGGCTGCGCTACGAGTACTACGGCGTGCAGCACAACAACGACCCCTCGCTCGACTCGAACTTCTACTTCGGCTCGGGCTCGACGCTGCAAGAGCGCATCCGCAACGGCAGCGTGCAGGTCGCGCCGAACAGCCCCGTGGGTGGGCTGTGGAAGCCCGACCGCAACAACTTCGCGCCGCGCGTCGGCTTCGCGTGGGACGTGACGGGCGACGGCCGCACGAGCCTGCGCGGCGGCTACGGCGTCTCTTACGAGCGCAACTTCGGCAACGTCACCTTCAACGTCATCCAGAACCCTCCGGGCCAGTCGGTGGTGACGGTCAACGCGGGCGACCCGGGCTTCCCGACCATCGCGGTCTCGGCCAACAATCTCGGGCCGCTGGCCGGCAGCGGCGCGACCATCAGCATCCCGACCTCGGGGCTGCGCCACGTCCGCGAGGACATCCGCAACGCCTACGCGCACTTCTGGAGCGGCGCCTTCGAGCGCGAGCTGGGGCGCGGCACCGTGGCCTCCGTCGAGTACTCCGGCTCGGCCGGCCGCTCGCTCTACTCGCTTGAGAACATCAACCGCGCGGGCTTCGGCCCCGTCTACCTCGGGAGCAACACGACGACGCCCACGGGCGGCAGCTCCAACCGCCTCAACGGCCGGTACACGGACATCAACACGCGCGGCAACAACGGCTACTCGGACTACAACGCGCTCATCTTCGGGGTGGAGAGCAACAACTTCCGCAGCACGGGGCTCCAGTTCACCGCCCGCTACACGCTGTCGTCGGCGAAGGACAACCTGAGCTCGACCTTCAGCGACGCGAACGGCAACTACAACCTCGGCCTGCTCGACCCGTTCGACCCGAGCCTCGACTACGGCTACGCGGACTTCGACGCACGCCACCGCTTCACGAGCAGCTTCGCCTACGAGGTGCCGTACTTCGACCGGCTCGACAGCAAGGTGGCCAAGCACCTGCTCGGCGGCTTCACGGTGACGGGCATCTTCAACGCGCGCACCGGCAACCCGTTCACGGTCTGGGACTGCTCGACGGGCGTGGCCGGCACCTGCCACCGCTTCATCCCCGGAGGGCCGGTCTCCTTCTCGGGCTCCGGCAACCCGCCGGAGACGCCGGGCGTGGCGAACTCCTTCGACTACATCAACCTGCCCGCGTCCGTCCAGTTCACCAACCCGGGCGCGGGTAACGGCGCGGTCGGCCCGTTCCCGGCCGAGATGACGCGCCGCAACGCCTTCCGCGGCCCCGGCTACTGGAACATGGACTTGGGGCTCTACAAGCGCATCAGGTTCAACGAGAAGTACAGCATGCAGTTGCGGTTCGAATCCTTCAACATCTTCAACCACTCGAACCTGCACATCGTCAACGCCAACCTCGACGCCAGCGGCACGAACACCATCACCGCGCAGCGCGGCGTCTTCCCGAGCGGCAACCTTGAGCGGCGCAACGTGCAGCTCGCGGTCAAGTTCATCTTCTGACTTTCGGACGCCTGAAAGTCGCTGCAAGGGGGAGCCCGCCGAGGGCTCCCCTCATTTTTATTCACGGGTCGCGTCTGGTATCAAGAGGACGGGGAGGGGAGTGATGGGCAGCAACGTTTTCATCCGTCTGTGGCTCGCGGCGTTGTTGGCCGGCCTCTGCGCCGCCGCGGCGCGGGCGCAGGGCGAGGGCGGCGTCGAGTCCGGCGACCTCGGCACCGGCGGCCGCCACACCATCCAGGGGCGCCTCTACCTGCCCACGGGGCGCAAGCTCGACCGGCGCCTGCGCGTGCGCCTGTCGGGCGTCCGCGGCGGCGAGAACTCGACGCTCACGGACGACAACGGCGCCTTCACCTTCCGCCGCCTGACGGCCGGCACCTACACGCTGACGGTCGAGGGCGGGGGCGAGTTCGAGACGGCGACCGAGACGGTGGATGTCTTCGACGGGCCGCGCCGGATCGACCAGCCGGGGCAGGTCTTCACCGTCCAGATTCGCCTCGAAGAGAAGCGCGCCGCACGCGACGCGGCGGGGCCGGGCGTCGTCAGCGCCTCGGGGCCCGCCCCCGAGGCGGCGCGCGCGCGCTACGAGAAGGCGCTCGAAGCGTCCGCGGCGGGCGACCACAAGAAGGCCGTCAAAGAGTTGAAGGCCGCGCTCGAAATTCATCCCGCCTACCCGCTCGCCCTCAACGAGCTGGGCGCGCAGTACATGAGGCTCGGCCGGCTCGATGAGGCGGCCGGCGCGTTCGACTCCGCCGTCACACTCGCCCCCGAAGAGCCGGTGCTGCGCATCAACTACGGCATCCTTCTCATCCGTCAGAAGAAGTACACAGAGGCCGAGTCACAACTCGCGCGCGCCGTCGCGCTCGACGAGAAGATTGCCGCCGCGCGCCTGCACCGCGGGCACGCGCTCATACGTCTCGGGCGCGGCGCGGAGGCGGAGGCCGAACTGCTGCTCGCCGTCAAACTCGGCGGTCCCGCGACGGCGTTGGCGCGCCGCTACCTCGGCGCGCTCTACGTCGAGCGCGGCGACGACGCGCGCGCCGCCGTCGAGCTGGAAGAGTACCTGCGCCTCGCCCCCGACGCCGCCGACGCACAGCAAGTCCGCGCCATCCTCGCCGGACTCAAGCCCCGGAAAAAATAGTTCAGAAGAATTATATCGGTTGGCAGTTGAGTGTGACCGTTAAGAGGCGGGCTGTGCCCGCCTCTTAACGGTAGGACAAATAGTCCCAGTCAAATCCAAGTCGCTGTAAAGGAAAGGGTCTCAACGAAGCGGAGGCGTCGAGATTAACTACTCGACGCCTCCGCTTACTCTGACTGCTGTTCTCTTGTTGTTACTGCCTTACTGCCTACCGCCTACTGTTCTTCACAGCCTCCCGGTGGCGACGAGCAGTTCGGCGTTGAGGA
>JBEVJD010000596.1:0-3238 GCA_040510435.1 Pyrinomonadaceae bacterium | reverse complement strand
GGCAATAACGTACCTGACTCACCTATCTCGGACAGGGCAACTCAATGGGTATTGGGGTGCTCCGCAAGTCCTTCATTTTCAGTGGGCATGCGGTGCCAGCCTGCTCAAGATATGCCGCTGGTGAGTCAAGTATGTTGTTGCCGATATTAGCGGAGGGGTGGGGTGTCAACGGCGAGGGGTGTTGTCCGGGCAGGTATCTTTCACGTCTTGACAGATGTAAGCGCCACTACGGCATCACACACTCATCTCCGGGGCGGTCGTCACTCTACCTTCCCCCATTTCGGGAGCAACAACGCATCCCTGATCCCTCCGCCCTCGGTCGATAGTTCATGCAGGGGACGTCTGACGGCTTCGACGCGCCGATCAGGGTAATAAATCAAGCCCCCGCCCGTCGGGATGCCGATGCCTTTAGCCGCACCGTTCAGGAGTCGGATCGCCGTCCGGAGTCCGCCCCATCCCCGCCCCTCGTCGTGGGCGTCTATGACGAAAGGGACCAGCCCGAACGTACCCACCAGCCCCGCGGTTGACGCCCCTCTTTCTAAGAGCCCGTACAGCCCGAGCTGCGCGGCCCCGGCGGAGACGCCCATCAAGACGGCCCCCTCGTAATATCTTCGGATGACGAACTCTCTCATCCCCGTCTCGACGAACACATGCCAGCCCCTTTCGACGTCGCCTCCCGCCAGGAGGATGAGGTCGGCCTCGTTTAGGAACGATTGATCTTCCGGCGGGAAGGAGCCGAGGATCATCTTACGGTTACGAACCCCGGCGCCCGCCATGGCCGCTTCGAAGATGGAATAGTATTCAGGGGTGTCGCCGTTGGAGGCACCTAAGTACGCGGCGCGGGGTGAGTCGCGCGTCACGAGCCGGCGGACCGAACCGAGGAAGAGACTTCCGCCGGCTCGCCAGAAGAGGAGCTGGCTGTCGGCGAAGAGATAAATCGGCTGTGGCTTCACGACCGGAACATTTAAAGTCAAGATGGGGTGCGGGCAGGGCGCTTAATCAACCCGGAAAGCCGATCCCGATTAGCGTCCGACTCCGGGCTTGAGAACGGCGGGAGCGCGGGGAAGGATATTAGCGGAGGGGCGGGGTGTCAACGGCCGGTGCTGGCCTCGACGGTTGCGTTGCAAAGATTGCTTTGAGACAAGGAAGGCCATGAAGAGGGTATGTCTAGGCGGCTAAGTCGAACAGGCTCGCGACGAACTTCGCCTGCCCTGCCGAGTCTCTGCCGTCTAGCCTCTTGACTTGCGAAACACAACCCTCAGCGCATCTGCGGTCTGGTGGTCTGGACGCGCCGCAGCACGTCGTCGCTCGTCAGCGCCCGCATAAACTCGACCACGTCGCTCATCTCCGCGTCCGTCAGCCCGAGCGGGGTGATGCGCGAATCGAGGTGGCGGTTCTTCCCGCCGCCGCGGTTGTAGAACCTGACCACGTCGAGCAGCGTCTTCTCGGCGGCGTTGTGCATGTAGGGTGCGGTCAGCTCCACGTCGCGCAGCGAAGGCGTCTTGAAGGCTCCGATGTCCTGCGGGCGCTTCGTCACCAGGAAACGTCCGAGTGGGGAGAGGTCGCCGGGCGGCGGCGCGGCGGGGTCGTGCGTGCGTGGGGTTTCAGCGCCGCGCGCGGCGGGCTGGAGAGCGCGCCCCGCGAGGGCTTCGAAGCCTACCCCCTTCGAGGCGTTACCGGTGTTGTGAAACCCGAAGTCGGTGAAGAAGGGCGAGGAGGGGCTGTAGGCATGACAGGCGACGCAGCCCGCCTTCCCGCGGAAGAGGTTCCATCCGCGCTTCTGCGCTTCGCTGATGGCATCGGCGTCGCCGGTGATGAAGCGGTCGAAGGGCGAGTTGCCGGAGAGTTGTGTGCGCTCGTAGGCGGCGATGGCTTTGGTGATGGTCTCGATGGTGACGCCGTCGTCGCCGAAGACGCGGGCGAACTTCTGGCGGTACCCGGGGAGTCCGGCGACGCGCTCAACTACGGACTCGAAGCTCGGCATACCCATCTCCAGCGGGTTGACGAGCGGCTCGCGGGCCTGCTCTTCGAGCGAGCCGGCGCGGCCATCCCAGAATTGCGTGTCGCTGAACATGGCGTTCAGCACCGTGGGGGTGTTGCGGGCGCCGGCCCGACCGTCGTGGCCGATGGCGAACGTTTGAAGGTCTGCGAAAGCCGTCGCCGGGTCGTGGCAGATGGCGCAACTGACGGTGCCGCTCGCTGACAGGCGACGGTCGAAGAAAAGCTCCTCGCCGAGCGCCACCTTCTCGCTCGTCAAAGGGTTGTCGGCCGGGATGTGTTTCCGCCAGACCGACTCGGGGATGCCCTTCGGGATTCGCAGGCGCAGGACGCCGGCGCCCGCCGCCTCCGCCGTGCCCTCCTGCCTCATGCTAGAGGCGTGCGGCAGGCAGCAGAGCAGGAGCGCAACCCAGAGGCAGAGCACCGCGCTTTTCATCCCCCGAAGGCGTGTCGCAGTGATCTCCATACCTTAACCAAAGACGCGGGGCCGGGCCTCCGTCCCCGCCCTCAACCCCCTTTGACGAGTCCGCGCTCGAACGGCCTGATGCCGACCTCACCGGAAGAGGCTCGCAACTCGTCGAGCAGTTCGGGTGTAAGTGAGTCGCGCGCACGCAGGAGGCGGAGGTCGCGCTCCTGCTTGTTGAGCTCGGCCGACATCAGAGGCGCGTTGAGCATCTGCTCCTCGAACTCCTCGTCGACCCCGTGGACGCCGGTCAGCGGGTCGTTGACCCTGATGAGGTACTGGTAGAGCGTATCGACGGGCAGGCGGCCGACCATTGCCGCCCGCCCGGCATCGCCGTCAAGGCAGCATTCGAGCGTGTAGGAGACGGCCGCTGCTGCGTCGCCCGCCGCCGAGACGAAGAGCGACTGGAAGTCTTCCGTGTCGGGTGCCAACTCGGCGCATGCGCGAGAGAGAGAACGGACGTACTCCTCACGCACAGCCCCCCCGCCGAGGGCGGCCCAGACCTCGTCGAGCGCCTCACGCAAAACCTCGGGGCGGCCCCAGCCCTCCACGCGCGAGAAGGCCGCGTAGTTCGGCAGCAGCCGCTCGCAGCACGAAGCCGCGAAGGCCGTGCGGTGGCCCGCGGGCAGCTCGCCCAGCCGCCTCGCCAACTCTTCTTCGTCGAAAGCCATGCCCCGAGGTGTCTCCCTTACTTGAGGGGTGTGACCGGTGTCGCACCCGCAGTGTTGATGGCCTGCGCGCAGCTTGGGCAGATCGGGCGGCTGGCCGCCACGCTGA
>JBEVJD010000595.1:0-9039 GCA_040510435.1 Pyrinomonadaceae bacterium | reverse complement strand
GCAAGCCCCTTTCCTTGACACTATTTACCGCCGCCGGTATCATCCTTGTTTTCGGCTGGGGCTGGCCGGCCTGTCTGTGTAGTTATGTTCGAGTCTTTATCCGACAAACTGAAGCGCGCGCTGAAGAATCTGCGCGGCGAGGGCGTGCTCACGCCGGAGCACGTGGACGCGGCGCTGCGCGAAATCCGGCTGGCCCTGCTCGAAGCGGATGTTAATTACAAGGTCGCCAAGGACTTTATCGCGTCGGTCAAGGCGAAGGCCGAGGGGCAGCACGTCTGGCAGGAGCTGAAGCCCTCGGAGCAAGTCGTCAAGATTGTCTTCGACGAGTTGACCGAGCTGCTCGGCGGCACAAGCTCGCGCCTCGTCTTCACGAAGACGAGCCCGAACGTCGTCATGATCGTCGGCCTGCAAGGCTCGGGTAAGACGACCTCGACGGGCAAAATCGCGATGTGGCTGGCGAAGAACCAGCAGCGCAAGCCGCTCCTCGTCTCCACGGACGTGAACCGCCCGGCCGCGCGCCAGCAGCTCGCCGTCATCGCGAAGGCGACGGGCCAGTCCATCTTTGAAAAGCCCGAGTCGAACGACCCCGTCGAGCTGGCCCGCGAGGCTTTCAAGCACGCGCAGCAGACGGGCTACGACACGCTCCTCATCGACACCGCCGGCCGCCTCCACATCGACGACGAACTGATGGAGGAGCTGGTCAGGATCAAGGGCGAGACGCGACCGGTCGAAATCCTCTTCGTCGCCGACGCGATGACGGGACAGGACGCGGTGCGCTCGGCCGAAGAGTTCCACCGGCAGGTCGGCATCACGGGCGTGGTGCTGACGAAGATGGACGGCGACGCGCGCGGCGGCGCGGCGCTCTCGATCAAGCAGGTGACGGGGCAGCCCGTGAAGTTCGTCGGCGTCGGCGAGAAGTACGACGCGCTTGAGCCCTTCTACCCCGACCGCATCGCGCAGCGCATCCTCGGCATGGGCGACGTGCTCTCGCTCATCGAAGAGGTGCAGTCGAAGGTCAACCAGGAGGAGGCCGAGGCGCAGCTTGAGAAGATTCAGAAGAACAAGTTCACGCTCGACGACTTCCGGGGTCAGCTCCGGCAGGTCAAGAAGCTCGGCTCGTTCTCGAAGATCATGAAGATGCTGCCCGACCAGCTTTTGGGCGGGATGGGCATGCCGCAGATGGACGAAGAGCAGTCGGCCGAGATGGAGCAGCAGCTCAAGCGCACCGAGGCCATCATCGACTCGATGACGAGGGAGGAGCGCGAAGACCACCGTATCTTGAACGCGAGCCGCCGCCGCCGCGTGGCGCGCGGGTCGGGCTCGACGGTGACGGAGGTCAACCAGCTCATCAAGCAGTACGTCGAGATGCGGCAGATGATGCAGCAGCTCTCGCGTGCGGGGCTCTTCGGCGCCCCGGGCGGTGGCGGTGGAGGAGGCGGCCTCAAAGGCCGGCTGATGCGCCGCGCGGCCGGCATGATGGGCATGCCCGACATGAGCGGCATGATGGGCGGCGGAGGCGGCGACGAGGCCGGGCTGCCGCAACTGCCCGCCGCGCCCGGCGGCGGCGGCGCGCGCCGCAAGAAGAAGCCGAGGCACAAGAAACGGAAGTAGTCAGTAGTCAGTAATCAGTAGTCAGTAGCGCTCCGCGCTGCGGCCATTGACACTGACGCTCGAACCATTCATTGACGAGGGTTTTCTACTGACTACTGACTACTGACTACTGACTACTGTTTTCGGAGGATCGATGTTAGCAATCAGACTGATGCGCATGGGCGCGAAGAAGAGCCCGTCTTACCGCGTTGTCGTCAAGGAGAAGCTGTCGAAGCGCGACGGCGACTACGTCGAGAACGTCGGCTTTTACAACCCGACGCGCGACCCGGCCGAGGTGCGGCTCAAGATGGATCGCGTCAACTACTGGATCGCGCGCGGCGCGCAGCCGACCGACACCGTCCGCCAGCTCATCCGCCAGCAGGCGAGGACGCAGGCCGCCGAGTCGCAGCCCGTCGCCTAAGTTGAAATGATGAGAGAGGCCGTCGAGTTAATCGTCAAGCATCTCGTGCGCGAGGCCGAGTCGGTGGACGTGCGCGAGGTGGAGCGCGACCGCTCGACGAGCGTCATCGAGATACGCGTGGCGCAGTCGGACGTGGGCAAGATCATCGGCCGCCAGGGGCGGACGGTGAAGGCCCTGCGCTCGCTGCTCCACGCGGCGGGCGAGAAGCAGCGCAAGCGCTACGTCCTCGAAATCGTCGAATGAGCGACGTTGACGACTTGAACTCGGTGGAGTTGGTTGCGGTGGCGCGGGTCGCCAAGCCGCGCGGGGTGAAGGGCGAGGTCGCCTGCCATCTCCTGACGGACTTCCCCGAGCGCTTCGACTGGCTCGAAGAACTCGTCGCGGTCTTCCCCGGCGGCCGGCGCGAGCGCCTGAAGCTCGAAGGCCACTGGCTCCACGGCGACCGCGTCGTCCTGAAGCTCAAAGGGTTCGACAGCCCCGAGGCGTCGGCCGCGCTCGCCGGGTGCGAGCTGGCCGTGCCCGAGTCGGAGGCGGTCGAGCTGGAAGAGGGCGAGTTCTACGACTGGCAGCTACAGGGTTGCCGCGTCGAGACGATAGAAGGGGTGGACGTGGGCACCGTCCGCGAGGTGCTCCACACCGGCGGCGAGGCGCCCGTCCTCATCATCCGCGACGAGGCCGAACGCGAAAACCTCGTCCCGCTCGCCGAGAGCATCTGCGTCGAGATAGACGTTGACGCGAAGCTCATCCGCGTGGACGCGCCGGAAGGACTGTTGGAGATGTGAGGCGTGAAGCGTAAACCGTGACGAGGTTAAAGCACTTGTTACTGCGCGCGGTTTACGGCTCTTACTCGTCACGGTTTACGTCTCACGGTTTACGTCTTGCTCAGGTTTGACATCATCACGATCTTCCCCGAGTTTTTCCGGGGGGTGTTCGACTTCGGCATCGTGCGGCGGGCGCGCGCGGCCGGGCTGGTCGAGATAGCGGCGCACGACCTGCGCGGCTGGACGCACGACCGGCACAAGGTCGTCGACGACCGCCCCTTCGGCGGCGGCGACGGGATGGTCTTGAAGCCCGAGCCGATCTTTGAGGCGGTCGAATCTTTGACAGGGTTGATGGGCGGCACCGAACGTTTCCGCGAAGCCGGAAGGCGCGTCGTGCTGCTCTCGCCGCAGGGGCGACAGCTTTCGCAGGAGTTGGCCGGAGAGCTGGCCGGGGCCGAACAGGTCGTCGTCGTCTGCGGCCGCTACGAGGGCGTGGACGAGCGCGTCGCGGAACAGCTCGCGACCGACGAGGTCTCCATCGGCGACTACGTCCTGTCGGGCGGCGAGCCCGCGGCCATCGTGCTGGTGGATGCGGTGACGCGGCTCATCCCCGGCGCTCTGGGGAGCGAGACTTCGGCGGTCAACGAGTCCTTCTCCGAAGGGATTCTCGACTTCCCGAATTACACGCGCCCCGTCGAGTTCCGCGGCCGGCGCGTGCCGGAAATCCTGCTGGGCGGCCACCACGCCGAGGTCGCGCGCTGGCGACGCCGCGCGGCGCTCAGGAAGACGCGACGCAACCGCCCCGACCTCTTCGCCGGGGTCGAGTTGAGTGAAAAGGAGCGCGCCGCGCTCGACGAAGGACAAGAGTGATTTTGAATTAATGGATTCTGCTGGTGGTCAGAAAATAAAGACGGCGCACGAAGCGTGTTCTACTGACTACCGGCTACTGACTACTGACTATTGCTTTTCGAGGTGACATTATGAACCGCTTGGACAGTGTGGACAGCGCGCAGAGGCGCACGGACATCCCGGCCTTCGCGCCGGGCGACACGGTGCGCGTGCACGTGCGCATCAAGGAGTCGGAGACGAAGGAGCGCCTCCAGGCGTTCGAGGGCGTGGTCATCGCGCGCAAGGGCGACGGCATCCGCGAGACGTTCACCGTGCGCAAGACCAGCTTCGGCGTCGGCGTCGAGCGCATCTTCCCCGTCCACGGCCCCATCATCGGCAAGGTCGAGGTGGTGCGCCGCGGCCGCGTCCGCCGCGCCAAGCTCTACTACCTGCGCAACCTGCGCGGCAAGGCCGCACGCATCAAGGAACTCGACACGCGCCCATCCGCCAAGGGCGGCGGCAAGGCCCAGGGCGCCTCGGCGGCGAACAAGGGTAAGTAAGGCCGTAAATCGTGAACCGTAAACCGTGACGAGATAAGAACGTTTTTCTCGTCGCGGTTCACGGTTCGCGGCATTTTCCTGTCACGGTTCACGGCCCTTATGGTTCGCCGGAAGCGCCAGTCATCCATCCACACTCAGTTCGAGGAGGAGGCGCGCGGCCGAGGGTTCGGGCGCGTGGCCGGGCTCGACGAGGTGGGACGTGGGGCGCTGGCGGGGCCTGTGGTGGCGGCGGCGGTCATCCTCGACCCGGCGGCACCGATACCCGAGGGGCTAGACGACTCGAAGAAGCTCACCGCCTTGCAGCGCGAGCGCATCGCGGGGGAACTGCGGAACTCGGCCCTCTGCTACGCCTACGGCCTCATCAGCCCGGAAGAGATCGACGCGACCAACATCCTCATCGCCACGCGGCGCGCGATGTTGCAGGCTCTTGAGCAACTGCAACCGTGCGCCGATTTTCTTTTGATAGACGCGCTGCAACTGCGCGAGTCGCCCCTGCCGCAGAAGGCCATCATCCGCGGCGACTCGGCCTCGGCCTCCATCGCCGCCGCCTCCGTCCTCGCCAAGACCTACCGCGACGCGCTCATGCGCGACTACGACGCGCAGTTCCCGCACTACGGCTTCGCGCGCCACGTCGGCTACGGCACGCGCGACCACTGGGCGGCGCTCAAAGCCCACGGCTGCTGCCCCATCCACCGTCGCACCTTCCGCGGCGTCGTTAACGAGGAGCAGTAGGCAGTAGGCTAGACAGACGACAGTAAGACAAAAAACTAAAAGTCGGAGGCGGCGAGTCGTTAATCTCGCCGCCTCCGACTTTATTAACCTCTTTCACTTCCGGCTAACTGCCTACTACTCTTACTTCACCTGCCCCATCAGGCGGCGGATCGTGGGGATGAGGGCGGCGAGGAGGCCGGTGGCGATGAGGAGGCCGACGGCGATGCCGCCGTAGAGGCGGACGAGCGTCCCGGGGTTGTCGGCGACGAAGAAGCCCGAGAGGTAGCCGGCGAGCTTGCTCCCCAGAGACGACGCGAGGAACCACACGCCCATCATGATGCCGACGAGCTTCAGCGGGGCGAGCTTCGTCACCGCGCTCAAGCCCACCGGGCTCAGACACATCTCGCCGATTACTTCGAGGAAGTAGAGGCCGACGAGCCACAGCGGGCTCACCTTGCCGTAGGCGGTGAGCGTCGCCGCGGGAATCATCAGCAGGTACGCGAGCCCGATGAAGAGCATCCCGAGCGTGAACTTGGCCGGGATCGAGGGCTGCCGGTCGCCCATCCGCACCCACAGGATGGAGAAGACCGGGGCGAGGAGGATGACGTAGAACGGCGTCAGAGATTGAAGCCAGCTCGAAGGGAACTGGTAGCCGAACAACTCCGTGTTGACGAGCCGCGCGGCGAAGAGGTTGAGGCTCGCGCCCTTCTGCTCGTAGGCGGCCCAGAAGAGGATCGTGAAGAGGAAGAAGATGAAGATGGCGCCGATGCGCTTCCAGTCGCCGGGCGTTAGAGACTGGTCGGCCGCCTCCGCCTCCGCGTCGCCCGCGCGCTTCTCGATTCTGTCCTCGGCCTGTCGGAGACGGCCGCGCTGAAGGAGGAAGACGACGAGGCCGAACAGCATCCCGACGCCCGCCGCGCCGAAGCCCCAGTGCCAGCTCGCCGCCGGGTTGAAGCCGTTGGCGGCGAGGAAGCGCTTGAAGCCCTCGCCCTGCGCGAGGTAGCCGCAGACGAGCGGCGCCAACACCGCGCCGATGTTGATGCCCATGTAGAAGAGCGAGAACCCGCTGTCGCGGCGCGGGTCGTTCTTGCGGTAGAGCCCGCCGACCATCGTGCTGATGTTCGGCTTCAAGAGCCCCGTCCCGATGGCGATCAGCGCCATCCCCGCGTAGAGGAAGTTCGTGGACTGGAAGACCATCGTGAAGTGTCCGCACGCGATGACGATGCCGCCCAAGAGCACCGCCAGCCTCGCCCCCAGCCACCTGTCCGCCACGAGCCCCCCGGGCAGCGCCGTCAGGTAGACCGACATCGTGTACGTCCCGTAGATCGACGCCGCCTGCTTCGTGTCGAACCCCAGGCCCCCCTGCGCTGCGGGCGCCACCATGTAGAGCACGAGGATTGCCCGCATCCCGTAATAACTGAACCGCTCCCACAACTCCGTGAAGAACAGCGTCGTCAACCCCTTCGGGTGCCCGCCGAGTCCCCCCGCGTCCTGCACGCCTTCGACGGCTTCCTGCGTCGGCTGGTCGATTGCTTCACTCATATTCGCGAAGTTAATCTCCGTTCTGCTCGTGTGAGTCTGGATTCCTTTGGGAAAGCGGGGCGCAGTATATCACGCGGAATCGACGTGTTATGCTGCGGCGACGGGGTTAATAACACTTTGTCCGTCGTAAGGTCTGTCGATTCCGGCTCCGGCCTCCGGGACAATTTTTCATCGTGCACATAGCGATTGACGCTCACTCAGTGGGGACGGGGTTGGCGGGGAACGAGACGTACGCGGCGAATCTCGTCGAGGCGCTGGCGGAGGTCGGTGGGGAGAATCGGTATACGGTCTACGTGACGAGGCCGGAGGCGGAGGCGCGTTTCGGGGGGCGTTGGAAGCATGTGGAGGTAAGGAGGACGATGCCGCACACGCCGCTGGTGAGGATACCATTGACGCTGTCGGCGGAGTTGAGGCGGCGCCCCGTTGACCTGCTGCACGTGCAGTACACGGCGCCGCCGCTCGCGCCGTGCCCGGTGGTCACAACCATCCACGACCTCTCCTTCGAGCACATCCCCGAAACTTTCAAGCGACGGAGTCGTGTACAACTCAGGCTCACCGTGCGCGCGACGGCGCGGCGCGCGGCGCACGTCATCGCCCCCTCGGAGTTCACGCGGCGCGACCTCGTCGAGACTTACGGGCTCGACCCCGGGCGCGTGACGGCGATCCCGCTGGCGGTCGCGCCGCACTTCCGACCCGTGGAAGACGCGGGCGAGTTGGAGCGCGTCCGGGCGCGTTACGGCATCGCGGGCGAGTACGTGCTGGCAGTGGGCTCGATTCAGCCGCGGAAGAATCTGGCGCGGCTGGTGCGCGCCTATTCGGCCTTGCGCCGCGGGCGCGGGAGGAGTAATCTGCCGCAACTGGTTCTCGTAGGCAAAAAGGCTTGGCTCTACGGCGACACATTGCGCGCGATTGAAGAGGAGAACTTAGGCGAGTCCGTCCTCCTCACCGGGTACGTATCGGAGGGCGACCTGCCCGCACTGTATACGGGGGCGCTTCTTTTCGCCTACCCCTCCTTCTACGAGGGCTTCGGCCTGCCGCCGCTGGAGGCGATGAGCTGCGGCGCGCCCGTCCTGACGGGGAACCTGACGAGCCTGCCGGAGGTGGTCGGCGACGCCGGCCTGACGGTAGACCCCTTCGACCCCGACGCGCTGGCCGGCGGCCTCGCGCGGCTCATTGATGACGACGCCCTGCGCGCAGACCTGAGGAGGCGCGGACTAGAGAGGGCGCGGCACTTCGACTGGCGGGACACGGCCCGCATGACCTTGCAGGTTTACAGGAGAGTGATGAGTAATAAGTGATGAGTGATCAGAAAAGCCCAATCCTTTCCTGATCACTCATCACTCATCACTCATGACTTATCACTCATGAAAATCGCCATTCTGGGGACGAGGGGGATTCCGGCCAGCTACGGGGGGTTCGAGACGTTCGCCGAGCAGCTCTCGACGCGGCTGGTCGCACGCGGGCACGACGTGACGGTCTACTGCCGCGCACACTACGTCAGCCCGCGCCAGATCGAGTACAAGGGCGTCCGCCTCAAGGTGCTCCCCACCATCCGCCACAAGTACTTCGACACGGTCGTCCACGCGGGGCTCTCCGCCCTCCACGCCGCGGCGCTGCGCCGCTTCGACGCCGCGCTCATCTGCAACGCCGCCAACGCGCCCTTCGCCCCCGTGCTCCGCGCCGCGGGCGTGCCCGTCGCCATCAACGTGGACGGACTCGAACACAAGCGCCGCAAGTGGAACTGGCTGGGGAAGAACTACTACCGCGTGGCCGAGCGCCTGTCGGTCTGGCTGCCGAACGAGACGGTGACCGACGCGCGCGTGATTCAGGACTACTATCTGGCGAAGTACCGCGCGGGCTCGACGATGATTGCCTACGGCGCGGAGGTCGAGCGGCGCACCGACCGGCAGGCCGTCTCGCGCTGGGGCGTGGAGCCGAACCGCTACGTCCTCTACGTCTCGCGCCTTGAGCCCGAGAACAACGCCGAGATGGTCATCGAGGCTTTCCGCCGCGTGCGCACGCCTCAAAAACTCCTCATCGTCGGCGACGCCCCTTACGCGCACGAGTACATCGCACACCTGCGCTCGCTCGCGCGCCGCGACCGTCGGATAGTCTTCACCGGCTTCGTCTTCGGCGACGCCTACCGCGCCTTGCAGCAGAACGCCTACTGCTACGTCCACGCGACCGAGGTCGGCGGCACGCACCCGGCGCTGCTGGAGGCGATGGGCTACGGCAACTGCGTGCTCACCCTCAACACCCCCGAGAACGTCGAGGTGACGGGCGACGCCGCCATCCACTACCGCGACACCACCGACCTCGCCGTGCAGTTGCAGCGCGTTCTTCGCGGCGGCGCGATGGTCACGCAGTACCGCCAGCGCGCGCAGGCGCGCATCCGCGAGCGCTACGACTGGGAGCACGTCGTTGAAGAGTACGAGCGCCTCTTCGCGCACATGGCCGGCATCGAGCCGCCCGCGCCCGCCTTCGTCGCTGCCGGCGCGCAGGCCGCCGCCGAGCCTGCGCGCGACGATTCGGTTTTGAAGAAGAGTTAGACGAGCCTGACAGAACCGCGAGCGGTAGCGAGCGGGTCGGGGCGACATCAAAGCCAGTTCATGATGTCGCCCCGACC
>JBEVJD010000594.1:0-3686 GCA_040510435.1 Pyrinomonadaceae bacterium | reverse complement strand
GGGCTGACGGCGCTCTCCATTGACATGAGCCTGCCGGCGATGCCGCAGTTGCAGGAGACTTTCGGCGCGAGCGTCTCCTCCGTGCAGTTGACGCTGAGCATCTTCCTCGCGGGCTTCGCGCTGGGGCAGGTCTTCTGTGGGCCTCTCTCCGACCGGTGGGGGCGTCGTCCGGTGCTGCTCGCCGGGCTCGCGCTCTTCACGCTCGCAGGTCTGGTCTGCGCGGGCAGCACTTCGCTCACGATGCTTTTGGCCGCGCGTTTCGTGCAGGGGGCGGGCGCGAGCGTCGGGCCCGTAGTGGCTCGCGCCATCGTGCGCGACCGCTTCGACTCGCGGCGCGGCGCCTCCGTGCTCTCGCAGATGACGCAGGTGATGATCGTCGCGCCGCTGCTGGCGCCGACGCTGGGCGGCTACCTGCTCGTCCACATGGGCTGGCCGGCCATCTTCGTCGTGCTCGGCGCGAGCGGCGCGCTGATGTCCGTCATCTGCTGGCGCTATCTGCCTGAGACTGTACGACCGTTGCAGGTCGCCGACGTTGAAGCGCCCAAGACGAAAACCCGCGGCAGCCTCCGCGAAGTTTTGAAGCACCGCGAGAGCCTCCGGCACGCGCTGACGACCTGTTTCGCTTACGCGGGCATGTTCGCCTACGTCGGCTCGTCGCCGTTCGTGCTAATGGACGGCTTCGGCGTCGCAGAGGAGGACTTCGGCTATTACTTCGCGATGACTGCGACGGCGCTCCTCATATCGGCGACGGTGAACCGCTCGCTGCTGAAGCGGAACACCTCGTCGCTCCTCATACTGCGCCGCGGCGTGCTGGTCGTCTTCGGGGCGGGAGTCTCGCTGGCGCTGGCGGCGTGGCTCGGGGTCGGGGGACTGGCGGGCGTGCTGGTGCCGATGATGGCTTACATGTTCGGGCAGGGCTTATTGATGCCGAACGCGACGGCCGCCGCGATGGCGCCGCACGGCGAGTCGGCCGGCCTCATCTCGTCGTTGATGGGTGCGTTGCAGACGGCCGGTGGCGCGCTCGCGGGCTATCTCGTCGGCGCGTTCTACGACCACACGCCGATCTCTCTGGCCGTGACGGTCGCGGCCTTCGCGTCCATGACGCTGCTCGCGTCCGGCCTCAACTGGTCGCGCGACGCGTCGAGCGAGAGGCGACCCGACGCGCTCCACGTGACCTGCGAGGCTTGAGCAACGGGCGGCGGCTGACGCCCCTAATCAACTATCGCCTGGTAGACGAGCGCGCGCAGTTTGTCGTGGTCGTCGAGGCCGCGCGCGGGGATGAGCTGCGTGAAGTAGACGACCACCAACTGCTCCTTCGGGTCTACCCAGTAGGTCGAATGGTACGCCCCGCCCCAGCCGTACTCGCCGACCGAACCCGGCCACCCGCGCGCGCCCAAATCCTTCACCACCACGAAGCCGAGCCCGAACCCCTGCCCGTCGCGGAACGGCTTGCCTTCGATGTGGTCAACCGTCATCAGCTCCACACTCTTGCGACTGAGCAAACGCTTCCCGTCCAGCTCGCCCCCGTTCAGAAGCATCGAGAGGAAGCGCGCGTAATCGTGCGCCGTCGAGAGCAGCCCCGCGCCGCCGGAAAAACTCTTTCGCGGCCCCTTTAAGTAAGCCCCCTGCCCGACCATCCCGCCCGGCTCCGGCGCGCGCTCCAGCCCGCCCGACTCCTTCGCCGAATAGACGACTGCGAACCTGTCGGCCTTCGACTCGGGCAAATAAAAATGCGTGTCCTTCATCCCGAGCGGCTCGAAGATGCGCGCGCGCAGGAATTCTTCGAGTGTCTGCCCGCTCACGCGCTCGACGAGCGCGCCGAGGATGTCGGTCGAGTAGCCGTAGACCCAGCGCTCGCCCGGCTGCGCGTCGAAGGGGAGCGCGGCCATGCGCGCGACCGTCGCGCCGACCGGCTCCTCGCGGTCTGCGAAGTACCAGCCCGTGATCTTCGCCGCCTCCCACCGGTCGCGCGCCACGCCCCCGCCGTAGCCGACCCCGGCCGTGTGCGTCAGAAGGTCTCGGATAGTGATTTGACGTTTCGCCTTGACCACGTCGTAGCCGCCGCCCTGCTTCGGCACCGCGACCGTCGTCTCGCGGAACTCCGGCAGGTACAGGCTGACGGGGTCGGAGATCAACAACCGCCCCTCCTCCTGTAACATCATCACGCCGACGCTCACGAGCGCCTTCGTCTGCGAAGCGATGCGGAAGACAGAATCCTCGCGCATCGGCGCGCCCGCCTCCCTGTCCCTCTGCCCGAACGCTTCGACGTAGGCCACCTTCCCGCGCCGCGCCACGAGCGCGACACCGCCCGGCAGCTTCCCGTCTTTGACGTAACCGTTCAGCGCCACGCTCAGACGCTTCAGACGCTCCGACGAGAGCCCGACCGACTCGGGTCGAGCGCGCTGCAAAGTCTGCGCGAAACTCGCCTGCGACGACATCAGCGCGACGAGGAGCAGGGCGATTGTCATGATGCCGTTTCGCCGCCGCGTGGACGCGCACGGCCTTCGATTGTTCATAGGGTGCAACCTCTTCACGTTCTTTTGATAGTATGGCTTCCGAAGCAGCAAACCGGAACGAACAGCCTATACATTAAATGAGAGTCTGCTTGCGAGAAAAGGCGCTCGGCATCATCGCACTGCTTTTCGTTCTGTGCGGCGTCGCGCTGGGTCACGACGTGCAGGCGAGTTGGACGACGTTTCGTTTCAACTCCGGCTCCGGCGAGCTGACCGTCCGTCTTCACGCAGAGGCCGTCCGCACCCTCATCCAGGACACCGCGCCGGGCGCCACGTTCGAGCCCGAGAACTTCGACAACGTCAGGCCCGCGCTCAACTCGTTTGCAAACACACTCTACGAAGTGAGCGCCGGCGGGCGCGTGCTCTCGCCGACCAACACGGACGTGACGGTCGTCGAAGACATGCTCGTCTTCCGACTCGCCTACACGCTCCCGGCCGAAGGCCCTGTGCGGCTCAGGGCGACCCACCTCGCCAAAGTCTCGCCGGAGTTTATCGCACACTTGAGCGTGACCGACCGTGAAGGAAAGCCGACGGCCAGCCACGTCCTCAGACAGAGCCAGCCGCTCGTCGAAATCGAGACTCCGTCCGGCTCCGCCGAAAGCGGTCGCGGCGCCTTCCTCCCGTTCCTGCGGCTCGGCGTCGAGCACATCCTTTTGGGTTACGACCACTTGCTCTTCCTCCTCGGGCTGCTCGTCGCCTGCCGACGCTTCTCGACGATGGCGCTCGTCATCACATGCTTCACACTGGCGCACTCGGTCACTCTGGCGCTGGCGGCGCTCGACCTCGTCACGCTCTCGCCCCGCGTGGTCGAACCGCTCATCGCCGCCTCGATTGTCTTCGTCGGAATCGAAAACCTCCTGCGGCGCGACGAGCCGCGCTGGCGCTGGGCGCTGACGCTGGCCTTCGGTCTGATTCACGGGTTCGGCTTCGCAAGCGTCCTCAAAGAAGCCGGGCTCGGGTCGTCCGCCTCGGGGCTGCTCGTGCCGCTCTTCTCCTTCAACCTCGGCGTCGAGCTGGGTCAGGTCGCGGTCGCGGCCGTCGTGCTGCCCCTGCTTTGGAGACTGCGCCGCTGGCGCCCGTACGAGCGCCACGGACAGTTCTACATCTCCCTGCTCGTCGTCCTCGCGGGCTCTTACTGGCTCCTCCAACGCCTTTTCTTCTGAGCCCGCGGCG
>JBEVJD010000593.1:0-15177 GCA_040510435.1 Pyrinomonadaceae bacterium | reverse complement strand
GAGAGGTGCGAGACGCCGCGCAGCTCCGCCAGCCGCTCGACCGCGCCCGCGGGCACCTCGACGAGCTGCGCGCCGAGCCCGGCGTAGCTGGCACCGACGTGCGCGCCGTTCGACTTCAGGAATTCGCGCAGCGACCCGCTCTTCAGGTCTTCGCTCTGGAGGATGACGGGCACGCGCCC
Organism: Pyrinomonadaceae bacterium; assembly: GCA_040510435.1. Lineage (GTDB taxonomy): Bacteria > Acidobacteriota > Blastocatellia > Pyrinomonadales > Pyrinomonadaceae > QHXN01. The sequence continues at coordinate 14,998 of JBEVJD010000593.1, read as the reverse complement.
GGCGGTGTCCGCGCCGGCCAGCGCCGCGCGCAGTTCGGGCGAAATCCTGTCGCCGACGAAACCGGCCCCGGCCGCCGCGGAGGCGTCCGAGTCTTCCTCATCGTCTTCCCGCGCTCTCTCCGGCCGGTCGAGGTAGACCTCCTGTAGATGCCCCTTGAAACTCTCGTCCTGAGCGAGCCGCAGCTCGAAGGCCGCGGGCGTGATGGTGCCGACCAGCCGCACCGAGCCCCGCCTGACCTCGGCCGCGAGCGCGTCGAGCGCGGCGCGTGCCGCCCCGGCCTCGCGCGCCGCGAGGAGCCCGTCGAGGTTTTCGAGGAAGAGGACGACGCGCCCTTCCGAACTACCCGCCTCGTGCAACACCGCGCCGAACCTCCGCGCGAACTCCGCGCCGCCCGACTCCGACAGGAGCCGGCCCGCGTCGAGCCGGAAGAGCCTCTTGCCGCGCAGCGGCGCGGGCACGTCGCCCGCGGCGACGCGGCGCGCGACCGCCTCGACGAGCGCGCCGCCCGCGGCGAGGTCGTCGGTGACGAGCACGGGGTTGTTGCGGCCGCCGCCGCGCGCCAGCGCCCGCAGGACGACGCGCACTCCGGCGCCGTCATCCCCGGGCACGTTCTCGGCGAGCGTCGCGGCGCGGGTCAACTCCTGCGCGTAGGCCGAGAGCGCCTCGAACCCGTCTCCGCGCGAACCCTGGGCACGCGTCTGCGCGCCGGCCGGCACCAGCACGACCTGTGAAAGCAGTAGGGCGAAGAGAGCCAGATTAGTTAACAGCGGTGAGCGTCTCATCCTTCAAAGTCTCCGGCATCATTCGAAACCTTAAAAACGCCGAGGTCGCACCCCGGCTCCCGCCACTAGTTCAAAGAGCGTTCCACTAAATGAAACCGCGGATTCTTTAAGGAAATCACGTTTTCAGAAGAGACCGGGGCGCCCCGCCGCCGACCGATCAGGTCAGACTGGCAGACACATTCTGGCAAATAGACCTGCCTGACCGAACTTAATCGGCGCGCGGGTGGAAGGCGCGTGTGATTGAGACTGTATTCAAGAGGCTAGGTTAGAGAAGTTTTCCATTCCTCCGTTGGTGCGAGCCGCAACCCCCAAGTCCTTCGGGATTGGGGGTTCGGTCGTTTCAGGGGCGGAAAGTTAAACGGAGTTGGCCGGTGGGAGGGACGATCCTCGATGAGCGCCTTTTCAAAAAGCCTGCTGTTGTTCCTGCTGAACTGGCTCGACGCGCAGTTGACCATCATCTGGGTGCGCGGCGGCTTCGCGACCGAGGGCAACGGCCTGATGGCCTACCTGCTCGACATGGGCAACGCGCCCTTCCTCGGCGCCAAGCTGACCATCGGCGCGCTCGTCGCCTACACGCTCTACCGCTGCTCGCACCTCGTGCTGGCGCGGCGCGGCCTGCAAATGACGCTCGGCCTCTACCTCGCGCTGATGTTCATCCACGCCGCCACGGGCGCCTCCGCCCTCGGCTGGCATCCGCCCGACGCCCTCGCCGCCGTCTTCCTCCTGCCCTCGAAGGTCTACTCCTTTCTGTCATAAGGGAGTAGGCAGTAGGCAGTTGAAAAGCAAGAGGTCTTTTCCGGCGCATTCTTCCTGAAGACGGTGTGTCTGACATAAATAATCGGAGGCGGCGAGTAATGATTCTCGCCGCCTCCGATTATTTTGGCCGATTTTATGTTCTTCACTGCCTACTGCCTACTGATTCCTGCCTACTCCCCTCTGCTTCCCCTGGAACTTTTTCGCCGCGCCGCCTGAACCAGGATGGGAGTGCGCCCGCGTGAACTGTCACGTCCGCCGCTTCGTAGTAAGATTGTCTCTCGCGCAAATAAAGGCTCGGACGCTGGGGCGCAACGCCGCCCGCGCGGGGCGGCATCTTAGTTGCGATACCATTTCGGCAGGTGATTTATGAGACCTTCAAGGAACAGAGCCATGTATAACGTCACCGCACGTCAAATCCTTTCCATCGCACTTCTTTCGGCCTTCCTCGCGGCGGCGGGCGTCGCGTGCTTCGACCGCTGGGGCGGACGCCTGCACCAGCCGACCGCGGCCTTCAACAGCGAAGACCCGGCCACCGCGGGCATCGCCGCCGTCATCGACCCCTCGGTCGCCACCGACGAGCAGAACAACATCGAGGTCTTCCGCGCCATCTCGCCCGGCGTCGTCTCCATCAGCACGGCGCGCCAGGCGCGCAGCTACTTCGACTCGGCGCGGCGCGGCGGCGGCACCGGCTCCGTCATCGACGAACAGGGTCACATCCTCACCAACTACCACGTCATCGAGGGCGCCGACCAGGTCAGCGTCAGCTTCGGCGGCGAGAAGACCTACCCGGCGCGCGTCGTCGGCGGCGACCCCGACACAGACCTCGCCGTCATACAGGTGCAGGGCGCGCGCGAAGCGCTCAAGGTCGTCCCGATGGGCGACAGCGACCGCCTCTCGGTCGGCCAGAAGGTTCTGGCCATCGGCAACCCCTTCGGCCTCGACCGGACGCTGACGACCGGCGTCATCTCCGGATTGCAGCGACCCATCGAGGCGCGCAACGGGCGCATCATCGAGGGCGCCATCCAGACCGACGCCTCAATCAACCCGGGCAACTCCGGCGGGCCCCTTCTCGACTCGCAGGGGCGCATGATCGGCATCAACTCGCAGATACTCTCGCCCGACGGCGGCGGCTCCGTGGGCGTCGGCTTCGCCGTGCCCGTCAACATCGCCAAGCGCATCCTGCCGCAGCTCATCCGCGAGGGGCGCGTCGTCCGTCCGAAGCTCGGCGTCTACTCGCGCGCCGTCGCCGACCTGCGCGGGATACGTCTGCCCGTGGGCGAAGGGCTGCTCGTCCTTCAACTCGACCCGAACGGCTCGGCCGCGGCGGCGGGACTGCGCGGGCTCTCCGAGTCGGCCGACGGCGACCTCGTCATCGGCGACATCATCACCTCGATTGACGGCGAGAAGGTCGAGAGCCAGAACGACCTCTACCGCATTCTCGACAAGCACCAGTTCAACGACACCGTCCAGGTCGAGCTTGTCCGCGGCAACGGCCAGCGCACGACCGTCCCCGTCCGCCTGCTCCCCGAGCGCGGACAGCAGCGCGGCACCACTCGCCGAGAGTAACGACTGACGGAGAGACATTAACCACAGAGGCACAGCTTGTTGACTACCGTCTTCAACGCTGTGCCTCTGTGTCTCTGTGATTAATTCTCTCTTGCCGCGGCGGCGTTTGACTTCGCCGCCCGCCGGCCTCTAGCCTTTCCGCGTGGCCGAGACAGAGCACTTCGTCAACGACGGCACGGGCTGGGAGTGCAGGCGTTGCCGCGCCGAGGCGGACACGGACGCCGCGCCCGACAGCGGGCCGGGGCGCTTCTTCCGCGAGGGCGAGGCCGAGGGCGGCGGCCCGCGCCTGTCTTCGGGCGCGCGCGCGAGTTGGGCCGACGCCGAGCGCAAACGGCTCCGCTGCCCGCGCTGCGGCGTCGAGGAGCGCGTAGGCCGCGGGGAGGGTCTTTCCTGATGGGTCTGCTTTCGTTAGGTGAGCCGGGCGAGAGGCGTCCCGGGATGAGCTGGCTCGGACGCGCCGAGTGGTTCTTCGCCTGCCTCTTCTTCTTCGCGGGCTTCTTCTACCTCACGCGCGAGGCGAAGACCGACCTCCAGTGGTACTTCCGCGTCGTCTCGTTCTTCGTCGGGCTGCTGGGCTGGGCGGCCGTGCAGTTCTTCAAGCGCCGGAGGTGAGTCCGCAAATCTCTTTCGGGAACTTCAAGTCTCGCGGCGAGTGTCGTCAATAATGCTCGGCCGCGAGTTTTACTTCTACCTCAATTACTACTTCACCACGCTCTGCGCGCCCGCGCTCGTCGTCAGCCTCTTCGTCCTCTACCTTTATTTCAAAGACAGGAACCGGCGGCTCTAAGCACGAGAAACTTTGACGGCGCGGGCGCCCCGGCCTCACTTACTCTTGATCTTCAGGTAGGTGCTCCCACTGCCGAACTCAATCTCGTATTGTGCGCCACGCCCGGGCACTTCGGCCGCACTCAGCTTCACCCTGACGGGCTCCAAAACCCAATAGCCGCCGTCGAGGTCGCCCCTCAGCTTGACCTTGTAGACGCCGGTCGGGTGCGGCTCGTGGTCGGCCGGCCACCACTCGCCGACCGCATCCCTGCCCTCCGCCCACCAGACCATGTCCCCGACCAGTTCGACGCTGCCGCCTTCAATCCTCGCCTCATCCACGTCGAAGTTCTCAAGGAAGCGGCGCCGGTTCCCCCACCAGGGCGCCAGCCTTAAACGAACGTAGATGAAGGAGTAGATGAGCCAGCGCAGACGCAGCAGCAGCCGGAAGTTCTCCCCCGGGTCGGCGTCGTCTCTGTCGAGCGACTGGGACGGGTCGTAGCCGGCGAGGAAGTGTCGGAGCGATTCATCCAACTCCGCCTCCCTCCGCCGCAGATACTTTTTCAGGTCTCGCCTACTGCGAATCCGCTTACGTCTTCTCCTCATTCGATTCTGTGGCGCGCAGCGCGCGGCTTAGGTCTCGTTCGCGCCGAAGAGCCGGCGCAGTTCGGCGACGCGCTCTTCCGGCGCGCCGTAACGCTCGCGGTAGTCTTCGATGCTGGCGCGGATGGTTTCGAGCGCGGCCTCGCGGTCGTACACGTCGGCGATCTCAACGCGCCGCGGCGACTCCTGCGGCAGTTGCTTGTAGGTGAGGAAGTAGTGTTGGAGCCGCTCGACCAGTCCGGGCGGCGCTTCACGGAGGTCTTTGATGTGGCCGTAGGCCACGTCGTTCTCAAGCACGGCGATGATCTTGTCGTCGGCCTCGTCGCCGTCCACCATGCGCAGTCCGCCGACGGGCACGGCGCGCACGAGGAAGTTGGCGTGCGCGGCCGGCCGCTCCGTCAGCACGCAGATGTCCATCGGGTCGCCGTCGCCGCGGATGACGCGGTCGCCACCCAAAGTCTCGCGGCACAGTTCGCCCACGCGGTCGCCGCAGAAGGTCTGCGGGATGAAACCGTAGAGCGTCGGCGGGAACGAAGAGAAGCGCTGCGGCCGGTCAACGCGCAGGTGCCCCGAAGCCTTGTCGAGTTCGTACTTGACGGCGTCGGTCGGCACGATCTCGATGTACGCGTTGACGACCGCGGGCGCCGTCCCGCCCGGCGGCACCCCGTGCCACGGGTGCGCCTGAAACATCAGCCCGAGCAGACGTTCGAGCCCCTTCTCGTCTTCGGCCATTCTCTTCCTCCCCCTAACAGAACCGCGAGCGGTAGCGAGCGGGTCGGCGTCACCAAGGAGGCCGTCGTCGCGGGACATACCCGCTCACTACCGCTCGGGGTTCTGTTTCCCGCCTCGCTGCTGACGCTCAAGCCGCTGTGATAAAATCCCGCACGACTCGCCGCAAGTGTTTAGCGAATTATGTGCGCGCCGGGTCGAAGCTGTCCACGCGCCGCAGAAGTTTCGCGCCCGAGTCCCCTTATAAATTTCATGTCCGCCACGACGACGACGACAACGACGCTGAAGGAGGCCGCGGCCTCGGGCGTAGTCTCGATGCGCTGGCTCATCAGCGCGCGCGAAGACCTTGTGTGGTTCATCGGGTCGGTCGTGACAAGCTACGCGCTGTTCGCGCTCTACGTGTGGGGCTGGGTGCCTCTGGTGCCGATGGTGGCGGCGTGGGCGATTCTGGTGGACGCGCCGCACGTCTTCGCAACCTTCTCGCGCACCTACTTCGACCGCGAGGAGCGGCGCGCGCGGGCCAAGCTCCTCTGGTGGTCGCTCCTCTTCTTCGCCGCGGGGCCGCTGGCCGTCGTCGCCGGCCTCGGCTTCCTCTTCTTCTTCCTCGCGGCGCTGTGGGCCTACTACCACCTCGTCAAGCAGCACTACGGCTTCATGGTGCTCTACAAGAAGAAGAACGCAGACCTCGCCCCGGCGGACAACTTCCTCGACCGGGTCTTCCTCCTCTTAGCCTTCACGTACCCGTTCGTCTGGTTCGTCGCGCACGACGAGGAGGCTCTGCGGCGCGTGCCCGCGTGGCTGCACGGGTGGTTGGGGGCGTTGGAGTCGGCGCTGCTCGCGCTGACCATCGCGGCGGCGGCGGCGTGGGTCGGAAGACAGATACAAAGAGCGTTGCTCGGCCTGCCGCTCGACGTGCCGAAGTACCTTCTGCTGGCGGCCGCGATCCCGATGCACTGGGTCGTGCTGCTGACGCCGATGCCGCACAAGCCCATCGCCATCGTCGCGATGCTGACCGTCTATCACAACTTCCAATACCACCGCCTCGTCTGGTTTCACAACCGCAAGTACACGCGCGACGGCGGGTGCCGGGAGCGTCACGGCGCGGCCGAGTTCATCAGCCGCCGGCTGCTGCACTACGTCGCACTCGGCGTCCTCTTCGGCGTCTGGTATCAGGTGCCGCGCCAGTTCGTCAACCACGCCGCCGGCAACGAGACTTTCGTCACGCAGCTCATCTCGGGCTTCCTCTGGGGCTATGCGCTGCTGCACTACTACCTCGACTCCAAAATCTGGCGCGTGCGCCGAGACCCCTCGGTCGGCAAGGCGCTCAGGATGGAGTGAGCCCCGAGCCGACGCTCGAGACGTAAGAAAATGAGAAGGCCGCGGGGACGAATCCCACGCGGCCTTACTCTTCCCCCTTGTTCTTACTCGCCGGCCGACTACTTCCGGTTCTCTTTGTTCGTGTCGGCCACGGCCTTGAGCGCCTGGAAGGTCGGCGGCCAGAGGCCGACGAAGATCGCCGCCGACTTCTTGCCCGCGAAGAAGAGCGCGAGCGAGCCGCCGATGGAGGCCAGCGTCAAAATGTGAAACAGGCTCACGCCGGCCGCGCCCTTCGTGGACTCGTCCATCGTGCGGAGCGTCGATTCGACCACGTCCTTGCCCGCCGTCATGCTTTGATTGCCGGTAAAAGTAGAAGTATCCTGCGCCATCTTCGAAGCTGCTGTTGCCATGTAAATATCCCCCCTGTCCGTTCCCTGTCTAAGTTGATGATGTGGTCAGTCGAGTTCCCCGCCGGAATCCGCCCGCCCTTTGAGTAACGCCACCCCGAAGAGCACGATGAGCGAGAGCCCCGCTATGAACAGACCCCGCCGGCCCTTCGTCCCGTTTCGGTTCGCAACGTTTGACATGCCCATGTGTGTTGCTACTACTGTGCCGCTCCCTCACACCACTCGCGCGTGACGCGGTGGCGGTACTCGAAGAGGCGCCGCAGGCGCGGCTCGACCAGAACCGGCGCGGCCAGACGGCCGAGCACGCCTAGCGGCGTCTCGTATTCGACTTCGTCCCGCAGCAACGCACCCTTTTCGTGCGGCTCGACGAAATGCCGGTGCCGCCAACTCTTAAAAGGCCCCGAGACCTGTACGTCCTCGAACATGCGCGGCGGGTCGTAGGCCGTGTGCCGCGCGAGCCAACGCACCTTGAGCAGCCCGAGCAAACGCGTCTCGACCAGAGCCTCGGAGCCGACGCGCAGGTCGGCGGCCGCGCGAACCACGCGGGTCGGCTCCCAGGGCGGCGTCAGGCGCTTGAGCGCGTCCGGCAGTTCGTGAAAGCCGAAGACGCGCTCGGGGGATGCGCCGATGACGCTCTGCTTCAAAAAGATCATTGCTCAAATAGCGGGGCCGTCTGACTCTGAAGCCGAGACGCCCCGCGTGCGTCCGGTGCTTTGGCGTCCATCTGGGCGGCGACCCCGCCTCCAAACATGAGCGACTTAAGAACGTCTGCATGATACACGAAACGCTCAAAACGTGCATCACAAAATATTGACAAAGTGAGTCCATTTTAGTTGTCGTCAAATTCCCTGTTTGCGCTTGGAAGGGTCGCGGAAACGACGTATCCTATAAACGCTTGAAACGCTCATGAGTTATTCTCCGACAAGATTCCTGACGACGCGCCAGCTCTCGCGCGTCTGGCTCGTCAGCGAGGCGACGATCAAGCGCTGGGCCGACACGGGGCAGCTCAAGTCGAGCCGCACCGTCGGCGGGCACCGCCGCTTCCCGCTGGCGGAGGTCATGCGCTTTCAGACCGAGCGGGGCTTGGGCGCGACGACCGGCGTCGCGGTAGCGTCCGCGCCGACCGCCACCGCGACCGCCCACGCCTTCGACCCGGAACAGGCCGCGGAGCTTTTCTTCGAGGCCGTCAGGGGCGGGCGCGCGGGCGAGGCCACGGCGCTGCTGCTCGAAGCGCACATGCTCGGCGTTAAGCTGGACTTAATATTCGATGCGGTCGTCGCCCCATCGCTCCAACGCGTGGGCGACCTCTGGTACGGTGAAGAGATGTCCGTGGCGGAGGAGCATCTGGCGACGAGCACGGCGACGCGCGCCATCGAGTCGCTGGCGGCCTCGACCCGGCGCGCGGGCGCGAAGGCGGGCGCGGCCGTCTGCTGCGCCGCGGAGGAGGAGATGCACACGCTGCCCGTGCTCTGCGCGCAGGCGGTTTTGGAAGGCGCGGGCTGGGAGGTGCGCAACCTCGGCGGGCACACTCCCTTCTTCGCGCTGGCCGAGTACGTCGAGAAGCAGAGGCCGGGGCTCGTCTGCGTCTCGGCGACCTTGCAGCGCGAGTTGGAGCACAACGCGCGCGACTACGCGCAACTCGCGTCGGCGGCGCGCGCCTGCGACGCGCGCGTCGTGCTCGGCGGCGAGGGCTTCCGCGACCGGGCCGTCCGCGCGCGTTTCCCCGCCGACCTCCACGCCGAGAGCTTCAAAGACCTCTCGGAGTTCGTCCGCAGACTTGATTGAACGGGAGCAAGACGATGAGTAGCGAGCGGATGTCTTCGACCACAACCCTCGACGCGGCCGGGCCCACGTCGGGCTACGGCCTCGCCGACCTCGTCGGGCGGCTCAAGCGCATGGGCGGCGCGCCCGCGTTCGAAGATTTGAGCGCGCTGCTCGGGGGCGTCGAGGTCAGCACGGAAGAGCTGCGCCCCTACGTCTCGTTCAAGGAGAGCACCTACGCACGCCACCGCGTGCACATGGGCGAGCACGCCGAGCTGCTCGTGCTCTGCTGGCGGCCGGGGCAGCGCACGCCCATCCACGACCACGCGGGCTCCTACGGCGCGGTGCGCGTGCTGCGCGGCGTGATGTGGGAGACGATTTTCGAGATGGGCGACGGGGGGCTCGCCTACGAGTCCGCGCGCGAGTGGACGCCCGGGCACGTCACGGGCGCCGACGTGCCCGATATACACCAGCTCGGCAACCCCGACGTGAGCGGCCGAGACCTCGTCACCCTGCACCTCTACGCGCCCCCGCTCACCAGCCTCAACGTCTACAAGGTCGGCCGCACGGAATCCACCAGCACCCTCTGGATGAACTCCTGGAACCCGACCATCTGAGCCGCGCCGTCGCCGCCTCACCCGACCCGAGGCGGCGCCTACTTCTTCGCGCTCTCCTTCCGCGCCCACTCCGCCACCCAGGACTGATTCTCCGCCGACAGCACCGCCTCGCAGTCGAGGATGAAGCGGTCGCGCTCGGCGTCGTCGGCCTCGTCGCCGAAGGTCTGCCAGCCGACGCGCAGCGCGTCGAGGTTGCGCGCGGCGGCCGTGTAGCTGCCGATTAGATACTGTAGGCGGTTGGCGTAGAGGTAGGCGGCCAGCGAGGCGGTGACGGTGGTGATGACGACGAGCCAGACCCCCGCCACGCCGCCGCCCAGAGCGCCGAGGACGAAGGCCGCCAAGCCGAGCACGACGGTCAGCCACCTGACGCGCCCGACGACCACGCCGTGCTCGCCCGCCCTGCGGCGGTAGTACCGTATCTGGTCGTCAACCCGCTGCTTGACGTACTCGTCCATGGGGAGCGGGCAGGGCGGCATCCCCTTCAGCCTCTGCTCCTCCGCGACCGCCTCCTCCTGGAGGTCGCCGACGCCCGCGAGAATCCCGCGGCCCCGTTCGAGCAGGGCGCGCGTGATCGGCCCGTCGTAGGGCGGGGCGCCCACGGCCAGCAGATAGCCCTCGCGCTTGAAGGCTTCGGCCGCGGCGCGCGCACGCAGCCAGCGCCCCTCGCGCTCGGGCCCGAGCAGCTCCCTCGTGAGGAAGGCGGTGAGCCCGAGCATGACGCCGCCCGCGACGCCGAACGCCGAGCGCGGCACGTTCCACGCCGGCCAGCCCTCCGGCCACGGGAGTGCGCGCGGGTCGCTGACCGCGCTGATGACGGCCGCCGCCACCCCGAGCAGCAGCACGCGGAGCCGCCACGCGTTCAGAATCTTCTGGTGTTTCCGGGCCGTCTCGGCCCAAACGCGGTACTGCCCCCAGAAGTGTTCGAGGGCGACGCCCCTCTTCTCCTCCTGCTGCGGGTAGCTCGGCGTGGTCATGCGGACTACTTCCTCCTCGGGCGCGCCGTACTGAGAGAGCTTGATGTGCGGGCGTGAAACTTCCTGCGGGGCGCGCGGCATTCTAAATCAGGCCGGCGGGCGCGGGTAGGAAAACTTTTAGTCCGCCGGGCGCGGCCGAGGCGACTCAGTCCTCGTCGTGCTCCTCGCCGTTGTAGTGGAGGCGTGCGGGCTCTTCGTCGATGACGGATTCGAGGTGGACGGGGCGGCCCCAGAGGGCGTGGACGTGTTCGAGGACGCGGCGGGCGTAGTTGGTGTCGAGCTCCGCGCCCTCGTACTGGTGCTTGAGGTAAAGCTCGCGGTTGTTGTTGTAGTCGCCGTCGGCGACGACGATGTAGGGGAAGCCGAAGTTGGTCATGTTCGAGACGAGCTGGTCGCGCACACGCTCCCAGCGCTTCTCCGTCACCGTCCACTCCTCTTCGTCCACCAGTTCGTAGACGAAGAGGTCTAGCTCCTCGCACAACTCCTCAGTGAGATAGTTGCGCAGGAACGAAACGTCGGACTCCATCTCCCTCACCTCGAAAATTTTGGCGCGCCCGCCGCCGGGCTCGCGCCCCAGCCTCTCGCGCTCCTCCGCCGTGGGGTCGTCCCAACGCCGCTCGATGTCCTCGAAGATTTTGTAGCCGAGGTAGTAAGGGTTCAACTGTCCCTTGTGCGGCGACACCACCCCCGAGTGCAGATCCGCGAACTCCAACAGCTCCACGTCCGGCAAGTCCAGCTCCCGCATGATGCGCGAGTGCCAGAACGAGTTGTGATTGACGAAACCGTTGGCGACGTAGGCGTGCTTCTCGTCCACGGTGATGTCGTACACGTCGTTCCGCCGGCTCTCGACCGAGACGACCTCGTCGGTCAGTTCTTCGTGCCGGAACCACCGGTGCGACTCCACGTAGGCGAGCAGCGCGCGCTGCTTGCGCGCGAGGCCGAAGCCTATCCGTTCGAGGAAACGCGCGGCCGACGCGCCGCTGATTTCAAGCTGCGTGATGTCATGGAGATGTCTGCGCTGCCGCGACAGGATGCCGTAGTTGAGCAGAACGATCTGCACCGTTCGTATCAACTCCTCGCTGGCCGAGGAGAGCCTGAGGCCCTCCGGCCCCGCGTACGCGTCCGCGTCGAAGTAGCCACGGAGGAAGGCCGACACCACCGACTCGGGCGAGCGCAGGACGGGCGCCGGGATCTTCTTCGCACGCGCCCTAGCGCTGAGGTCGAGACCAACAGCCTCAAAGACGCGGCGGAGTTCGCGCGAGTGGACGACGACGCGCCAGCGCGAGTGACCGTCGCTCACGTCCAGCTTGAGGCGCGCCCGCAGCCCGAACAGTGATTCGACCTCGAAGCAGAGCTTGTGGGCTAACTCCTCGTCGCCGGTTGTCAGCCCGATGCCCGACTTGGTCACGTTGCCATCGCCGACGAAGTACCCGAGGAGCCACGCGAAATCTTCGTTCAACTCGGAAGGGACGCGCGGCGCGCGACGCGTCTGCAAGATTCTCCCCGCGATTCCGCTTTGGTATTCCAGCGTCGTTAAGGCGGCGTCGAGCGCCGGGGCGTTGCGCGAAAGGACGCGCCCGTGCAGGTGCCGGAACGCAGTCTTGTAGGAGACACCGGCGAGGTGTGCAACGTCGCCGAGCGTCGCGGAAGCCACAGCCGGAGCGAAGTCGAGCTTCACCTTCAGCGACGGCCAGACCTCCGTGCCGGAGGCGAGGCCGACCAGGTCGCCGGCCGCGACATCGCTCAGGTACTTCCAGCCGCCGTCGGCCACGCGCACGCGGTGCTGCTCCGCCCCTTCAATCGTGAAGCCGCGGCGCGTGCGGATGCGGATCGTCGGGACGGACTCTTCCTTGTGAAAGTCCAGGATGCGGCGAGTTTCGCGCTCGCCGCCGCTGGCGACGCGAATCTTCCGCCCTGCCTCGTAAAGCTCGTCGAAGCGGACGAAACCCTCCTCCGTAAGAAGCAACGAATCCTTTGTGGCGCACGCCCAACCTTCGTTCATGGTCTTGGTCTGCATCTGGGGGACGAAGTACTCCATCTCCTCGTGCATCATGGCGATGACATCGCGCTGCCAGTCCTTGAGGGAGGGCGAGTTGCGCATGAGGTAGTAGAGGAGGTCTTTCTCGGGGAGGCGGTCGCCGCGGGGACGGTCGTCGGCGTCGGGCGCCTCTTCGGGCTCGGGGGCGCGGCCGAGGTTCCAGAGGTCGTCGTAGCGGCCGGGCTTCTTCGGCTGCTTCTTCGCGCCGGCCGGGGGCCCGGGCGCCTCGCGGCGGATGAAGAAGTTGGGGTCGATGTGCTCCTCGATGGAGAGCACGGCGTCGAGGAAGCGCTCGACGGTCTTGCGGCCGTACTTGAACTCGTACTCGCCCATGCGCCCCGCGTGCGCCGAGACGGTCTCGACCATGCGGCGGTTGGTCTTCGAGAAGTAGGCGTTGTGCTTGAAGAAGTCCACGTGGCCGAGGACGTGCGCCATGACGAGCTTGTTCTGGACGGGGCTGTTCGTCTCCAGCAGGAAGCCGTAAGAAGGGTTGGTGTTGATGACGACCTCGTAAATCTTCGAGAGGCCGAAGTCGTACATCGTCTTCATGCGGTGGTACGCCTTGCCGAACGTCCAGTGCGAGTAGCGGCCGGGCAGGGCGTAGGAGCCGATCTCGTACATGACCGTGGCCGGCACCACCTCGAAGCGGACGGGGTACGGGTCGAGCCCGAACCCACGCGCCACCTCCCAGATGCGCTCCAGCGCACTTTCGAGCCCCTTGATCTCGCGGTCTTCCATGTTTGAAGTAGTCAGTAGTCAGTAGTCAGTAGAAAAACTTAAGCAGTCGAGCGGTTAGTATGTCAGCGTCAGCGTCAGCGGTGCGGAGCGCTACTGACTCCTGACTACTGTCTACTGACTACTTCCCTTCATGCTTCCACGCCCCGGCGGCCGAAGAACTGTTTGAGGGCGGGGTAGACATCCTCCTTGTCGTCGATGCGCACGCCGATGAAGCGCTCCTTGCGGCGCAGGCGGTCGTTGAAGATGGAGAGCAGCGCGCCCGAGCTTCTGCGATACCCGCCGCCGCCCTCCTCGCCGATCTCGCCGTAGCCGAAGAGGTTGCACGTCCTGATGAGTTCGTCGGCGAGGCGGACGGCCTCCTCGTTGTCCGAGTAGTAGTTGTCGCCGTCGGAGAAATGGAACGGGTAGATGTTCCAGTCCGAGGGGCGGTAGCGCACGTTGATGATGTCGAGCGCGAGTTGATAGGCGCTCGACACGACGGTGCCGCCCGACTCGCCCTGCGTGAAGAACTGCTCCTCCGAAACCTCCTTCGCCTCCGTGTGGTGCGAGACGAAGACGATCTCCACGTTGTCGTACTTCGTCCGCAGGAACCGCACCATCCAGAAGAAGAAGGAGCGCGCGATGTACTTCTTGAACTCGCCCATCGAGCCCGACACGTCCATCAGCGCCAGCACGACGGCGTTCGACTCGTAGCGCTTGTCCTCCTCCCACGTCTTGAAGCGGAGGTCTTCCTTGCGGACGCCGCCGAAGCGCGGCTCGTTCGACTCGCGGGCGTTGCGCTTGATGTTCTCCAGAATCATCCGGCGCTTGTCGAGGTTCGAGAAGACGCCCGTGCGGCGGATTTCGTTGAAGCGCGTCGTCTGCGACTGGACGGCCTTCTTCGCCTTGTCTTCGAGGAAGGGGAGTTGGAGGTCTTCGAAGATGAGCGCGGCCAGCTCGTCGATGTCCACCTCGGCCTCGTAGTACTCGGCCCCCGCGTCCTGGCCGGCGGGCCCCGCGCCGCGCCCCGGCCCCTGCCCCTGCTGCCCCTCGCGCGCGATCACGTCGCCGACGCGCGTCTTGCCGTCGCCGGTGCCGACGTGCTTCTTCTTGCGGTGGTCGAAGCGGAACTTGTACTCGTCGAGCGAGCGGATGGGGACTTTGACGGTGCGCTTGCCGTCCGAGAGGATGATGGCCTCGTTCGAGACGATGGAGCCGAGGTTCTTCCGCACGGCCTCCTTCACGCGCTCCTTGTGCCGCTCCTGGTCGATGATGCCCTTGCGCTGCAAAGACCAGTCGTTGCGCTGGATCGTCCCCGAGATTTGCGAGTCGTTCGTCATCCCGAACTCTCTTCCCTCTTCCCACCGCCGTTGCGCCGCTCGCTGATAACTCGCTCGACGGTGTCGATTAAGACGTTGAGCCGCTCTCTCGTGTCGGCGTGCACCTCCACAATAGCCATTATCTCCCCCTCGTGTATCTGCGCGATGGCGTGCAGCGAGCGCACGCTCTCTTCGGTGCGCTCCCACTTCTCATTGGCGCGCGTCCATCTCTCCTCGTTGCTCGCCCATCTTTCTTCGTTACGTGCCCACCTCTCCTCGTTCTGCTCATACAACTGGCGAAGCCGCTGCATGTCAGCTTCGGACTTCGCCTGGAACTGCGCCTGCTGCTGAACCATGAAGTCGATGGTGCGCTGTGTCTTCTCAGCCCAGCGTAGTAAATCGCTGGCGGTCGGCAAGCCCTGTCCGTTGCTGTCGTCTCTCTCTTCGTCGCTCATTCAATCTTCTCCTTGAACGCGCGGCGGGTAAGCGTCCCGAATTTCTAAAATCCTAAAGGGCGACGCCCGCACTCCTGTCGGGAAGGGCGGGCGTCGTTGGCGTCGTGTCTCGCCGCCCGCGTCAGCGCGAGAGGAGCGTGCCGACGTAGGTCAGCAGCTCGTTGGCGCAGACGGGGCAGTAGCCGCCGTCGCGG
>JBEVJD010000592.1:0-7662 GCA_040510435.1 Pyrinomonadaceae bacterium | reverse complement strand
GGAACTCCCACGTCCAAAATCATGTCCGAAGGGAGAATATTTCGTATGCAGAGAAGACTGTGGCTCGCGCTCTTTGCCTGCCTCGCCGTTTCAGCCGCCTCGTTCACCGCAAACGCGCAACAACCCTCGGAGGCGTCGGCCGGCACCGCCGCCTCGTACCGCAAGGCGTACCAGACAATCGAGGCGGGCTTAAACGCGCTCGGCGGCGTGGAGGCTTTGCGCGCGGCCGAGGACGTGTGGGTGAAGGCCAACGGTTCGACGTGGGCGCGCAACCAGAGCTTGAAGGTCGGCCGGCCCTGGGATCAGATGACGCGCGACGAGACGCTCTTCGCCGACGTGCGCCGCGGGCGCTACACGTTCGAGAACCGCGACCCGCTGCCCGGCGGCTTCGTCTTCGGCGGCAAGGTGGTGGTCAACGGCGGGCAAGCCTTTTTCGTCAACGACCGCGACCGCACGTTGCAGCCGGTCAACCCCGCGAACCTCCCCGCCATCACGCTCAACTACGTCCGCCGCGTCCCGCACCTTCTGCTCGGCCTCGCGCTCGAACAGCGCGCGCCGACGCTGCGCTACGCGGGCCGGGAGACCTTCGACAAGCGCCCGCACGAGGTCGTCGTCTTCGCCGCCGCCAACGGCGTCGTGATGAACCTCTTCTTCGACTCGAAGACGCGCCTGCTCTCGAAGTACGAGCAGATGGTGCAGGACGGCGTAGACGGCGACGTGGTGCAGGAGACGATCTTCAACGGCTACCGCGCCGTCGAGCGTGTCATGGTGCCCGCCGCGCGGCAGACGCGCCGCGGCGGCGACCTGATCGAAGACGTGAAGTACACGGAAGTCCGCTTCAACACGAAGCCCGCCGACACGGCCTTCGCCCGCCCCGAGGGCTTCGAGGAGTTGCCCACGCCCGCCCCCGCGCCCGTCCGCGAGACCAAACTCGCCGAAGGCGTCTACCTCTTCGAGAGCGGCGCCAACTCGCTCGTCGTCGAGTTCGACACCTACGTCCTCGTCGTCGAGCCCTACGCGGGCGGCCGCGGCCCCAAGCCGACCATCAACAAGGCGCGCGAGATGTTCCCGTCGAAGCCCGTCAGGTACGTCGTCGTCACGCACCACCACGACGACCACTCGGGCGGCCTGCGCAGTTACATCGCCAGCGACGTGACCGTCGTCACCACGCCCGCCAACCAGCAGTACTTCGAGCGCATGGCCTCGTCCGCCTTCACCCTGTTCCCGGACGACCTGACCCGCGCCCCGCGCAAGCCCCTCTTCGAGTTCGTGCGCGGCGGCAAGCGGACCTTCACCGACGGCAAACAGACCCTCGAAGTCATCGACATCGGCCCCGGCCCCCACGCCGACGAGATGCTCGTCGCCTACCTCCCCAAAGAAAAAATCATCTTCCAGGGCGACCTCGTCAACCTCCCTAACTCGGGCAAATACATGCCCTCGACCGTCAACGACACCACCCTCCACTTCTTCGACTGGCTCGCCAAAAGCGGCCTCGACATCCAACGCGTCGCCGCCGTCCACGGCCCCACCACCACCCTCGAAGACCTCCGCGCCGCCGTCGAACGCAAACGCGCGAGCAGGTAATGAGAGCGTCGGGGTCAAGGAAAAAGAAATAGCTATGGATTCTCGTAGCGCACCACTAAGCGGAGGCCGATCTTGCTGTCCTTGTCGCCTCTTGTAGCCCCTTTGCGAACGGAGCAACCGCGGCCGCCCGCGTCACCGTCGAACGCCCCGCCGCGCACCACCCGCGGGGCGCTGTCGGGGCCGGGCGCCGCCTTGCTGCCGTCCCTGGGCGTCTCGGAGTAATCTTCGTAGTACACGTCCTGACACCACTCCTGAACGTTGTCGAGCATACCGTACTGCTCGAAGTCATTCGTATACGCCTTCGTGACCTCGCGCGTATGCATCGGCCGCCCCCCGGGGTTTCTGGCCTGCCCCTCCTTACATGCGTATTCCCATTCCGCTTCGGTAGGCAAGGCATACACGCGCCCGTTACCCAACAGAGTCTTCTCCATGATATTTAACTTAGTTATAAACGTCTGCGTGTCGTCCCATGATACCCACTCGACGGGTTTATCGTCCCCCCGGTTCTCGGACGGATTATCTCCCATCACCGCCGCCCACTCAGCCTGCGTCACTTCATGCACGCCCATAACAATTGCCTTATCGAACGTGACTTGGCGCCCCGGCCTTGGATTACCGTACTCGTCCGTCGAGCCCAGCCGAAAACCGTCACCCGGCAACCGTATCCGACTAATCTGGATGTTCACCCTCCTATTCATGATCAACTTTATAATCAACGGCACACCCACCGGGATGACGTAGAAGGCGAGCATGAGGAAGACGTTCAAGAGTATGAACTTCCTGTTGCCGAGAACGACGTTCCAGAACGCCGATTTCAACTTTCCCGCAGCCGGCTCCGGCACCGGACGCGGGGGAGGCGGCGCGGGTGGGGACTCCTTCTCGCGGCGGCGCTCGGTGACCAACTCTTCTATCGCGCGGATCAGTTCTTCGACATCGTGCCTCCAGTGCCCGGGCTGGTTGCTGAATACCACCGCGTTGATGTGCGCCAGTGCCCACATGTTCTCGGGTAAATCCTGTTTGCGCGGCATGCGCGCCCCCGGCAGCACCACCGGAATCACCCCAACGCCGCATTCGAGCGCCGTGACGATCTCCAAGCGGACATAGTCTTCGAGGTTGTCCAGCCGCCGCCGCCCGTCCTCATCAAGTCTCGTCAGCCAGTTCTGGTCAATGAGCGCGAGTAGAACCTCGCAATTGGCGAGTGCCTCGTCGATTACTTTCCTAAAATCTCGGCCGGGCCTGATCTTCTCGACATCCATGAAGACGTTTTCATCGCCGAATCGGGCATGGAGATGATCGCCCAAGCGGCCTGTGTGTCCGTCGGGGTTGTCGCGGCGGTAGCAGATGAAGATGCGAAGGGGTGGGCTGGTGACTTGCGGCATACGTCGCTCGATTTGCTAAACTACGGCGCGTTTGATGTGAATGTGAGAGCCGGACGTTAAAGGCTGCCCGGCAAATATTAGCGGAGTCGCGCTACGCGCGCTAGATTTTTCGTCGCCAGGAAACTGAGGCGGGTGGGAGCCATAAAGCATATGAGTCTGAAGGAACGCATCACGAGCGACATGACGGCGGCGATGAAGGCCAGAGACGCCGCGCGGCTGTCTACTTTGCGGATGGTGAAGGCGGCGGTGCAGAACCGGGAGATCGAGAAGGGCGGCGAACTGGAGGAGGAGGAGCTGACGAAGGCGCTCCAGTCTCTCGTCAAGCAGCGGCGCGACTCGGTCGAGCAGTACGAGAAGGCCGGGCGCGAGGAGTTGGCCGAGAAGGAGCGCGCCGAGATCGTCGTCATCGAGGAGTACCTGCCGCGCGCCGCCTCGCGCGAGGAGATCGAGCGCGCCGTGGACGAAGCCGTCGCCGAGACCGGCGCGTCTTCTTTGAAGGAGATGGGCGCGTTGATGAAGGCGGCGCTCGCGCGCCTCGCCGGGCGCAACGCCGACGGGAAGACGGTCAGCGAGGTCGTCAAATCGAGGCTACGGTAGGCGGCAGGCGGATGGCAGCAGGCAGTTGAAGCCTACTGCCAGAGCCCCCGATTTAATCCTTCAACCTCCTTAGCGCGGGGCGGCTGCCCGCCGCCATCCACCCACCGCCAACGCTCCTTCTGCCGGGTTGCCACGCGCGGGCGGTTCCCGTATAATTCGCCTCTTGCTCGGAGCGCGGTGGCGTTGCCAGTGGGTTTTCGGCCCACTTTTTCTTTTGCTCCGAGGGTTTTTGAGAGGGGGCTGGCGAGGGGCTTTGGACGGGGAGACTTCCATCGAGGCGCGTGTGCGCGAGATCGCACGCCGCGTGGCCGAAGAGCGCGGCCTCGAAATCGTCCACGTCGAATTCGCCGGCGGCGCGCGCGCCCCAGTCGTCCGCGTCTTCATCGACAAGCCGGACGGCGTCACCCACGAGGACTGCTCCGCGGTCAGCACGCACGTCGGCACCGTCCTCGACGTGGAGGACTTCATCCCGGCCACCTACACCCTCGAAGTCTCCTCGCCCGGGTTGGAGCGCGGGCTCTACGGCCGCGAGGATTTCGAGCGCTTCGCCGGGCGGCTGGCGAAGTTGAAGACGCGGGGCGCGGTCGGCGGCCAGCGCAACTTCCGCGGACGCATCGAGGGCATCGAGGGCGACGACATCGTGTTCGAGGACAAGACCACGGGGCGCGTCCTCGTCCCCCTCTCCGAGGTCGCCAAGGCGAATCTGGAGATTGACGTTGAAGAGGAGTTCCGACTCGCAGAGGAGCGCGAGCGGCAGAAGAAAGCAGAGGCTAAAGGCTAGAGACCGGAGACTAGTTAAAACGTCTTACTAGCCTCTAGACCCCAGCCTCTAAAAACATATGAGCGCATCCATCGGGCAAAGTATCGACGCCGTCTGCAAGGAGAAGGGCATAGACCGCGAGGTCGTCATCGAGGCGGTCAAGGAGGCCGTGCGCGCCGCCGCCCGCAAGCAGTTCAAGTCGGGCGAGGAGATTCAGGTCGAGTGGTCGCCGGAGACGGGTCTGGAGATTTTCGCCTCGAAAGTCGTCGTCGAAGAGGTCGAGAACCCCGGCCGCGAGCTCTCCCTCGACGAGGCGAAGGAACTGGCCGGCGACGAGGTCGAGGTCGGCGACGAGCTGCAACTGCCCCTCCCCGTCGAGGACATGGGGCGCATCGCCGCGCAGACCGCGAAACAAATCCTCTTCCAGAAAGTCCGCGACGCCGAGCGCGCCAACATCTACGAGCAGTACATCGACAAGGTTGGCGACCTCGTCAACGGCTACGTCAAGCGCTTCGAGCGCGGCGACATCATCGTTGACCTCGGCACCGTGGAATCGGTGCTGCCGCGCAACCAGCAGTCGCGCGGCGAGCAGTGGAACCAGGGCGAGAGAGTCCGCGTCGTCATCGACGACGTGTCGAAGGAGTCGAAGGGCCCGCAGGTCGTCACCTCGCGCACTTCTCCTGAACTCCTCAAGCGCCTCTTCGAGATGGAGGTGCCCGAGATTTACGACGGCACGGTCGTCATCAAGTCGGCGGTCAGGGAGCCGGGCGAGCGCGCCAAGATCGCCGTCGCCTCGACCGAGCGCGACGTTGACCCCGTCGGCGCCTGCGTCGGCATGAAGGGCTCGCGCGTGCAGGCCATCATCCGCGAGCTGCGCGGCGAGAAGATCGACATCATCGAGTGGTCGGACGAGCCGTCGGTCTTCGCCGCCAACGCCCTGTCGCCCGCCAAAGTCAACCAGGTTCGCATCACCGACATCGAGCACCGCCAGATGGAGGTCATCGTCAACGAAGACCAGCTCTCCCTGGCCATCGGCAAGCGCGGGCAGAACGTCCGGCTCGCCACGAAGCTCGTCGGGTGGAACATCGACATCCGCTCCGAGGAGGAGCTGAAGCGCGAGGTCGCCGCGCAGATGGGCGCGATGATCGCCTCCGGCGAGGCCGTGCCGCTTGAGCGCTTGCAGGGCATGAATCCCACTTTGGTCTCGACGCTCGCCGACCGCGGCGTGGGCGACATCGAGACGCTCGCCAACGCGACCGTGGACGACATCGCCGAGTTCCTCGATATGAGTATCGACCAGGCCGAGGCGCTCATCGGGGCGGCGCAGGCCGTCGTCGAGAGCGCCCGCGTCGCTGCCGAGACCGAAGAGGCCGAAGCCACGGAGGGCGGCGAAGAGTCGGCCGCCGCGGAGGCTTCCGCCGAGGGCGAAGGCGCGAGCGAGCCGGAGGGTGAGGAGGGTGAGCAGGCTGAAGAGGGCGAAGAGAGTAGCCCGATTGAGCAGCACGCGGTGTCGGTCGAGGCCGACCCGAACGCGGAGCAGCGCGACGTTGAGCCCTCTGAGGAGTCCATCGCCGAGGGCTACGACGAGGCGGTGCGCACGCGCCCGCCGTTCCTCGCCGAAGACCTCTCGCCCGACAACATTCTGGCGAAAGAGTCGGCCGACCCCGTCGCACTGACCGAGGTCGAGCAGATGTCCGCCGACGAACTGATTCTTCAGGGCGCCGGCCGCGACCTGCGCCCCGACACCATCACGCCCGCGCCCGACATCTTCTCGACCGAGGCCGCCGTCATCCAGAACACCGGCTCCTTCGCAGAGGAGGAGCGCCCCTCGACGCTCGACGCCGAAGGCGAAGGCGTCCCCGGCGGCACGGTGCAGATGTCGGACGAAGAGTACGAGGACTCGCCCATCTCGCCGCGCGGCGACTTCGCTTCGGAAGCCTCCGCGCCCGAGGTGCAGACTTCTTCGGAGCCGGGCGCCCACGGCGAGGGCGACCCCGCCCCGGTTGAAAACGTTTCCGACGACGAGGCTGACGATGCCCCTGCCGTCGAATAACCGCAGTGACGCGGCCGCGCGCCCTCGTCTGGGGGCGCGCGACTGCTGCCCGCCTTAAGACCCTTCTCCGGCCGCCGTGCGACGCGCGCGACGACACGAGGGGGGAGGCTCAAGAGGCGTCTTGACACTTAACCCCCTTGAAAGCGCGCGGCGCCGTTTTATTAGAAGCGTCGAAGAAGGAGTTCATGTCAGCAGCCCACACTTCAAAAATCAGGATTTACGATCTCGCCAAAGAATTGAAGATGGAGTCGAAGCGCCTCATCGAAGAGGTGCGGCGCGAGGGCGTTGACGTGTCCGTCCCCTCGAACACCATCTCGAAAGAGCTGGCCGAGAAGATCCGCAACAAGTACTTCCCCAAGAAAGAGCCGACCGTCCAGCGCAGCATCCGCGTCGTCAAGAAGGCGAAGCACGCCGACGAGCCGGCGCACGCGCCCGACGAGGCGGAAGCGCCCGTGCCCGAGGTCTACGCCGAGGCGCCGCACGAAGCCGAGCCGGCCGAGCCGCAGCCCGAGCACGTCCCCGCGCCCGACACCGCGGGCGGCGGGCCGCGCCCGCTCACCCCGCGCATCATGCGCCCGCGCCCGCCCGCCGCGCGCGCCGAACAGCCTCTGACCGCGCAGGGCGCGGCCCCGGCCGCCGCGCCTGACGAAGTCGGCGCCGCACCCGCGCACGCTCACGTGCCCGAGCCGGAGCCGACGCCCGCGGTCGAAGAGCCACACGTCGAAGACGAAATTTTCATCCCGACCGAAGAAGCCGCCCCGGCGGCGGAGCCAGAATTGACAGAAGCACCTCAAACGCAACAGCCCGCGGTGGCCACGCCCGCCCCCGGCAGACAGATCAGAACCCTGCGCCTGACCGACGCCGCGCTCAAGGCCGGCGTCCAGCCCGGCCAGCGCATACACGTCCCCGTCGCACCACCCGCGCCGGCCGCGCCCGCGCGCGGTCGTGACGGACGTGACGCACGCGGCCCCGGCGGCCCCGGCGGCGCGGCCGGCCCCGGCGGCGCTCGCGGCGGTCGCGGCGGTCGCGGCCACGAGGCCGACGCCTCGCTCCACGGCACCCCCGGCGAGACCGCCACGCCGCAGACCACTTATATCCCGCCCGCAGAGGCGCGCCGCCCCGGCGGCCGCAGTGGGCGCGGCGGACGACCCGGCCCCGGCGGCCGTCCCGGCAGAGCCGGAGGGCGCGGACTCGCGACAGAGGGCGGGGGCCACGGGCGCCCCCGCGGGACGGCTCCGAGCCATACCCCTGGCGGCGGGCGCGCGGGGGGGGGGCGGCCGGGCGGGCGG